>CAYQMC010000266.1:0-3639 GCA_964418285.1 uncultured Chryseobacterium sp.
TTCTGGGAGCACATCTACGACATCATCCTCCACGAACAGCCCGAAGGCGTCATCGTGCAGCTCGGCGGGCAGACCGCGCTAAAGCTGGCCGAAAAGCTGGAGAAGTACGGCATCAAGATCATCGGCACCAGCTTCGCCGCACTGGACATGGCCGAGGACCGCGAGCGGTTCTCATCGCTGCTGCGCGACCTCAACATCCCTTACCCCGCCTTCGGTGCCGTCAACACCGCCGAGGAAGGCATCGCCCTTTCGCGCACCCTCGGCTTCCCGCTGCTGGTGCGCCCCAGCTACGTGCTCGGCGGGCAGAAGATGAAGATCGTGATCAACGAGGACGAGCTCGAGGCCCAGGTGCTCGACATCCTGCGCCTGATGCCCGACAACAAGATCCTCATCGACCACTTCCTCGACGGCGCCATCGAAGCGGAGAGCGATTCCATCTGCGACGGCGAGATGGTGCGCATCATCGGCATCATGGAGCACATCGAACCCGCCGGCATCCACAGCGGAGACAGCAATGCTGTGTTACCTCCGTTCGATCTCAGCGAAAAAGTGATCCAGCAGATCCGCGAACACACGCACAAGATCGCGCTGGCCCTGCATACCGTGGGCCTGGTGAACATCCAGTTCGCCATCAAGGACGAAGTGGTGTACGTGATCGAGGCCAACCCGCGCGCCAGCCGCACCGTGCCCTTCATCGCCAAGGCCTACGGCGAGCCCTACGTCAACTGGGCCACCAAGGTGATGCTCGGCGCCAAGTTGAAGGACTTCCAGTTCAAGCCGCGGCTGGATGGCTATGCGATCAAGGTACCTGTCTTTAGCTTCGACAAGTTCCCGAACGTGGACAAGAGCCTGGGGCCCGAAATGAAGAGCACCGGCGAGGCGATCTACTTCATCAAGGATCTGAAGGATCCGTTCTTCAGGCAAGTCTACGGTGAACGGTCGATGTATCTGAGCCGATGACGGAGCGAAGTGACTTGATTGCTCGAGCTGAGCACGATGGAAAGGCTTTTGAGATCGTCTCCGACAAGCCCGAACTCGGATTTTACTTCTTCGTGTATGAGGGCGACAGGTGCACCTGCGATTACCTGTTGGACACTTTGGTGCTGTGCAAGGAGTTTGGACTGGAGCGATTCAATGTTCCATTGAATTCATGGGAAGACAAGAGATGAAGAGCACCGTTGAGGCGATCTACTTCATCAAGGATCTGAAGGATCCGTTCTTCCGGCAGGTGTATGGGGAACGGTCCATGTACTTCAGCAAGTAGAGTATGCCATGGCAGGTCTATGCGTTGATGACTGTTGGGCTCGCGTTTGCGGGATGGTTGCTCGCACGGGCATGGCGAAAGCAGTGGCAACTACCGGAGATATATCTCGAACCGGATCTCCTTCTGAAGTTCTTCGCTGGGAAGCTGCCTAAAGGACAGCAGCGGCTCATGGGCAAGTATATGCTTGCCCTGTTCGCGAGCGTAGCGGTGTTGGCTGTGGCCATCATGGTCGTGATGGTCGCTCAGGTCAGTCGTTAGGTTGCTTGGGCGTGCCCCCTCGCAAAAGCCTCGGGGTCCGGCTTTCCGCTGCAAGGCCGCACTCGTGGTTCCTCCTCGCTTGCGGGCTTTCCGCTGCAATCCGTCACGCACGGGTCGACTGAACCTATTCCATGCATTCAAGCTGCTGGATCGGTAGCTCCTTGGTGTTCGGGTGGACAGGGTGGACACGGTATGGCGGTCCGTGTCCACCCCGTCCACCTGAGCTACTGCTGAGCAGTGCCCGTAGGCTTTTCCGGCTTCTGTTCAGGAGGGTCGGGCGGTGGTTTCCTTCCCTCCGCAAGCCCCTGCTTGCGCAGCTTGTACAGGTGCTCACTGAACCCGCCGTTCTCCTTGAAGTCGCGGGCCTGTGCGGCCATCTGCCGGTCCAGCAGGCCGATGGCCACCATGCAATAGGTGTGACCGATGTTGCCTGCGATCTCTTGCACGCTCCGTTCGCCGGCCCGCTTGCGCACATCAGCACCCCATGCTGCCACGTCATCCACGGTCTTGAAACGGCGGTCTATCAATTCCTGACGGATGGGATCCGGAATGGGCCAAAGAGGGAGCTTCCGCTGGCGCAAGAACGCTGCGTAATCCTTCTTCAGTTCGACCAAGCTGGCGCGCGCAACGTTGGTCAGGTTCATCTCGATCTTCTTCGAAGTCGCACTGAAGACACTGCCTTCCGATATGTTCCGACTTCCACTACGCGCGGCTTGCTCCATCTGATCACGTGTGCGGCTACCGGGGTCGATGTGCTTTTTTATGAAGCGCGCGGTGATGTCCAACAGCAACTCCGCCACTTGGTAGCTCAGCAGCTTTTCGAATCCGCCATTCTTGGGGAAGAGGTTTCTTTCGCCGCTCTTGTCGGACATGAATCGAAAGTAGGAACTGCACGGGCGCCTCACAAACCTCACCAGATGTTGTCCGAGGAGCTTTCAGGGCTTTGCTCTTTGGTTTGGCATCCAGCCTCGGCATACATTCGCTATCCAACCCCAACACCCATGAAAAACTCCCTGCTCCTCACCCTTCCCCTGGTAGCACTGCTGTGGTCCTGTGGCGGATCCAATACGGAGCACGATACAATGATGGCCAAGCACAAGGCCCAGATGACGGCCGACAGTGCGAAGCATGCGGAGATGGATCAGATGAAGCAGACCACCCAGCGCTTCCTTGATCTGTGGTTCTCGGGGAAGACGGACGGCATCGAGGAGATCGTGGCGGAGAATTTCGTGTCGCACATGTCCATGCCGGGTGTCAACTCCACGGGGATCCAGCAGTTGAAGGATCTGGTCGCCAAGTCCAGCACGACCTTCACGGACAACAAGACGGAGGACATGCACATGATCACGGAGGGCGACCGCGTGGTGGTGCATTACCGCTGGAAGGGCGTGAACAGCGGTGCCATGGACGAAGGCATGCCCGCCACCAACAAGCCCATCGATGTGCAAACGGTGGATGTGCTGCGCTTCGAGAACGGGAAAGTGGTGGAGCACTGGGGTTATACCATTTAGACACTCAGACCCGACCGATCTGCTTGCTCTTTTTCCGCATGACTTCACCGGGGAGAGCATCCCGTAGACCCCGCTACGCCATGCTCTCCCCGGCTTGTCCTCCGAAAATATAGCGGCGCATCTCTAGCCGGATCTGAATGTCTAAACGGTATTTCATGGAGGAGTTCAAGATGATGGAACAGCTGGGGATGATGCCGGGCGATGAGGCGGGTGCGAAGTAGCGGCTTCGCCTCCCAGGTGCCGTGATCACCACACCATCTTCTCCGGGTCCTGTCGCGTATCGAAAATGTCCGACACGAAGATCAGGTCGTCGATGATGCGGAAGATGATCTTATAGTTACCGCTGACCTTGCGGCGGTGGCCCAGGCCCAGATGGTCAAGCAACGGCTCATACTGGCCTCCACGTGGGTGCTCAAGCAGCCAGTCGATATCGTCCACGATCTTGCTGGTGATCCGGTCGGCCACGCGCTCGCTGGCTTCAATGGCGTAGTAGTCCCAAATGTCATCGAGTCACGCAGCTGCGTACTCGGATACATGGAGCCTCACTGCTTTTTCCGTGAGGCGAGACGCGCACGAACCTCTTCGGTGGTCAGCACGCGCCCGGCG
>CAYQMC010000267.1:0-3629 GCA_964418285.1 uncultured Chryseobacterium sp.
GCAATTCGTCCACACCGAAGGCGGAGAGGTCGCTCTCCGTGCGTGGTTGATCGAGCGCCAGCATCGTCAAGGTGTCCGCACCCGCGGTAACGGCATAGGCTCCGGCCGGGAGGTCCTGATCGTGCAGCACCAAGGACACCTCGCCCTGGAGGCGGCGCACCTCGGGCACCAGGTCGATGCCCTCAGGGCCGCGCAGCAACGGTGGCTGCTCCCCCGGCAGGTCCACGCCTTCCAAGGGAATGGCCGTACCTGCGCCGATGGTGTGGTACAGGGCGCCCATGGGGCGGGCAAGCTCGGCCATGCGCAACAAGGAGGTCGCGAACAGGGCATGGCGTGTCAGGTTGCCCGCTTCTTCGGCAAGCGGCGAGGCCCAGAAGTGCACAGAACCGCGTCCCCTGTTCGTTCGCGCCAAAAAGGGACTGCCGTCCTGAAGCCTGAGGAGGATGTCGCTGCCCGGTGCCGGACGGAGGTTCCAGCGGTAGCGCACCAGGGGCAGGTCCACGTTGCGTGGCATGTTCCGGAAAACGGCACGGTAGAAGGGGTGTTCCAGGTCGATGCGTTCCACCTTCACGCGGGCTGTGTCCATGCGGGCGGGTGCGGCAGCGCCAAAGCGTGCGAAGAGTTCCGCGTGCCCGCTTGGGTCCGCCGCCATGGAAGGGAATACACAGAGGCTACCGCCGCCCTCGACGAATGCCTCCAAGGCTTGGAGTAGTCCACCTGAAATATCGGGCAGGCCGTTGAGGACCACCAGGTCCTGCTGGGCCAGCACGCTCAGGTCCAATGCGCGATAGGGCTGCTGGGTAAGCACATGGATGCTGTCCCCTTCGAAGACCGCGGCCAGGGCACGGTCGCTCGGTGCATCACCGCCGCTCACCGAAAGCACCCTCAAGCGTTCCGTTACGCGGTAGGCTAGGTGCAACCGGTCGTCGAAGACCACGGGTTGGTCCTCCACACTCACTGTTCCCCAGTACACTCCGGGCATATCGGAGGTGAAGCGGAGCGTGGTGTCCACGGTGGCACCGCCGTCCACGCTGAACGTGGCCAGCGCACGCTGCCGCCCGCGCAGGGTAAGGCGTAGCGGGACGTTCACCAAGGCCTGCTCACCATAGTTCCGGATGCGTACATGCAACACTTCGTTCTGCCCAGCCCGCCGCACCGGTGTATCGAACCACACGGAATCAACGCTGAGGTTGTCTTGGCGTGCTGCCGGTATGGGCACGATCACGGTAGGGACCAGGCTGTCGTTCGTCCAGGCATCCACATCGGTAACGCTGCGCTGAAGATCGGTGAGCAGGAAGCGGCGCTTCACCGGGGCATCACTGGTCGCCAAGGCCTCACGCTGTCGTGCAAGCACTTGGGAAAGCAAGCGGGAGTAGGGTGCGGTCTCCACTTGTGCAGCGGCTTCCATGGCATCGTCGCGACCAAGCAGGATCTGCTGCCGTCCTTCGAACCGGCCTGTCAATACCTGGAAACGGTCCGTTGGGTTGAAGGCCATCGCCGTTTCCTGGGCTGCCTTCCGGGCCTGGTCCAGCAAGCGGCCTTGGGCGTTCTGGCCGTCCATGCTGGCGCTATCGTCGATGTACAGGGAGATGGCACGCTGCCCGGCCGTTGCGGCATCGGGACCAGGAAGGTAGGGCTGCGCGAAGGCCAGCACGAGGAAGGTGATGGCCAGCATGCGTGCCAGCAGCACCAGCCAGTGCTGCACCTTCTTCCGGGCGCGCGTCTGGGTGGATACCTCTGCCAACATCCGGACGTTGGAGAAGTCGATGCGCTTGAAGCGGCGCAGCTGGAAAAGGTGGATGAGCACCGGGATCGCCAAGGCGGTCAGCGCCCACAGGAAAGCCGGATGCAAGAATGACATGGGGGGCGAAAGTACGGAGGGAGCAGGGGATCGGCGTAGCGACCAAGAGGGTGGATAAGCAGCTTGAGGAAATGGGTGGGGAAAGGAGGGGCCAGGAGTCGGGGATGCGCCCGAACTGCGATCCTGGCGCTTATCCATGGTGCTTTCAAGAAGGAACTGAAGGTCAGGTCCCGCGAGGTGGATCCCTGCCGCTCAGTGTGTCCCCTCCAGAAGCTTGGACTCGATACCCAATGCGAACAATGCGATGTCGTAGCGCACCGGATCCAATGGGTCCATGGCGCGCAGGGCATCGGTGAGTTCCACAACGGACTTCCAATCGTCCTGCCCACGTGTCAGTAGGCCCAGGCCACGGCCCACGCGCCCGGTGTGCACATCCAAGGGCACCATCAAGTGCGCCGGTGTGATCCGCTTCCACAGGCCCAGATCCACCCCCCGGTCGTTGGGACGTACCATCCAACGGAGGTACATGTTGATGCGCTTGGCATTGCTGCCCTTGCCCGGGTCGGCGACGTGTTTCTGGGTACGCGCCTGGTGCTCCGGTTCGAAGAAGCGCTCCTTGAAACGCGCGATCGCCGTGGCCATGTCACCGAGCTGACCTTGCTCAAGAAAAGCTTCTTCCAATCCACCGTGTTCCTTGTAGAGGTGGCGTATGCCGTGGACGAAATGCCGCAGGTCCGTGCCGTTGAAGGTGCGGTGTACGAAACGGTCCAGCCGGCGAAGGTCCTTTGGCCCTGCGTGGAGGATATAGTCGTACGGTGATCCGTCCATCAAGGCGACCAGCTTGCGCGCGTTGGAGATGATCGTCCTGCGCTGGCCCCAAGCAATGGTGGCGGTCAGGAATCCGATCGTCTCCGCATCGGGCCTGGAAGCAAAGGACCGGGGGATCTGGATGGGGTCGTCAGCGATGAATTCCGGTCGCGCGAAACGTTCGTAGGCCTCGTCAAGAAGGGCCTTGGTATCAAGAGGCACGGGTCGTTAGGCCAGGAAACTACCTGCCGAAGGAAGGCAGGTTGGTCATGTCCTGCACCTCGTAGCCCGCTGTGCTGAACATGGCTTCGTCGATCACGCCCAACTGCAGGTCGCGGATGTACATGTCCACGCGCTCCTTGCCGTCCGCTGAGTTCCAGGTGTTCTCCATCATGAGGCCCGAATAGGGTACCTTCTGCCAGTCCTTGTTCGGAGTGCTGCCGGACATCTGCGCGAAGGTGTGCATGATGTCGAACTTGATATCCTCGGCGATCCATGCCTCACCACTGCCTTCTTCGCTGGAGTAGGTGTACTTCTGGCATGTGTGCCCGTCGATGACCTTGCTCTCGCCGGTGCGCACCATCTTGGCATCGGTGGAATTCTTGTCGTCAGCAGCGTCCTGTCCAACGCTGAACTTCATCATCTTCATTTTCAAACCACTCCGCTTTCCATCGTTATCAGTGATCAGGGTGTAGCTGTGCTTGTTCTTCAGGTCGAAGAAGATGCGCACCTCCTCCTTTCCCTCGGGAGCCATTGGTATCATGGCCATCCGATCGGTGGTCATGCTCATCCGGATGCTGGCGGGGCTGTCCTTCTCGGCCTTGCCGTTCTTGAAGGAATGCATCTCCATGCGGAAGGTGCCGGTGAAATCCAAGGGAACGAAAGGGTCCGTGTTCTCCGCAATGGAGACCTGACCACCTCCATTCTTGCCGGCCTCCTTCATCGCAGCGTTCATGATGTCCTGCATGGACTGGGCTTGCAGGCCGACCGACAGGAAGGATACGGCGAGTGCGGAAAATAG
>CAYQMC010000268.1:0-3600 GCA_964418285.1 uncultured Chryseobacterium sp.
TCTCTTGCCCGACGGCAGTGGGCGCGTCGTGCTGTCCTATCAGGTGGATGAGCGCAGCCTACTGATCCCCAAGGATTCCAAGATAACCCTGGGTGGTGACCTCTTCGGCAAGTGGGCCGATCTGAACATGGGCACCTCGGCCGTGAATGCCGTGGCCGGCGACACCCTTTTCGGCGACGCCCAGCTCAGCCTTACCGAGAGCTTCTCGGCCAGTATCGACCCGTTGAAGCAGAAGGCCGAGGGTATGCTTGCCAGCGTCGACTCCGTGCTCACCAGCCTGCAACTGGTCCTCAACGATTCCGCGCGCCGCGATATCGATGCCAGTTTTTCGAGCATCCGGGGCACTTTGGAGACGCTGAACAGGAGCGCGCAACGCATCGATGGGATGATCGCCGATGAGCGCGCAACCATCAATGCGGTCCTTCGCGACATCCAGGAGATCACTGGCAACCTGGTGCAGTACAACGACGAGATCGCCACCATCCTTACGAACCTCGATTCTGTCACCACCACGTTGGCTTCCGGCGATGTGAAGCGCATGCTGGAGGACCTGAGTGCCAGCAGTGCGCAACTCAAGTCGGTGATGGCCAAGATCGAAGCAGGGGAGGGTACCTTGGGCAACCTGGTCAACAATGATTCGCTCTACACCAACCTGGAGAGCGCCAGCCGGGAGTTGGACCTGCTGATGGAGGATCTACGTTTGAATCCGAACAGATATGTGCAGTTGTCGTTGTTCGGGAAGAAAGACCGCTTGCCGAAGCTGAGCGATAGTGATGTGGACCGTATCAAGCGCTCCCTGGAGGAGGATAAACAGATGAAATGAGCCTGGAGAGCATCATCTTCCTGTTGGTGGCGGCTGGCGCCATCGCGTTCTTCACCCGCAACGTGCGCCGGGTGGTGCGCAACATCGGCCTTGGCAGGGACGAGGATCGCAGCGACCGCGCCTCCGAACGCTGGGCGGTAATGGCACGCGTGGCCCTGGGGCAAGGCAAGATGGTCGTACGCCCGGTGGCGGGCTTCATGCATATCCTGATCTACGTCGGCTTCGTGATCATCAACATCGAAGTACTTGAGATCATCATCGATGGCATCTTCGGCACGCACCGGGTGGGCGCTTTCCTTGGGCCGGTGTACGATGTGCTCATCGGTAGTTTCGAGATCCTTGCCGTTGGTGTATTGCTGGCTTGTGTCGTGTTCATAGCACGACGTGCGATTCTTCAACTGCCACGTTTCCATAAGCCTGAGATGAAGGGCTGGCCCGCGCGTGATGCGATGATCATCCTCGTGGTGGAGATCCTTCTCATGGGTGCATTCCTTGGAATGAATGCTGCCGACCAGGTTGCGGCACAGCGCGGGGTGGACCATTACACAACGGCTGGCGCCTATCCGGTCAGCCATCTGCTTCATGGCTTGTTCGCAGGCATGACCGACACGGCCGTGGTGGGTTGGGAGCGGGGCTTCTGGTGGTTCCACATCATCGGCATACTGGCCTTTCTCAACTACCTGCCCTACAGCAAACACTTCCATATCATCCTGGCCTTCCCCACCACCTACTTCAGTAAGCTGGCACCCAAGACGGAGATCGCCAATATGGAGCGCGTGAGCGGCGAAGTGATGAGCATGATGGACCCTTCCGTGGCGCCCCCCGATCCTACTCCCCCGCGCACAGTGGCCGGCGTGGAGGTACCCGAGCGCTTCGGCGCCAAGGACGTCTTCGACCTGGGGTGGAAGAGCCTACTGGACGCCTATAGCTGCACAGAGTGTGGCCGTTGCAGCAGCGAATGCCCGGCCAACATCACCGGTAAGTTGCTCAGTCCGCGTAAGATCATGATGGATACCCGCGACCGATTGGAGGAAGTGGGCGCCAACATCGACGCCAACGGCGGCACTTTCAAGGATGATGGCAAGAGCCTGCACAGCCTCATCAGCGACGAGGAATTGTGGGCCTGCACCACGTGCAACGCCTGCACCCAGGCCTGCCCGGTGAACATCGACCCGGTGAACATCATCGTGGAGATGCGCCGCTACCTGGTGATGGAGGAAAGCAGGACACGCCCCGCCCTGACCGGCATGTTCAACAACGTGGAGAACAATGGCGCACCCTGGGCCTATGGCCCCGACAAACGCATGGACTGGACCAAAGAGTAGCACCGTAACCGTACCGTCGACCGACCCGGTCGACTCCGTACCCCGATAATGGAAGCCCCCCACGTACCCACCATGGCCGAATTCGCCGCCAGCGGCGAAGTGCCCGAAGTCCTGTTCTGGGTCGGCTGCGCAGGCAGTTTCGACGACCGTGCACGTAAGATCACGAAGGCCTTTGTCCGCATCCTCAACGCGGCCAAGGTGAAGTATGCGGTGCTGGGCCAGGAAGAGACCTGCACCGGCGATCCAGCGCGGCGCGCAGGCAATGAGTTCCTGTTCCAGATGCAGGCGTTGCAGAACGTTACCGTGCTCAACGGCTACGGCGTGAAGCGCATCGTTACGGCATGCCCGCATTGCTTCAACACCCTGAAGAACGAATACCCGGCACTGGGCGGTACCTACGAGGTCCTGCATCACACCCAGTTCATCAATACACTCTTGAAAGAAGGACGCATCACAGTGCAAGGCGGCAACTTCAAAGGGAAGCGCATCACCTTCCATGACCCCTGCTACCTAGGGCGCGGCAACGGTGAGTACGAGGCACCGCGCGAAGTGCTCTTGAAGCTGGATGCCGCTTTGGTGGAGATGAAGCGGAGCAAGCAGAACGGTCTCTGCTGCGGCGCCGGCGGTGCCCAGATGTTCAAGGAAGCCGAACCCGGCAAGAAGGAAGTGAACATCGAACGCAGCGAGGAGGCCTTGGGTGAGAAGCCTGATGTGATCGCCGCCGGGTGCCCCTTCTGCAACACGATGCTTACCGATGGTGTAAAGCACTTCAACAAGGAAGGTGAAGTGAAGGTCAAGGATGTGGCGGAATTGATCGCCGAGGCAGCCGATCTGTAACGAACAACGTCTTCCCAGTAGAACACGTAGTAAGGCACATGGAGACCACAGCACCCTCGCCAGCATCGAGCAAGCGCATCGATGATATGTCCGCTCATGCCCGGGTATGGGTATACAAGACGCCACGCGATCTGGGCCAGGCCGAGCAGAAGCTCGTACGCGAACGCGGCGCCGCCTTCACCGCAGGTTGGGCAGCGCATGGCGCCCCATTGGATGCTTGTGTCGATGTATTGCACGACCGCTTCGTGGTGATCGCGGTGGATGAGCAGCAGGCTGCTGCCAGTGGTTGCAGCATCGACAAGAGCGTGGGTTTCATCAAGGACCTGGAACACGACCTGAACATGATGCTCACCGACCGCATGTTCGTGGTGTACGAGCAGGATGACCGTTTGCGCAGTGTGCGTTTGCAAGAGTTGCCGGTGCTCCTGAAGGAGGGCAGCATCACGCCCGACACCTTGGTGTATGATGATCTCGTGAGCAGCGTGGGCGAGTTGCGCGAGCGTTTTCGCGTAGCCTTGCGCGCCACGTGGATGGAGCGTTATCTCTGAGAGCTGGTCGCTGGTCTGCTCATGGATCCAGTGAGCGATGTGGGAATAATTGAGAAGGGAGATCGTG
>CAYQMC010000269.1:0-2597 GCA_964418285.1 uncultured Chryseobacterium sp.
TTTCATCAACAACCTGTCGTCGGTGCTCGGTTTCTACGCCTACTTCGTGTTGGGCATGGATGGCGACAGCTTCTCATCCCTGGGTGGTAGCGAGTTCTACAACCTGGCTCAGCAGGTGGCGAGCAATGCGCAAAGCACAGGAGAAGTAGGGTGGAAGCCTGGAGAAAGCGACCGCAACCGCTACTGGCTGGTGGATAATCAGATGCAGGCGGTGTTCCGTCCCTTCCGCGAGCTCCTCTATAGTTACCACCGTTTGGGTATGGATGCGATGACCGAGGATGTCGCGGCTTCGCGCAAGACCATTGCGGCGAGCATCGAGAAACTGAAGACGGTACACCAGGCCAAGCCTGCCAGCTACAACCTGCAGGTGTTCTTCAACGCCAAGTACAACGAACTGGTGGAGATCTTCAAGCCTGCCGAGCCGACCGAGAAGTCCAAGCTGTTCAACACCTTGCAGATCTTGGACCCTGGACACATCAGCCAATACCAGTTGATGATGCGCGGGAGTTGAAACCCAAGGACAAAGACGGTCAACGCCTCTACCGGGTGGGCGTAGGGACCTTGATCCTGCCTTTGTTGCTGCGACGCCGTTCTTGATCTTTTTGGTCTCCAATGAGGTCCTTGTTGTTCGAACTTTGTACCGCGTAGAGCAGGTCCACGACACGCTTTGCGATCACCCATGCTCCGCAGTATCCACATACGCAACTACCTCCTGATCGAGGAACTCGATCTGGATCTCCGCAAAGGGCTCTCGATCATTACCGGCGAGACAGGTAGCGGTAAGAGCATCCTGATCGGGGCACTGGGTCTCGCCATGGGGGAGCGTGCCGATGCGGGTTCCCTTCGCGATGGCAGGAAGCGCTGTATCATCGAGCTCCAAGTGGATGTACGTGGCCTCGGTCTTGATGCTTGGTTCGAAGCCCACGAACTGCCCTATGAGCACACCTCCATCCTGCGCCGGCAATTGGATGCTGGTGGCCGTTCGCGTGCGTTCGTGAACGACGTGCCTGTGCGTTTGGAGGACCTGCGTGAACTGGGTGGCCACCTGATCCACATCCACAGCCAGCACCACACGCTCCTACTGAATACGCCCCGGTTCCAGTTGGGACTGGTCGATCATGTGGCCGATCAGCGTGGACAGGTGCTTGCCTATGCAGAACGATTCGCCGATCTGCGCTCCTGCACATCGGAATTGGAGGCCTTGCGTTCAGAAGCGGCCCGTGCGCAAAGCGAGGCCGATTTCCTGGAGTTCCAGTTGAACGAATTGGACGAGGCAGCGCCACAAGTGGAGGAACAACCAAGCTTGGAGCAGGAACTGGGTCGCGCGGAGCATGCGGAAGAACTCATCCAGGCCCTCCAGCAGGTCGACGATGGGATCAGCGGTGACCGCGGTGCTCTGGGGATCCTGGCCCAATTGCGCCAGACCTTGGTACGCCCCGCGCGTATCGATGCAGGAGTAAAGGCCTTGCTGGAGCGTCTGGAAGGTATGCACATCGAACTCAAGGACATCGGCCTTGAAGCAGCTAACATGGCGGGATCCATAGCGCTGGACCCCGAACAGGCCGAGCGAATGCGCGATCGACTGGACCTGCTCCTGCGCTTGCAGCAGAAGCATCGCGTGCAGGACAATGCGGGACTCATCGCTGTCCAGGAGGAGTTGCGCATGCGCTGTGGCACGATCGCATCCTACACCGAACGTATCGCGGCATTGGAGAAACAGGAGCAGGACCTGTTCCGTGCAACGAAGGACCTGGCCCGGAAGCTTTCCAAGGGACGCGCGAAGGCCGTTGTGGAACTGGGCAGGAACGTTGAGTCGCTCCTGCAGGAACTGGGGATGCCACATGCTGCGTTCGCCTTCGAACACCGCGTTGTTGAGTGCACAAAAGCTGCGGATCTTGGCCCCAATGGGATCGACTCCGTACGTGCGCTTTTCAGCGCGAACAAGGATCGCCCGGCTTCTCCTCTGGAAAAGGTCGCATCGGGAGGTGAACTAAGCCGGGTAATGCTTTCCCTGATCTCCCTCGCAGCCGATTCTCAAGGCCTGCCTACGGTGGTATTCGACGAGATCGATACCGGGGTCAGTGGCGAAGTGGCCGACCATGTGGGGGCGCTGATGGCCCGCATGGGCGCACAGCGCCAGGTACTGGCCATTACGCACCTGCCGCAGATCGCGAGCAAGGCCGATCAGCATCTACTCGTATCCAAGCACACGGTAGGGGATGTAGTGCACACGCGCATCACCGAGCTCGATGATGAGCAACGGGTGGAAGCCATAGCACAAATGCTCAGTGGACGCAAGCTCACCAAGGCTGCGCTGGAGAATGCACGCGTGCTGATGGGGCAGGGGCAGTGACCCTACACTGGCGTTCGTGCTTCGCATGGATACCGCGGTGAAGATCGTGTCATGCACATTGCGCAACGCTTATCGCCAGAGCACAATGCGCCGGTCATCGCTGATGAGCGGCACCACATAGATTGTGTGTGGATCATGCGGGTGGACTGCCATTGGGAAACCAAAACGCGAGGGCAACCCCGCACCGATGTCCATCCAGTTGTCGCCGGCATCGTCGCTGCGGAAGACGCCACAATGGTTCTGC
>CAYQMC010000269.1:2607-3587 GCA_964418285.1 uncultured Chryseobacterium sp.
ATCCAACCAGAGTACCGCGTTAACGCTGTGTGTATGCCCCTTGGCCGCATGATCCAGCCGGGCGATCGGGCCAAGGGTCTTGGCATCCCACACCTTTGCGCTCTTGTCCCGGCTGGCTGTGGCCAGGAAGCGGCCATCCGGACTGAAGGACAAACGGTAGATCGCCGCCTTGTGCGCGGCAAGGCTGCTCAGTAGTCCGTGGTCCGCATCCCTGCGCCAGAGTCGCAGTTGGCCATCCTTTCCCCCGCTGAATAGTACTGGCTTGCTGGGATGATACGCAAGGCTGGTGGAACCGATGAACGATGCTTCGGTCCCAAGCTCCACCTGCAAGGGGTGGGCTTGCAGCGTGTATGTTTCGTTGAAGAGCGCGGTGTCCAGCACACGCACCGTTCCATCCTGACAAGCTACTGCAAGCTGCTCTCCTCCGCGCGCCACGCCAAGATCCCGGAGTTTTTCTTCGATCAGGGGCATGTGGCGCAACAGCCGTAGGTCGCGTGTGCCCTCCACCTGCCACACGCTCAATGCGCCATCTCCGCCGGCACAGGCCACGCGTTGGTCGGGCAGCACGCAAATGCTGAACAGACCCTTACGGTGCAGGTCGTAGTAGTGCAGTTCTTTGCGGGTTTCCAGGTCAACAACGTGGAGCCCTCCGCTTTCGGTGCCGATGAGCAGCAGGGCAAGATCCGGCAGCAAAGCCAGGCTGAATACGGCCTGGCCCACGTTCACGACCACTTCGCCCTGGTCTGGTTCGGCTACGTTCCATTGCACCACCAAGCCATCGCCGCTGCCGCTTAGGAAGGTGTCAGGCATGCTTCCTGTGACAAGGGAATAGACCGGGCCACGGTGCCCGATGAATGAAGCGATCGACCGCATGGCTAGCGCGAAGATCGGGCATTGCACAACTATCGGGGCCAACGTTTCCGATCGCTCCAAGCAAAGGTCCATTCCGGAGTTTCCAGCTTGGCATCGGCAGCGAAAGG
>CAYQMC010000270.1:0-3576 GCA_964418285.1 uncultured Chryseobacterium sp.
ATCCGGCCCTATCACGTCTTTCCGGTCTCCAGATCGAATTGCCGGACGATGGGCGAGACATCAGCGGAAGTGTCAGCGTTCCGGGGCTGGAACCGAAGCCGTTCGCATTCACACGTGGCACCCTGCGGAGCGATCTGAAGGGCATCCCCTTCGAGCTGCAGCCCGGCGACAAGGACGCCACCATCCGCTGGTCGCACGCACCGCTGCGGGGTCATGCGGTGGCCTACCTGATCGAGCGCAGCCGCGACGGCAGGGACTTCGCAGCCATCGGTGCGCCGGTGGTATACGACCGCAAGAGCAAGGGTGTGGGCGATGATCCGCTGGGCATGCAGTGGGTGGATCCCTTGCCGGAGAACGGGGAGACCTGGCACTACCGGCTGGTGGCCCTGGACGCCTTTGGCCTGCGCTCCGTGGACAACCCCGTGCTGCAAGTGATGCCACGCGAGGATCCCGCATTGCCGCCCTTCTCGTCTGTGCGCATCGAGGCCGCTCAGGACGGCAGCTCCACCTTGAATTGGAGCTACCCGATGCCTGCTGGCTTGAAAGGCTTCCAGGTGATCCACAGCACACAGGGACCGCTGGGGCCTTACGATCTCTCCCATGCAGAGCCGCTGCCTGCAACGGCACGCAGCTTCACCCACCAGTGGGATGTGCAGGACGACGTGCATTACCGTTTGATCGCGGTGGATTCCGAAGGCCAGGCCAAAGCTTCGGACCTGATCTACCGCGCACTGGCCGATGAGATCCCGCCGAACGCGCCCGAAGGTGTGCAGGTGGACGTGGACAGCACAGGACTGGTTTCGATCAATTGGCAGGCTGTGCAGGACAGGGACCTGAAGGGCTACCGCGTCTTCAAGAGCTTCCAGTCCGATCGCGGCTTCGTGCAACTGACGCGCGTGCCCATCGCCGACACGCTCTTCACCGACACCCTGTCCCTGGAGCGCCTGGACAAGCAGGTGTACTACCAGGTGATGGCGTTGGATGGCAGCTACAACCAGAGCGCGCCTTCCCTCACGGCCGTGGGCCGCATGCCCGATGTGGTGGCCCCATCCGCTCCGCTCCTGGTGGTGGCCGATGTGGACCGCGAGCACCGTGTGCGGTTGGCATGGAAGCCGAGCAGCTCACCGGACGTGGCCTACTACGACCTGCAGTACCGGGATGCCGGCGACACGCTCTTCCAAAGCCTGCACATGGCCACACCCGCGCAACACGAGTTCGAGGACGTGGGCTTCGCCAAGGTGCCGCACTGGCGCGAATACCGCGTGCTGGCCGTGGACAGCGCGGGCAATGGGTCGGAGAGCAACCTGCGCCGGGCGGTGCGCCGCGATCTTACTGCGCGTCCAGCCGCACCCAGCGATCTGCGCGCAACGGTGGAGAACGGCAGCGTCATCCTGAGCTGGACCATGGACCCTTCCAACGAGGTGGGCCACCTGCTGGTGTACCTGCAACGCGCGGACGACGCCAGACCCGTGCTGGTGGACCGGGTGAAGGCATTGGCCCGGACCACCTCCCCCATGCAGGCCCAGGAGGGCGATGTGTATCGCTTACAGACCGTGAGCGAGCGCGGTGTAAAGAGCCCGCTCAGCGAGGCGGTCCAGGTGAAGATACCTTAGAGCGAGCCAACGGCACGGGATACCTTGCCGAACGAGCGGAACCGACCCATGCGCCCATTGCCCCGTACAGCCCTTCTCCTGCTGTGTTGCCTGATCGGCGACCTGCTGTGGGCGCAGCTACCTGCCGGCTGGTCCTTCGCCAACCCGCGCATCATCGGCGCGGAGCAGGGCCTGCGCTCCACCAACATCCGGCAGGTGGTGCAGGACGAGGAAGGCTTCATCTGGATCGCCACGGGCGGTGGACTGCACCGCTTCGACGGACATTACATGCAGGTCTTCCTGCCCGATGCGCAGGACAGCACCACCCTGCCCTCGGCGGACATCACCGCGCTGGCGTTACAGGACGATGTGCTGTGGGTGGGCACCGCCGATGCAGGGCTGCTCCGCTTCGACCGGCGTACGCACCAGCACATCCGTTACCAGCACGAACCAACGGACCTGCGTGCTTTGGACGGCGACCGCGTGACCTGGTTGATGGTGGACCGCCAGGACAGGCTCTTCGTGGGCACCACCTTCGGCAGCATATGCCTGTACCGGCCGGATACCGACGACTTCGACCGCATCGCCTTTCCCCGGCACCCGGACCATTTCGTGGACCGCACCCGCACCCGCACCCATGCCATGGTGCAGGATGGGGACCACGACGACACCTACTGGATCACCACTGCCCAGGGCCTGTTGAAGCTCAGTGCCGGGACCTGGGAGATGCGCTTCCTGTTGATGCCCGAGACCATTGCGACGAAGGCCTTGGACAAGCGCAGCAACAGTCTGCGCGGGTTGGTGCAATGTCCCAATGGCCACCTGCTCATGGGCACCTGGGGGGCCGGCGTGGTGCGCTACGAGCCGGAGCGCGATCGCTTCACACGCTATTCCATCGTGGAGGACGGTGCCGTGCGCCAGTTCACCAACACCTACAACGCCGTGATGCGTGGGCCTGACGGCAGCTTGTGGCTGGGCAACAACACCACCGGCCTCGCCCTGCTCGACACGGCCACCGCCATCATCCGGCACCTGCATGCCGACACACTGCCGGGCATGGAAGGCATGCGTGGACAGGGCGTATGGCACATGCACTTCACCAGCGGCGGCGATATGCTCGTGGTCACCCGCCAGGATGTCCGGCTCTTCAGCCCCCTGCGCCAGTACATTGCCACCTGGACCTATGAAGCCGCTTACAAGAACTACGTGGGCCGCAAGGGCATCTCCACCGTACTGCCCCTGCCCGACGGCACCGCCCTCTTCGGCGGCACAGGCCTCGATGGGCTCTATCGGATCGACCCTTCCACCCGCAGGGTGCAGTACCTGCCGCCGCCCGCGGACGTTTGGAACGAGCCTGAGCGGGAGCACTTCTCGGTGTCCGGCATGCTGCCGTTCGGAGCCGACAAAGTGCTGGTGTTGAACTGGAGCAGGCTGTACGTGCTGGACCTGCGCAGTGGCACCATGGAGCTGGCCGAAGGCCCCTTCAATGCTCGTGCATGGCATACGTACTTCATCAGCATCGAACGGCACTCCTCCGGAGACATCTTCATACTGGGGCGGCACGACGGCTTGATCCGCCTGAGCCCCGACCTGCGGCAGCTGCATCAATACCTGCCCGTACCCGGGGACAGCGGGTCCATCGGCCATGGCAACTACCTCCACGACGCAGCCGAGGACGATGCCGGGGGGCTGTGGGTGGTCCATGAGAAGGGCCTATCGGTGTTCGATCCGGTCGCCGAGCGCTTCCGGAACTTCGATGCCAGCAGCCGGAAAGACTCCCTGGCCACCCTGAAGAGCGTGGTGAACGTGGCCCGGGATGCACAAGGCCGCATCTGGATGGCCGATGGGCGGCGCGGCCTTGTGGTGGTTGACGACCCGGTCGGCAGACCCTCGGCAACACGCACCCTTGACCGGGGCCATGGGTTGATGAACGAACAGGTGCACCGCTTGGCACCGGATGAAGCGGGCGGCATGTGGGTGATGG
>CAYQMC010000271.1:0-1735 GCA_964418285.1 uncultured Chryseobacterium sp.
GGTACACCAGGCTATTTCCGCAGGTCCATGTTGTAGACCAGGGCCACGTGGATGGTGCTGTTCAGCTCCATCAGATCGGCGCCGTTGGCCGCACCGGGCCGCTGGATGGTCTGGTAGAGGTAGCCGGCCAGGATGCTGAACGGCTTGCTCACCTGGTAGCCCAGCAGCGCTGAGATGCGGTTCTGGTGGATGTAGTCCAGGCGTTGGCTGTCGCCGAAGTTGAGGAAGACCTCGTCGTAGAAATTGGCGCTGAACACCCCGGGTTCGACCTTCTGGTGCTGGCCCAAAGGGACCGTTAGCCATACCCGATAGCGGAAACGACTTTGGTAGGCATACTCTTCCAAGACTCCCGTTGCGGGGTCATCCTGGGACGCTTCGACCTTGGCCAGGAAGCGCTCTTCCATACGGAACCGGTGTGCCAGGCGCACCCTACCGATGGCCTGCCCGAGCTGCACCTGTTGGAACAAGTGGTGCTCCCAATTGTCGAACTTGATCGGGAAGGCACCGTACTGGTAGTTGTGGTAGTAGCTGTAGCCTGCGGTGAACAGCACCTGCTCGCTCAGGTGGTAATTCACACCAGGGCGCAGCAGCAGTTGCTGCCATTGGGGCCCGAGTTCCGCGCGCCTTATGTGTCCTTCGGTGTGCAGGCTCCAGTGCTCGCTGATGCGGTGATCGCCCCAGTGCGACACCCACAGGTTCGCGTTCGGGTCGGTGGCACGGGGTGTTTGTGCACTCGCTGCGCTGGGTAACATTCCCGCGAGGACGAGGAGCGGGGCGAATAGGCGGTGGCGTTCCTTGCGTATCACACCATAGCCGGTTTGCGGCCCTTGCGCCTTGCCGCCATGGGGTGTTGCGAGCGCGGTACCAGGTGTCCCATCTCCTTCAGTTCCATGTGGCCTCCCTGCCTTTCGTAGAGCGCTTTGTAAGCGTGCAGGTGATCCATTACGGTATGGTCCACCAGCGTCGCGTTGTCGAAGTCCACAACCACATCCTTGCCTTTGGGGATGGCGTCCAATTTTTTCTTCAAGGCGAGGTAGTTGGAGAAGATGGCCACGTTGTGGATGGATACCACGAAGCGGTCGGCCAGCGATTCATAGTGGACGGCTACGTTGGGTTTGAAGAGCGTGCGCAGCGTGGCGCCACGGAAGAGGTGGATCACCATCTTCAGCAGGATACCGGTGAACACACCGATGATGAGGTCGGTGGCAAGCGTAACCACCAGCGTGGTGCAGAAGATGGCCAGCTGTTCGGTGCCGATCTGCAGGGTGTGCTTGAAGTGCTGGGGTGCGGCGAGCTTGTAACCGGTGTACATGAGTATGGCGGCCAGTGCGGCCAGTGGAATGCTGTGGATGAGCGTGGGGAAGGCCACCACGAATACCAGCAGGAACAAGCCGTGGAAGAAGTTGGCCCAGCCGGTGCGGCCACCGTTGTTCACGTTGGCGCTGCTCCTGACGATCTCGGCGATCATGGGCAGGCCACCGATCATGCCCGAAAGGGCACTGCCCGCGCCCACGGCGCTCAGGTCCTTGTTCAGGTCGCTCTCGCGTTTCCAGGGGTCCAGCTTGTCTACCGCCTTGGCGCTCAACAAGGATTCTATGCCTTGCACCAGCGTAATGCTCACCACCGCGATCAGGAAGGGGTAGCTAAGGGCCTTGGAGAAGTCGGGGAAGACGATGCCGTCCATGATCCGCTCAGGCAGGGTCACCAGAAAGCTGGGTCCAAGGCTGTATTCATG
>CAYQMC010000271.1:1745-3566 GCA_964418285.1 uncultured Chryseobacterium sp.
GGCCGTCTAGGAAGAGATACTTGTGCTCGTGCTCCAGGTCGAAGTACTGTGCCATGGCCATGCCGATAAGTACCACCACCATGGGTGCCGGTATCATCTTCACGTACGTGTTGCGCACCAGTGGCAGCACGATCATGATCAGCAGGCTCACGATGCCGATCAAGGCCACTTCCGGATTCCAGTGCATGATGCTGTGCGGGATCTCCGCCAGCAGCTCCAGCGGCTCCTTGCCTTCGGGTTTCACGCCCAGCGCCACGTGTACCTGCTTGGCCAGGATGATGATGCCGATGGCCGCCAGCATGCCATGCACCGCGGATGCCGGGAAGAAATCGCCCAAGCGACCGGCCTTCAAGCGGCCCAGCAGGAAGAGCAAGGCACCGGAGACCACCACCGCGGCGAGCATGTTGCGGTAGCCTACCATGGGGTCTCCACCGCCAAGGCTCTCCACCGCGGCGATGATCACCACGATCAAACCGGCTGCAGGGCCGTTGATGGTGACGTTGCTCCCGTTGATGCGCGACACGATGAGACCACCCACAACTGCAGCAATGATGCCAGCCATGGGCGGCACACCCGATGCCATGGCGATGCCCAGTGAAAGCGGCAGTGCGATGAGGAAGACGATGAAACCCGACAGTGTATCCTGGCGCCAGTTCTGCTTCAGGCCGGCCAGACCGGTGGAAGGAACCTGTTCTTGCTTCGACGTTGACTTGGACATTAGGAGTGTGGAGCGGTGTTCGCGGCCGAAGCCCTTCCGATCCGGGTACAAAATTCCCCTGCGATGGAGGGGGAGTTATGAGATCCACATTAGATCACGAAACACCCTTCCGCTGCCTCTCAGCTCACCTACTTTTGACACATGCGTGCACTGGTCGTAGAAGATGAACCACAGGTGGCCGCCTTCCTTGCGGAAGAGCTGCGCGCGCAGGGCTTCACCGTGGACGTTGCCACCGAAGGGCCCGAAGGCGAGTGCATGGTACTGGAAAACGCATACACCATCGTGCTCCTCGATTGGATGCTGCCGAAACGCAGCGGCATCGATGTGTGCAGGGCCATACGCGCTGCGCGGCCGCAGGTGCCAAGACTGATGCTTACGGCCTTGGACGGCATCGAAGAGCAGATCAAAGGCCTGGGTGCGGGTGCTGATGACTACCTCCCCAAACCCTTCGACCCCAAGCTGCTGATGGCCCGCGTGCAGGCCTTGGTGCGCAGGAGCCAGGGCCGCGGCCCGGAGCAGGTGCTGCACTGCGGCGACCTGGTGCTGGACAGCGATGCACGCACCGTGACCCGTGCGGGACAGGAGATCCGCCTAACGGCACGTGAGTATGCGCTGCTGCACTATCTCCTTGAACGCAAAGGGAAGGTCACCGAACGCAGCGAGATCCTCGACCATGTGTGGGACGTGGACTTCGATACGGAGACCAACCTGGTGGACGTGTACATCAACATGCTGCGCAAGAAGGTGGACAAACCCTTCGGCACCAAGCTCATCCATACGGTGACCGGCATGGGCTACGTGCTGCGCGAACAGGCCCCATGAACTTCCGACTTCGCATGGCCCTGGTCTTCACGCTGCTGGTAGGCGTGCTGCTCGCTCTGTTCGGTATTTTCTTCCACGCCCGCAGTGAGGCCTTGCGTGAAGCCGAGTTCTATGATCGTTTGGAGGATCGTGCATTGCTGGTGGAGCGCTTGTTCGAGGAAGCCCGATCAATGCCCATGGATGAAGCGCAGCACATGGCCGAGGCCCTGCGCGACGCCCTCCCGAACGAGGCCATTTCCGTTATCGCATTGGATGGGAAGGTGATCTTCCAACGCGCTTCC
>CAYQMC010000272.1:0-3556 GCA_964418285.1 uncultured Chryseobacterium sp.
GTGAACTGGAAGGGCACCATGCTGGGTATCAAGAGCCACTACGGCACTGTTGCCCTCACGGACGCCAACCTCGTTGTGAAAGGCCCATCCGTAGTGAGCGGTTCGTTCACCGTGGACCTGAGCAGCATCACCGCCTTGGATTCCGCCTACGCAGCTGACGATGCAGAGCAAGGCACCCGCGCCATGTTGCTCGGTCACCTCGCCAGCGCTGATTTCTTCGACGTGGCCAACCACCCGAAGGCCAGCTTCGAGATCACCAGCGTGGAAGGCAACACCGCCACCGGTAATCTCACCGTACGTGGTGTTACCAACGAAGAGAAAGTGACCGACATCGCAGTGACCGAAGAGAATGGCGCTGTGAAGGCAACGGGCAACCTCGCCTTCGATCGTCAGAAGTATGGCGTTGCTTGGGCCAGCGGTTCCAAGGATGCCGTGCTGAACGACATCATCGAACTCGAGATCGCACTTAGCGGCAGCTTCCAGTAAGCGAACGTTTGGTGAAAGGGAGGGGCGTCCACTTCGGTGGGCGCTCTTCTTTTTTGGGCCTACCGCAGCGCCGCCGCCAGGAAGTCGTTCATCGGCTTCATGGCCTTGTAGTGTTCCATCAACAGGTCCACCAGTTTCGGGCTGGTGACGTTCTTGGGCGGCAACTCGGCCATGAAGTAGAACTGCTTGTTTGCAATCAAGGGTTCCATGGCAGCCGCTTCCTTGAATTCCTTGGGAACGATCTTGTTCTTCTCGCCCTGGATCTCCCCGAAATGCTCCACGAAGGCCTTGGCGGTGCGCAGCTTCTTGAACTGAGCGAGGTTGGCCGCGATGTGCTCCCGGATCCTCTGTAGCTGGTCCTTGTCCGGCATGTACTGCCCGCCATAGAAGGCCACGTTCTCCGGCCCGATCTCGAAGTAGATGCCGCCGCTGCTGTGGTCCTTGCGCCCACCGGCGGCCACCACGGCCGACATCCGCGACTTGTAGGGTGCCTTGTCCTTGCTGAAGCGCACGTCGCGGTTGATGCGGAAGATCGCCTCACGCGGAAGAATGGCCACCTTGGGATCGACCTTGGCGACACGCTTGATCACCTCGGCCACAAAGGCCTCGAAGGGTTCCTTCACGACGCTCTCGTAGCGCTTGCGGTTGGCGTCGAACCACTCCTTGTTGTTGTTGGGTGCCAGTTCGATGAAGAACTTGTTGAAGTCGGGGCTGAACCAGGCCATGTGCTGTATTTTTCGGCAAGTTATCCTTGGAACCAATGACGCCGAAGCGGAACACGATGGAACCCGAGCTGTTCGCGCCGCTGCACGTGGTTGTGGTGGATGGGCCCATCGGCAAGGTGTGGGTGGAAAGCGATGGTGAACTGATCACACGACTCTCCTTCGAGGCCCTGCATGTGCGACAGGCCAAAGCACCGAAGGTTCTGGTGGAAGCCCAGAAACAGCTCGACGCCTACTTCCACCGCAAGCGGAAACACTTCGACCTGCCTCTGCAGCGCAAGGGCAGTCGCTTCCAACAGCTGGTCTGGGCCGCCATCGACGACATCCGTTTCGGGGATACACGCACCTATTCGGAGATCGCAACGCGCATCGGCGGAAAGGCCATTGCACGCACCGTGGGCCAAGCCTGTGGATCGAATCCCATTCCGATCATTGTTCCCTGCCACCGGGTGATCGCCGCTGATGGGCTGTTGACCGGCTACGTGGGCGGCCTATGGCGGAAGAAGTGGATGTTGGAGCACGAAGGGGTGTTGACCCGGGAAATGTTCTGAGGGTGCGGAGCACGTTGTTCGTTGTTCGTTGTTCGTTGTTCGTTGTTCGTGCGATAGTTGAGAGGTATTGCAGGCTTGGTAACTGATCTGCACCTAAGGGCCGAGTTGCATGCCGATGTTCGAGCATGGCTTGTGGGCTTGTGAGTTGAGCGGGTTATTTTCGGCTCAAACAACTTCACGACCATGAGCGAGACACCATTCAATGGAAAGGTCACCTCCTTCGAGGACCTTGATGCTTGGAAGAACAGCAGAGCTGTCAAGCTCAGAGTTCGCGAACTGACCAGGACGTTCCCCAAAGAAGAGCAGTTCCGGCTTACGGACCAGATCATTCGCTCGTCACGCTCGCCGGGCAGCCAGATCGCTGAAGGATTTGGACGTTTCTATGAAAAGGACAATGTGCGCTTCTGCCGCATTGGCCGTGGTTCACTTTACGAAACGAAGAACCACCTCTGGGATGCTCTTGATGAAGGATACATCGACAAGCAGACCCATGAGGAGGTATGCAACATGGTAGTTCGGGCCATCCAGACCCTGAACGGATACATCAAGTACCTGAAGTCGATGGGGAACCGCTTTACCGTAAGTGAACCAGGCGACACGACCGAACCAGACCAACCGTAAGCGCGAAGCCGGAAGATCATTGGTCACCGATCGAACAACGATCAACGAACAACGATTTCCTCCCCCTACCGAATACCTTCGCCCCCCATGCCCACCCTCGCCAACCGCGTAGTATCCCGCATGTACGACAACGACCCCTTCAGCATCTGGCTGGGGATCGAACGTGTGGTGGTGGAAGCCGGGAATTGTGTGCTGCGCATGAAGGTCCGCGCAGAGATGCTGAACGGCTTCGCGATCGCCCACGGGGGCATCACCTATTCGTTGGCGGATAGCTGCCTGGCATTCGCGGCCAACAGCCATGGCGTACAGAGCGTTTCGGTGGAGACCTCCATCAGCCACACCAAGCCGGTGAAGGAGAACGATGTGCTCACGGCCACCAGCAAGGAGATGAGCCTCGCACGCAGTATCGGCATCTACCACATCACCGTTACCAACCAGCGCGATGAGACCGTTGCGCTCTTCAAGGGGACCGTCTACCGCACGGGCAAGACCTGGTTCCCAGACGAACAGGAGGCGTGAACGGTTCCACATCCTTGACAGTGCCACATCTTGACATACAGCATTCCGATCATGAACGCAGCCTACATCGTAGACGCCATCCGTACTCCCATCGGCAGTTTCACCGGCAGTCTTTCTCCTGTGCGTGCCGATGACCTCGCAGCCCACGTCATAAAAGCCTTGGTAGACCGTCATCCCGGACTGGACCTGGCGGCCATCGATGATGTGATCATGGGCTGTGCGAACCAGGCCGGCGAGGACAACCGCAACGTGGCCCGCATGGCCGCCCTGTTGGCCGGCCTACCGGTCACCGTGCCCGGCGAGACGGTGAACCGGCTTTGTGCCAGCGGCATGAGCGCAGTGGTACAGGCTGGTCGCGCCATAGCTGCCGACAACGGTGACCTTTTCGTCGCCGGTGGCGTGGAACACATGACGCGTGGCCCATGGGTGATGAGCAAGACCAGCACGCCATATGGCCGCGATGCGCAGCTCTTCGACAGCAGCTTCGGCTGGCGCTTTGTCAATCCCCTGATGAAGGACAAGTACGGCGTGGATGCCATGGGCGAGACCGCCGAGAACCTCCTAGGGCTGCCGATGGAACAGGCCATCACCCGGGAGGACCAGGACCGGTTCGCCGTGTGGAGCCAGCAGAAGGCAGCCGCCGCCCAGACCAATGGC
>CAYQMC010000273.1:0-3430 GCA_964418285.1 uncultured Chryseobacterium sp.
TACATCTGCTTCGACATGCTCTTTGCTGAGCAGGGTGACGACTCGCCCTGTGAAGGACCGGATGAGCCACAGGAAGGTGTCTACCTGCAATACTCCATCGACAACGGTGCCACATGGGTCACCATCAACTACTTCGACCCCAACGGCGGGAACGATCCACAGTTGACCAATTGGAACAACTGGTGCTTCACGTTGCCACCCGACGCAGTTACCGCGAATACCATGATCCGTTGGCACCAGGATGATGTGACCGACAACACCTATGACCACTGGGGGATCGACAATGTGGAGATCACCTTGAACGACCCCAACTTCGGTATCACTTGGGAACACGATGGCTACGAATACGGTTTGGGGGTTCCGGGAGGGACCAATCCTACCGCGGTCTGCCCACAGGAGACTACTACCTACACGGCGAATGTGAGCGATGGAAGCACCACATGCACCAGCAGCATCACGATCACAGTGAACGACCCCGTGATCATCTTGACGGCGGGAACGGATAGCACAGTGTGTGAAGGTGCCTGTGTCACGTTGGACGCTGATGGTTACCATTTGGTCAGTCCAGCCAGTACGCCAACCTTCGAGAACAATGAATTCGGCTTGCTTACCGGGGGCACTGCCAGCGTCAACATCAACATCCAAGGCTTGAATACGACCTCAATGGTCGACGGCTCGATCACGCAGATCTGCATCAATGGTTTCTCGGTCTTTGGCGGAGCCTCACCTTGCCTTGACTTCGCGGGTTGCCCATGCAACGGTGGAACGATCGGTTTTGGAGAGGTCTGTGATCTTACGACAGGGAGTTTTGCAGTAACTCTGACAACCCCTGGTGGATGCGAGATCCAACTCGTTCCAGCCGGAGTCAGTACCGATGGCTACGACAACACGTGTTTCGTTCCGGTCGGTGGTTCACCCATCGGGCCTGGATTTCCGAATGGTGGCACTTGGGACCCGCAGGAACCAATAAGCGGATTGAATGGATGCGACCCGAATGGTGTCTGGACGTTGAGCTTCGAAGGGCCCGGTGGACTGAGCCTGGGCGTTGGCACCCTCACGGGTTGGAACATCTCCTTCGATGACCCGGAGATCACAGAGCCTGTGGATTTCGTTTGGTCACCGTTGGATAACATGACCGACGAGGATACCTTCTCGCCGACAGTTTGTCCAACGGAGAACACGACCTACACCCTTTCCGCCACGGACCTGGCCGGTTGCATCACTGTATCGGACGACGTCACGATCAGCATCGAGACCTGCTGTGCTCTGGAGGTATTGGCCTTCGACGTCGTTGCGCCGGGTTGTGGCACCGATGATGGTAGCGTCACCATAACGGAGATCGACGGCGAAAGCGGGGCTGTTACCTATGCCTTGGACAGCGCTCCACCACAAGCATCGCCGTTGTTCGACGGACTTGGTCCAGGCACCTACGTCATCACCGTGAACGATGACATCGATTGCCCGGTCGATATCGAAGTGGTCCTTGAGCCCTCCGATGGTCCGGAGATCATCTCGATCACCAGCACACCCCCTTCTTGCGGCACCGACGATGGGACCCTTAACGTGGAGGCCTTGGGCAATGGTCTGGAGTACAGCTTCGACGGCGGGATCACGTTCGGTCCTGCAGCGGATGCGCTCGACCTTGCCGCAGGAGACTATTCGATCGTGGTGACCGATGCAGGTGGTTGTTCCACGGACTCCTTGGTCAGCCTGGCCCCATTGGACGGCCCTGAGATCCTTACTGTAACTGGGACAGATCCGCTCTGTGGTGAAGCGGATGGCACCATTGCAATAACCGGCAGTGTGAGCGCGGTATCCTTCAGCATAGATGGAGGCACCACGTTCCAAGCGGGTAACAGCTTCACGGACCTGGGCCCAGGGATCTATTCCATTGCTGTGAGCGATGCTGCAGGGTGTACGGCAACGGGATCCATCGAACTATTCGACAACCCTCCGCCGGTCATCACGGACGTCCAGGTCACCGATCCGTTCTGTGGCGCACAGGATGGCAGCATCACGGTGATTACGAACGCGAACGCGGTACAGTTCAGCATCGACGGCGGTACGACACTGCAACCTTCAGGGGTCTTCGATGCCCTTGCGCAAGGCTCTTACACGGTTCTTGTGGTCGATGGGCTGGGGTGTACTACCGAACAGACCGTTCTGCTTGCCACCGCCAACGGCCCCGTATTGGCGAGCTTGATCGCGAGCGCAGCAAGCTGTGGGATCGCGGATGGAACCATAACTATATCGGCTACAGGCACAGGTCTCACTTATAGCATCGACGGAGGGATCACATATGGCAACGATCCGATCTTTAGCGGCGTGGCATCCGGCACGTACACGGTCGTGGTGCAGGACGACGCGGGCTGCACGGCCGCCGGCGATGCCATTGTTGACGAAGAAGTCGGCCCCGTGATCGAAGATATCACTGTGACTCCCGCGTCCTGCGGTACCAACGATGGTGGGATAGCGGTCACGGCCTCCGGTACCGACCTCGCCTATAGCATCGATGGAGGAGCCAGCTTCCAAGCCTCGGGTGTGTTCGATGGCTTGTCCGGAGGCGATTACAACGTGGTGGTCTCCAGCAGCGCATGCACGGCCGAGGAACTCGTCCAGGTCGTAGAGGCACCCGGTCCTGCGATCACGAACAGCATTTCCGAAGCTCCGAGTTGTGCGGGTGCCAGCGATGGGTCCATCGTTCTAGAAAGCGACGGTGCTGGAACCTTGGTGTATGCCCTTGACGGCGGGGTACCGCAGTCCTCCCCCTCGTTCATTGGGCTTCCAGCAGGCACATATACCGTATCGGTCATCTCCGAGCCAGGTGGTTGCAGTTCCGAAGAGGAGATCACCTTGGTCGACCCTCCCCTGCTCGAACTCGCTCTACTGACCGTGCCTCCAGCCTGTTCCGGCGATTGCAATGGCACCGCCACGGCCGTGGTGGAAGGCGGCACCGGCGGCTACACCTACCAGTGGGCGGGAAGTGTTGTACCGAACACCGAAGCCGTTGCCAATGACCTGTGTTCCGGGGAGTACGGAGTCGAAGTTGTCGACGCTAACGGCTGTGCCGCTGATACCGTGTTCGCGCTCATCGAGCCCGAGCCTTTTGTCATCGCAGCCATCACTGGAACTGGAGAGACATGCGCAGCATTGTGCGATGGCACCATCCTGGTCACGGCCGATGGTGCCGCACTCTTCGACCTGGACGGGGGTATTCCTCAGCCCGAAGCCCTGTTCGAGTACCTGTGCCCAGGCACCTACTTGGTGAACGCCTTCGATGCGAACGGTTGTGCAGCCTTGGGCAGTGCAACGATCTCCGAGGGCGAACAGGTGCTGGCGGGATTCGAGCCAACACCCCGGACCACCAATGTGCTTACCCCCCGTTTCGTGTTCACCAATACCTCCGAAGGTGCAACAAGTTACGTCTGGG
>CAYQMC010000274.1:0-3408 GCA_964418285.1 uncultured Chryseobacterium sp.
ATCAAGCCCACCTTGTCGTTGTTCTTGATGGCACTGAATGCCAGGGTGGCGCAGACCTCGGTGATCAGCTCGCGCTTCAGAAGTCCGGTGGTCCCGAAATCCTCCGATCCGCTCACGTCGGCCATGAGCATCACGGTAAGCTCGCGTTCCTCCTCGAAGACCTTCACGAAAGGATGCCCGAAGCGCGCCGTTACGTTCCAATCGATCGTGCGCACTTCATCGCCGGGGGAGTATTCCCGCACTTCGCTGAAGGTCATGCCACGCCCTTTGAACGCACTGTGGTACTCGCCTGAAAAGATGTGTTCGCTCAAGCCGCGTGTCTTCAGCTCGATGAGCCGCACCTTCTTGAGGAGCTCCTTGGTATGTTGTACGGTGTTCAATGCAGGGGCGGTCGCTTCACTTCGTTCGCGCTGGTATCAGGGACAGGTGGCTGGAGCAGTTGGCAATACTCCTGCTTCTGGTCACGGAACTTCCACGGTATTCAGCACACGGTCGATGATCTCGCCCACGGTGATGTTCTCCGCTTCAGCCTCGTAGGTGAGTCCGATGCGGTGGCGCAGGATGTCGGGGCACACGGCGCGCACGTCCTCGGGGATCACATAGCCGCGCCGTTTGGTGAAGGCGAAGGCCTTGGCGGCAAGGGCCATGTTGATGCTGGCACGGGGGCTTCCCCCGAAGGCGATCAATGAGGTAAGGTCGCTGAGCTTGTATTGGTCGGGTTTGCGGGTGGCATAAACGATGTCCACGATGTACTGCTCGATCTTCTCGTCCATGTACACTTCGCGCACCAGTTGTCGTGCTGTCAGTATCTCGCTTGGGCCCACTACAGGATCCGTGTGCGCCATCGCACCGGGGCGCACGTTCTGCCGGATGATAAGCTTCTCCTCATCGGGTCGTGGGTAGTCCAGGACCACCTTCAGCATGAAGCGGTCTGTCTGCGCTTCGGGCAGGGGGTATGTGCCTTCCTGTTCGATCGGGTTCATGGTGGCCATCACCAGGAACGGCATGGGCAGGGGATAGGTCTCGTTTCCGATGGTGACCTGACGCTCCTGCATCGCTTCCAGCAATGCGCTCTGCACCTTGGCCGGTGCCCGGTTGATCTCGTCCGCCAGGATGAAATTGCTGAACAAGGGGCCTTTCTTCACCGTGAATTCCTCGTTGCGCGGGCTGTAGATCAAAGTGCCGATCAGGTCAGCGGGTAACAGGTCAGGGGTGAACTGCACCCGACTGAAGCCAACGTCCACCGTGCGCGCCAAGGCTTTGATCGCCATGGTCTTGGCCAGGCCGGGCACACCTTCCAACAGGATGTGGCCGTCGGCGAGCAGTGCCACCAGGAGCTTCTGGACCATGTCCTTCTGGCCGATGATCACCTTGTCCATCTCGCGGTCGATCAGATCCACGAAGGCGGAGGCTTGTTGGATGCGTTCGTTCAGGGCGCGGATGCTCTCCGAGGTGGGCGCCGAGTTCTGTTCCGAAAGGGTGCTGTCCATTGTGCTGTTGCGTTCCAATTGGCCTGGGGCCAAAGGTGAGCCGCAAAGTTGATGGCCCAAGCCAGCGATGCCCGTTGCATTGCAGTTAAAGCTTGTTAAGATCGGAATGCAAGGAAAAGCCAGGTATGCCATGAAGCAGGATACGCAAGGTGATAGCTTCCAACACCCTACTTTCGGAGGCATGCAGAACACCGACCCGTTATTGACCCTGCGCGAAGCCATCGGCCATGTGCGCGATTTCCACGACGCATTCGGCATCGCCAATGCCCAGACACCGATGGCGGACATCGGTGATCGGGATGCCTTGCTCCGCTACAAGCTGATCCGCGAAGAGAACGAGGAATACCTCGATGCTGCCTTTCGCGGCGATCTGGTGGAAGTTGCCGACGCACTCGGCGATATCCTCTACATCCTTTGCGGTACCATCCTCAAGCACGGCCTGGAACACAAGATCGACGAGGTGTTCCGCGAGATCCAGCGCAGTAACATGAGCAAGCTGGATGCGAATGGCAAACCCATCTACCGCGACGATGGTAAGGTGATGAAGAGCGAATTGTACTTCCGGCCGGATATTAAAGGGATACTGGAGAAGAGGTAGGGAAGGCAGAAGGGTGAAGGAGGAAGGGTGAAGGTTGAAGTGGTCGCTTGGTTGCGTTTCTACATCGTCGTAACGATCTTACAGTACTGGAAGAAGTAGGGAAGGCAGAAGGGGAAAGGAGAAAGTGTGAAGGTTGAAGTGGTCGCTGGGTTGCGATGGTCGATTTATGTGTCGATCTTACGTGGCTGAACGACCAACAAAACACAATCACCATGAAAGACCACGAACAACAGAAGAAGCGCGATCTGGAACCACGATTGATTGAGTTCGCGATCGTGACCATACAACTAACCGAAGGGATGCCGAACACGCGGGCAGCGGGCTACTACGCCGGTCAGCTGCTGCGTTCGGGTGGGGCACCAGCACTCATCTACGGCGAAGCTCAGGGTGGAGAGAGCCACAAGGATTTCACGCACAAGATCAAGATGATACACAAGGAACTGCGCGAGTCGTTCATCTGCTTGAAGATCATCAAAGGAGCGCGACTTCATCCCGATCTTGTCTTCGTGGAGCGAACATTACTGGAAGCCGGTGAGCTGGTCGCCATCTTCACCGCCGCTGTAAAGACCGCCGAGCGTCGAAGTCCGCGCTCGTGAAGTTTGAGATCCAGGGATGAGCTCTTCTTTTTCTTTTTCTAGGAGCAAGAGGCCATGAAAGATCTCCCCGTTCTTCCCCCAATATCGCGCGCCACCCCACTTTTGCCTTCAACCTTCTTCCTTCCCCCTTCAACCTTCAAAGCCCCTGCTGCGATAAAACCTTGACCCAGTCCCGGATCTGATAGCATTTCCACATTCGAACATCTCCCCATCTCCACATTCGTTCTCCCATGCATCTCCCCACCATCCTCTCCAAGGCCCGCACCTCGTCCTTCACCCGTTGGTGGCTCAATATGGTGCTGCCCTACACCATTCCCTTCAACCGTCCCCACGGGTTCAAGGTCGTCCCGCAGCCAACGGGAGGTATACGTGTTACGATCCCTTACTGGCGCATCAACCGCAACCACATCAAGGGCATCCATGCGTGCGCCCTGGCCACGGCTGCGGAGATGTGTAGCGGTCTCTCGCTGTTGGAGCGCCTGGATCCCAAGAAGTACCGCCTGATCATGCGCACCCTGACCATGGTCTATCACTACCAGGCGAAGCAACCAGCCTACGCCATCTGCATACCCACCGAAGCCGAGATCCAGGAGAAGGCCATCGTCCCGTTACAGACCAACGATGCGATCGACTTCACCAGCACCGTGGAGCTGCACGACAAGAGCGGAAATCACCTCGCTACCGGCACTGTCACCTGGCAGGTGAAGGAGTGGAGCAAGGTGCG
>CAYQMC010000275.1:0-3391 GCA_964418285.1 uncultured Chryseobacterium sp.
GCACATGGGCATGATGAGCGAATTCCTGATCGGGAACAGTGTATACAGCGCCCTTTGCGGCGCATCCTACCGGATGAACGATGCCATAGTAGCGCACGTCGGGTTGAAGCACAAGAACAGCGGCTACCGCTTCAGCTACGATGTGAACACCTCGCCCTTGCGCAACTACACGCACGGCAACGGTGCCTTCGAGTTCTCCATCATCTACTACGGAACGCACTCGGGCAGGGACCGTAGGATGACCAGCAGCGCGATGTGATCGCAACGTGAACGAAGAACGGGCCAGTGGCATTTTGCCGCTGGCCCGTTCTTCGTTGCTACAAAGCACCGTTTATCAACCCTTCAGCGCCTCCGCACCACCCACGATCTCCAGGATCTCCCCGGTGATGGCTGCCTGGCGGGCCTTATTGTAGGAGAGCTTCAGCTCCTTGATCAAGGCATCGGCGTTATCTGTGGCCTTGTGCATGGCGGTCATGCGGGCGCCGTGCTCGGCGGCGTTGCTATCCAGCAGCGCCTTGTAGAGCTGGATCTTCAGGCTCTTGGGGATGATCTGTTCCACGATGGTGGCGCGATCAGGCTCCATGATATACTCTGTGCTCGACGAGGCGGCATCGGCCTTCACTTCCGCAGGCGGTATTGGTAGGTACTGCTCCTCCGTAGTGATCTGCACGGCGGCGTTCTTGAACTTGTTGTAGAAGATCACTACGCGGTCGTACTGGCCTTCGGCGTATGCGGCCATGATCAGTTCGGCCACGGGTGCCACCTTGTCGAAGCTGAGTCCATCGTAGAGGTGGGCCAGGTCGGTGGGCATGCCAGCAGCCAGCATGCCGCTGCGGCGGTACATGTCGGCGGCCTTCTTGCCGATGGGCATCACGGAGATCTCGTGGCCCTGCTCCTTGGCGTCGATGATGGCCTTGCGCACCAGACGGAACACCTGTGTGTTGAAGGCACCGGCAAGACCGCGGTTGGATACGATGGGTACGAAGAGCACCTTCTTCACCTCGCGCTGCGCGCTGAACTTGCCTTCACTGCTATCCAAGCTGGCGCTCACATTGCTCAGGATGGTCTGCAGCTTCTCGGCATAAGGACGCATGCGGATGATGGCGTCCTGGGCACGACGCAGCTTCGCCGCGCTCACCATTTTCATGGCTGCGGTGATCTGCTTGGTGCTGTTGACCGAGACGATCCGGTTGCGTACCTCCTTCAGGCTGCCCATTTTCCGATCAGTTGGCGAGTTGTCAGTTGGCCAGTTCGCAAGTTGTTGTCGTCCAATCAGGACTAGCCAACTTGCCCACTAGCCACTAGCCACTTCTTAATTATCGAGGCTCTTTACCAGGTCCGCTGCCACTTTCTCAAGGGTATCGGTGATCTGGTCGTTGTACTCTCCTTTCTTCAAAGCGGCCAGGGTGTCCGCATGCTTGTTGCGCAGCATGGTGATGAACTCGTCCTGGAACTGCTTCACGTTCTTCACGGGGATCTTGGTCAGCAGGCCCTTCACACCGCAGTAGATGATGGCGATCTGCTCCTCCACGCGCATGGGGCTGTTCTCGGCCTGCTTCAGGATCTCCACGTTGCGGGCACCCTTGTCGATCACGGCCTTGGTTGCGGCATCGAGGTCGGAACCGAACTTGGAGAAGGCTTCCAGTTCGCGGTACTGGGCCTGGTCCAGCTTCAGCGTACCGGCCACCTTCTTCATGGACTTGATCTGTGCATTACCACCCACGCGGCTCACGCTGATACCCACGTTGATCGCGGGGCGTACGCCGCTCAGGAACAGGTTGCTCTCCAGGAAGATCTGCCCGTCGGTGATGGAGATCACGTTGGTCGGGATGTAGGCCGAAACGTCACCGGCCTGGGTCTCGATGATCGGCAGTGCGGTCAACGATCCACCGCCCTTCACTTTGCCACGCAGGCTTTCGGGAAGGTCGTTCATCTGGCTGGCCACGGTCTGGTCAGCGGTGATCTTGGCCGCACGCTCCAGCAGGCGGCTGTGCAGGTAGAACACGTCACCGGGGTAGGCTTCGCGTCCGGGCGGGCGACGCAGCAGCAGCGATACCTCGCGGTAGGCCACGGCCTGCTTGCTAAGGTCATCGAACACGATCAGTGCAGGACGACCGGTGTCACGGAAGTACTCGCCGATGGCCGCACCAGTGAAGGGTGCGTAGAACTGCATGGGGGCGGGATCACTGGCGTTGGCGGCCACCACCGTGGTGTAGGCCATGGCTCCGTTCTCCTCCAACACCTTCACGGTACCGGCCACGGTGCTGCCCTTTTGGCCGATGGCCACGTAGATGCAGTACACGGGCTTGCCGGCCTCGTAGAATTCCTTCTGGTTGATGATGGTGTCGATGGCCACCGTGCTCTTACCGGTCTGGCGGTCACCGATGATCAATTCGCGCTGGCCACGGCCGATGGGGATCATGGCGTCAACGGCCTTGATGCCGGTCTGGAGCGGCTCCTTCACGGGTTCGCGGTAGATCACACCGGGTGCCTTGCGCTCGATGGGCATCTCGAACAGCTCGCCGCCGATGGGGCCTTTGCCGTCGATGGGTTCGCCCAAGGTGTTCACCACGCGGCCGACCATTTCCTCGCCCACATTGATGCTGGCAATGCGCTTGGTGCGCTTCACGGTGTCGCCTTCCTTGATGCCCACGCTGGAGCCCAGGAGCACGGCGCCCACATTGTCCTCCTCCAGGTTCAGCACGATGCCGCGCAGACCGCTGGGGAATTCGATGAGCTCACCGCTTTGCACGCCGCGCAGACCGTAGATGCGGGCGATGCCGTCACCCACTTGCAGCACGGTGCCGACCTCTTCGAGCTCGGCCTCGCTGCGGAAGCCGGCGAGTTCTTGTTTGAGGATCGCCGATACTTCGGCGGGTTTCACTTCGGCCATGTCGTGTTCGCTTTAAATAGCGGGGATGTACGGGTTCTTGGAGAATTCACGGCGCAGGTCGGCGAGGCGGCGGCTCACTGTGCCGTCGTATTGCTCATCGCCGATGCGGATGCTTACACCGCCGATCAGGGCGGGGTCGACCTTCTCCTGCAGGTCGATCGTTTTGCCAGGGTGCTGCTTCTTGGCCAGTGCGATCACCTGTTCGCGGCTTTCGGCGTTCAGTGCAACGGCGCTGGACACCACGGCGGTAACGATGTTCTGGTCAAGCTTGAAGAGCTCGTTGAAGGCTGCGGCCACATCGGGCAACAGCGCTTCGCGGCCTTTCCGGACAAGGATGCCCATGTAGGCACTGGTCACCTCACCGACCTTGCCACCGAAGATGCCATCCAGGATGCGGCCTTTCGCATCGGCCTTCACCACGGGGCTGTTCAGGATCACCACCAGTTCGCGATTCTCGGCGCAAGTGCTCGCCACCAGGCGCATGTCGGCCTGCATCGC
>CAYQMC010000276.1:0-3382 GCA_964418285.1 uncultured Chryseobacterium sp.
TCTTCGCCCTCCTTCGACCTACACGTATCCCTCCATGCACATCGCGATCGCAGGCAATATCGGTTCCGGAAAGACCACCCTTACCCAACTGCTGGCCAAACACTACAAATGGGACCAGTTGCAGGAGGCTGTGGACAACAACCCCTACTTGTTCGACTTCTACAAGGACATGCAGCGGTGGAGCTTCAACCTGCAGATCTTCTTCCTGAACTCCCGCTTCGAGCAGTTGCTGGAGATCCGTTCCAGCGGCCGCAACGTCATCCAGGACCGCACGATCTACGAGGACGCGTTCATTTTTGCGCCCAACCTCCACGCGATGGGTCTAATGACCACGCGTGATTTCGAGAACTACTTCCGCTTGTTCCAGAACATGGATGCGTCGATCACCCCACCCGATCTGCTGATCTACCTGCAGGCGCCAGTGGAGAAGCTGGTGAAGCAGATCAGCGAACGTGGACGTGATTACGAGAACTCGATCAGCATAGAATATCTGAAGCGCCTCAACGAACGCTACGAGGCTTGGATCCAGACCTACGACAAGGGCAAACTGCTGGTGATCGATGTGGAGGACAACTCCTTCCACACGGACCCTGAGCACTTGGGGGAGATCATCAACTCCATCGATGCGCAGATCCATGGCCTCTTCACGGCGGAAGAGACGCCGGTCGAGAAAGGCACGAAGGCTGTGACGACCCCCGCAAAAGCGATCAAGAAAGCAGCCAAGGCCTCTACGAAGAAGTCCGTGGCCAAGAAGTAGTTGCTCTTCGAACCGTTCCGGACAAGAAGCCCCGTGCGCACAGCACGGGGCTTCTTGCTTACTGGGGCTTGAACATGCGCATCGATGCGTCAATGTCCAGGTATCAAGCTCGTACACACGAAGAACGCCCGACCTTCCGGCCGGGCGTTCTTCAAGCGAATGGTCACTTCGCGGCTTAGAAGCGATCGCTCACATCTAGTGTCCCATCCACGGTCGCTACATCGGCGGTCACAACTGGAACTACGGTCGGAACCTCGCTATGCGCAGTGTTGCTTTCGTTGATGTGCGGCGCGATCACCAGCGCCACGATGGAGGTCAACTTGATCAGGATGTTCATCGAAGGTCCGCTGGTGTCCTTGAAGGGGTCGCCCACCGTGTCACCGGTCACCGCGGCCTTGTGTGGCTCGCTGCCCTTCTTGAATTCCACACCATCGATCATCACGCCTTTCTCGAAGCTCTTCTTGGCGTTGTCCCAAGCGCCACCGGCGTTGTTCTGGAACATGCCCATCAGCACACCGCTCACGGTGATACCGGCGAGCAGGCCACCGAGGGCTTCAGGACCGGCAAGGAAACCGACGATGATCGGGGAGATCAGTGCCAATGCCCCGGGTGCGACCATCTCGCGGATGGAGGCCTTGGTGCTGATGGCGACACACTTTTCGTACTCAGGCTTGCCGGTGCCTTCCATGATGCCGGGTATCTCGCGGAACTGGCGACGCACCTCGTACACCATGTCCATCGCCGCTTTACCCACGGCACTGATGGCCAGTGAGCTGAAGAAGAAGGGGATCATACCACCCACGAAGAGCATGGCCAATACGTCGGCCTTGTAGATGTCGATGCCCGTGATGCCGGACATACCCACGTAGGCTGCGAAGAGCGCAAGTGCGGTGAGTGCTGCGGAAGCGATCGCGAAGCCTTTGCCGGTTGCTGCGGTGGTGTTTCCCACGGCATCCAAGTTGTCGGTACGCTCACGCACTTCCTTGGGCAGGCCGCTCATTTCCGCGATACCACCAGCGTTGTCGGCGATGGGGCCGAAGGCGTCGATGGCGAGCTGCATGCCGGTGGTGGCCATCATGCCGGCTGCGGCGATAGCTACCCCGTACATACCGGCCAGCATGAAGGAACCCCAGATGCCAGCGGCCAGGATCAGGATGGGGAGCACGGTGCTCTCCATGCCCATGGCCAGACCACCGATCACGTTGGTACCGTGGCCCGTGCCGCTCTTCTGCACGATGCTGTCCACCGGACGACGACCCATGCTGGTGTAGTATTCGGTCACGATGCTCATCAAGGTGCCTACGACGAGCCCCAGTATGATGGCGTAGAACACGCGCATGCTGGTCACTTCAACGGAGATGCCGTTGCGCACGAACTGCATGGTGTCGGGCATCATCCAATCCACCACAAAGTAGCTGCTGATGGCCACCAATAGCATTGAGCCCCAGTTGCCGAGGTTCAAGGCGTTCATCACACTATCGCTGTCGTTCTTGATGCGCACGAACAGTGTACCCACGATGCTGAAGAGCACACCCAATCCGCCGATCACCATGGGCAGCAGGATCGGGGCCATGCCACCGAAGTTGTCAGCGCTCACCACTTCGCGACCCAGTACCATGGTCGCAAGCATGGTGGCCACATAGCTGCCGAAGAGGTCGGCACCCATGCCGGCCACGTCGCCCACGTTGTCGCCCACGTTGTCGGCGATGGTGGCAGGGTTGCGCGCGTCATCCTCGGGGATGCCTGCTTCCACCTTACCCACCAGGTCGGCGCCCACGTCGGCGGCCTTGGTGTAGATGCCACCGCCCACACGGGCGAAGAGCGCGATGGATTCAGCACCCAGTGAGAAGCCGGCGAGCACTTCCAGGCAGGTCATCATCTGCTGGCCGTTGGCGCCACCATCGGTGACGTACATGCCGAGGAACACGATGAAGAGCGAGCTGAGGCCAACCACCGCAAGACCAGCAACGCCGAGGCCCATCACGGTACCGCCGTTGAAGCTCACCTTGAGGGCTTGTGCCAGGCTGGTGCGTGCGGCCTGCGTGGTGCGCACGTTGGCCTTGGTGGCGATGCTCATGCCGATCCATCCGGCGAAGGCGCTGAAGAAGGCACCGATCAGGAAGGCGATGGCGATGACCCAATCGCTGTGGGGGTGCAGCGTACCGCTCCAAGCAAGCAACGCAGCCGCGATCACCGCGAACACGCCGAGTACTTTCCACTCGGCCTTCAGGAAGGCGCTGGCACCACGGGCGATGTAGCCGGCCAGTTCCTGCATGTTGGCATCGCCAGCATCCTGTTTGCTCACCCACATGGCCTTGGCGATCATTACCACCAGGCCCACCACACCCATCAGGGGGATGTAGTACATCAGTTCACTTCCCATTTCAGTTCGGTTGATCGTTCGTTAACGTCCTGTTCTTCAGTAGAAAAGGCAACACCCATTGCGCTGCAAGGGCCGCAAAAATAGACGAATGCTTGGAAGTTGGTCCGGTGGCCGGAAAACACTGGGCAGGAAGTAGCCTGGAGTGCGATTACTTCACCAAGTACATCACCTCCTTCACCGCCTTCACCGTCTTCGCCACGCTGGGCAGCGAGGCATCGATCAGGTTCGGGGTGAAAGGCAGC
>CAYQMC010000277.1:0-3374 GCA_964418285.1 uncultured Chryseobacterium sp.
GTAGCTCACTTCATAGCGCTCCAGGTCCAGGATCCTCACATCGATCGGCCGGTCATAGAGCCGCTCATCGAACACGTCCATCTTCACTGTGAAAGGCCGGGTGTTGTGGATCTGTGAGGTCTTGAAGCGGCCGACGATGAAGTAGGACACCTCGAAGTCCAGCTTGGCCAATACGTTCGATACCAGGTCGTACGAGGTAAGCACCCGCTGCTGGTTCACCATGTCCACGTAGCTGCCCATGTAGCCGATGTCCTTGTACACCGCGCTCTGGTAGTCGTACGTGGTCTTTTCCTTCAGCAGGATGGAGGAGCTGGCCCCATAGATATCGGGCAGCTTATAGGTGTACAGGAATGCAAGCACGGCCGAAATTGCGAGCGCCACGGCAACGATGTACCAGTTCTTGGACGCGATGCGCAGGACCATCCGCAGGTCCTTCGCTTCGATTATCCCTCCTTTGATCTGTTGTCGTTGGGCTGTCATGGGGCCGAATGCCTTCCTCACACCGCACCGGCTTTGCCCGAGTGGCGGGCCTGTCCTGCGAAAGGAGGGCAAATATAGCCGCCTCCCGGGCTCTCGCACGCTCGTATCCGTACCAGCGGCAACCCCGCGCGGGGTTCAACGTCTCTCTTCGGGCCGGATATCCGGTGGTCATGCTACTCTATTCGGTCCTTCCTGAATGACCGTTCCGGATAGTTGTCGACTCTCATCTGGCGCCGTCGCTTTGGAAGTGTTACTTTTGCCGTGCATTCGTGTACCCGCTCCATGAACAACGTTCTACGCTCGCTAGTCACCTTGGTCCTGTTATGCGCTCCTATGGCGGCGGTACTGGTGGCTCAACCGATCGGCGGCCCTCCTCCTTGCTGGCCTCCTCCATGTATCCCGATCGATGGTGGTCTCGGCTTTCTGATGATGGCCGGGGCGGTCTTCGGCGGAAAAAAAGCCCTGGACCTGCGCAAGGCGCATAAACGAGCACAGTGATGCATCCCTCGACCACCGCCACGGCGGTGTTCCGGGATCCGGTCATCCGTTTCTTCGCTCTTTCCGCCAGCCTCTATCTGGGTTGGTACGTCCTCTACGAATTCGTACTGCATCCAGGTGGCTCCTTGGACCGTGCTGTGATCGACAACCTGGTCCGGGTCAGCGGCGGTCTGCTGGAACTGCTGGGCTACGATCTTATTCCGGAACCCGCACAACCGGAACGCACCATCGGCGTGCAAGGCGGCATCCTCCTTTGGATCGGGGATGCCTGCAATGGCTTGGGGCTATTCGCTGTGTTCCTCATCTTCATCATCGCCTTCCCCGGGCCGGTGAAGCACAAGGCCTGGTACGCACTGGCCGGGCTGCTCAGCATCCATGCCATCAACGCACTGCGCATCGCAGTACTCTGCATCATCACCAGCTACGATTACGAACTGCTCAACTTCAACCACGACTATACCTTCTATGTGGTGGTGTATGGCTGGGTCTTCGGACTGTGGTACCTGTGGGTGAAGCGATTCAGCGGGCTGGGCCAGGCGCAGCCCCAACAGCCCTGATCCGGCAGCATGGCAGGCTCCAGCACCACAGCGGGAAAACGCAGCCTCACAGCAGCAGGGATACTGGTGGCAGCCGTGGCGCTGGGTGCGCTGCGCGAATTCCTCTTCCTGAACCTGAACTACCAGGTGGACGCCGTGGCCCGCGACCGGCCCATTTCCTATGCCCATTCGCTGTTCCAAGGCTGGGTGGAAGGCTGGGACCTGACGGAGCTCGTGCGCTTGAAATGGGCGCTTGCCCTGCTCTTCGCAGGGAGCATGGCACTGGCCTGTGTGCTCCTGGCCCGGGTGCTCTTCGGACACCACCGCTACCGCCGCAGCATCCTGGTGGCCTATGCCGCGGCCGGAGCCGTGGCACTCCTGCTCCATGCGCTTTCGGACGTGCATACCGCGTTCGGCAACATCGGCGTGAAGCTGCTGCACGCCTTGCAATATCCTGTGGTGCTCTTCTTCGTGTGGGCCGGTGCCATCCTGCAGCGGAGCCGCAGCGCCAAATGATCGTCACTGCCATCGAGCGTTGCGTTCGTCGGAACAAGCGGGATGCTTGTCTACTTTCGCTGCATGATCCACGACACCACCGTATTCGATCTCATCAAGCAGGAAAAATGGCGCCAGACCAAGGGCCTTGAGCTGATCGCCAGTGAGAATTATGTGAGCGAGCAGGTACTTGAAGCGATGGGGTCGGTGCTGACCAACAAATACGCCGAGGGGCTGCCGCACAAGCGCTACTACGGTGGCTGCGAGATCGTGGACCAGGTGGAGGACCTGGCCATCGACCGGGTGAAGGAATTGTTCGGTGCAAGCTGGGCCAACGTCCAACCACACAGCGGCGCCCAGGCCAACGCTGCCGTGATGCTCGCCTGCCTCAAGCCGGGTGATACCATCCTGGGCTTCGACCTCAGCCATGGCGGACACCTTACCCACGGCAGTCCGGTGAACTTCAGCGGCAAGCTGTACCGCCCCACCTTCTATGGCGTGCGCCAGGAGACCGGCCGTGTGGAGATGGAGGACGTGCGCAAGCAGGCCCTGGCAGAGAAGCCCAAGATGATCATCTGCGGCGCCAGTGCCTACAGTCGCGACTGGGACTATGCGGCGTTCCGTGCCATCGCCGATGAAGTGGGGGCCCTGCTCCTCGCGGATGTGAGCCACCCTGCCGGTCTGATCGCCGCCAAGCTCCTGAACGACCCGCTGCCGCACTGCCACATCGTTACCACCACCACCCACAAGACCCTCCGCGGACCGCGCGGCGGCCTGATCATGATGGGCCAGGACTTCCCGAACCCCTGGGGGCTCAATACCCCGAAAGGTGAAGTGCGCATGATGAGCGCCTTGCTGGACAGCGGCGTATTCCCAGGCACCCAGGGTGGACCGCTGGAACACGTGATCGCGGCCAAGGCCGTGGCCTTCGGCGAAGCGCTCCAACCGGCCTTCACCGACTACGGCAAGCAGGTTGTCGCCAATGCCCGACGGATGGCGCAAGGTTTCATGGACCTGGGCTATGCGGTGATCAGCGGCGGTACCGACAACCACAGCATGCTCATCGACCTGCGCAACAAGAACATCACCGGCAAGGAGGCCGAACGTGTGCTGGGCTTGGTGGACATCACCGTGAACAAGAACATGGTGCCCTTCGATACGCAAAGCCCCTTCGTGACCAGCGGGATCCGAATCGGCTCCGCGGCATGCACCACCCGTGGCTTGAAGGAGGCCGAGGCAGGCCAGATCGTGCAACTCATCGATGCTGCACTGACCCACCCCACCGACCAGGGCGAATTGGATCGCATCCGTTTCCAGGTGAACGGCATGATGCGCCTACGCCCGGTGTATGCTTCGTGATGGAAC
>CAYQMC010000278.1:0-1179 GCA_964418285.1 uncultured Chryseobacterium sp.
CCTCCGTTCTTCAGGTTGTTGATCAGGATGATGCGGTCGGTCTCGGGCTGCTCGTTCACCACCTCACTGGGCACGTACCTGGCCATCTGACGGGCGCTCTCCTCCTCCATCACGATCTCGGCCTCGTTCCAGCGGGTGCGTACCACCTTGTGCGGTGCGATGCGGGTACCCGGTCCCTTGGCACGGTCCTGCGCGATCAGCTCCTTCACCACCTCGGCGGTGCGGTCGGGGCTGCAGTCGTTCACGATGACGATACGGTCCACGAAATCGGGCATGGTATCCACCACGAACCCGATCTGGGTCTCCTCGTTGTAGCAGGGAACCACTACGGCTACGGTCTTGCCTTTCAGCATGCTGGAACTCCGGTATTGGGTGGACCGGGCCGCAAAGATGCGGGTTTATGGATGGTGGGCCTTTCAGCATTTGAACATGCGACAGTGTACATCACCACGCCGTTCCCCCTCCCGCTATGCCGCTTATCCTGTTCGTGGCAGATGGCATTGCCCGTGCCTGCTATCTTCGACCTCGACCAACGAACACATGGAAACCTTCGATTTCTTCCGATGGCACTGGTGGATAGCCGCTGCGCTGATCCTCTTCATCGCCGAGATCATGCTGCCTGGATTCTGGGTGCTCTGCTTAGGCATCGGCGCTGTGGGAGGCGCCATAGCGGCTGCGTTAGGCCTGGATCCCAATTGGCAACTGCTCTTCTTCTCCGTGTTCTCCCTCGTGGCCTTCTTCGCCATTCGTCCCGTGCTTATGAAACGCGAACGCAACAGACCTGTGATGCGCACCAACGTGGATGCACTGCAAGGGATGCGGGGCAAGGTGACCCAGGATTTCGAACCCGGTCTTCGCCTGGGCCGTGTGGCCGTAGGTGGTGATGACTGGCGCGCACTGGCCATCGACGATCGTATGCTCCGCGTGGGAGATGTGATCGAAGTTGTCAGCGTAGAAAGCAACACTGTTGTCGTAAGATCCATCGATCCTACCTGATCGCTATTCCCCACTGACACCCCCCCCTTAAACCTGACCCATGACCCCATCCCTGATCGTCGTCGCCCTCCTAGCCCTTCTGGTGATCTTCATCATCTCCAAGGGTGTACGTGTTGTGCAGCAAAGCGAAGCCATGGTCATCGAACGCTTCGGCCGCTTCAGCCGCACGCTCAGTGCAGGCTT
>CAYQMC010000278.1:1189-3324 GCA_964418285.1 uncultured Chryseobacterium sp.
TCATCCCGGTATACGAGAAGCCACGCGAGATCATTTTCCGCATGAGCCGGGAGTTGCCCGATGGTAATCGGTATGTGCAGTTCACCCGCAAGGAGCGCATCGACCTTCGCGAGACCGTGTATGATTTCCCCAAGCAGAACGTGATCACCCGCGATAACGTGGGTACCGAGATCAATGCCCTGCTCTACTACCAGGTCATGGATCCGATCAAGGCGGTGTACGAGATCGAGAACCTGCCGCTTGCCATCGAGAAGCTCACACAGACCACCTTGCGTAACGTGATCGGCGAGCTGGACCTGGACGAGTGTCTCACCAGTCGCGACACCATCAACGCCAAGCTCCGCCAGATCCTGGACGAGGCGAGCAATAAATGGGGCGTGAAGGTGAACCGTGTCGAGTTGCAGGACATCAACCCACCGCGCGACATCCGCGAGGCCATGGAGAAGCAGATGCGTGCCGAGCGCGATCGTCGCGCCCAGATCATCGACGCCGAGGGCGGCAAGCGAGCCATGATCCTGCAGGCCGAGGGTATCCAGCAGAAGCAGATCAACGAGGCCGAGGGCCAGAAACAGGCCCAGATCCTGGAGGCCGAGGGCGATGCACAAGCGCGCATCCGTCGTGCGCAAGGTGAAGCCGAAGCCATTCGCATGGTAACCGAGGCCATCCAAGGCACCAAGGCAGACCCTGCCAACTACCTTATTGCCATGAAGTACCTGGAAACCTTGGAAACAATGACCAGCGGCCAGGACAACAAGGTGATCTACATGCCATACGAAGCCACCGGAGTACTCAGCAGCGTTGGCGGCATCAAGGATATGCTGGATGCGGGCAGGTTGAAGAACTGACCCCCACACACGAAGCCCTCGCAACGCCCCCGGAGCAGGAGGTTGCGGGTGTAAGCTTCCCCAAAGTTCGGCCACTCATTACTGGAGGTGAAGTGATCCTTGGCCCCGCGGGGCCAAGGATCACTTCAGCCGGCCAGGGGCTACTTTCAACACCAAGTAGCCATGAGAAAGAGCAAGTTCACCGAACACCAGATCGTTTCCATTCTCAAGCAGCATGAGGCGGGCGTGAAGGTGGCCGACCTGTGCCGGGAGCACGGGATCAGCAACGCCACGTTCTACCAGTGGAAGGCCAAGTATGGCGGCATGGACGCCAGTCAGCTCAGACAACTGAAGGACCTTCAGGATGAGAACAGCCGCCTGAAGCGCATGTATGCCGAGTTGAGCATGGTCCATGACGCATTGAAGAGCGTGGTGGAAAAGAAGTGGGGCGCCTGACGAGAAGCGCGAGATCGTTCAGGCGATGATACAGGAGCACAGCATCTCCGAGCGCCAGGCCTGCAATAGCGTGGGCTTGGCGCGCAGCACCGCGCAGTACCGCAAGACACCACCGGATGACACGCCCATCATCCAGGCCTTGGAGCAGCTCACCCAGAAACACCCTGCCATCGGGGTCTGGCAAAGCCATCATCGCTTGCGCCTGATGGGGCATCGGTGGAACTTCAAGCGGGTATACCGGGTCTACACCGGTCTGGGCCTCAACATCCGGCGCAGGGCCAAGAAACGGCTGCCCGCACGAGTAAAGCAGGCCCTATTCCGTCCTGCAGGCCCCGACCAGGTCTACAGCATCGACTTCATGCATGACAGCCTCTGGGATGGACGCTCGTACCGCTTGCTCAATGTGATCGACGACTACAACCGGGAGGTGCTCGCCATCGAGGTGGACACCTCCCTGCCCGCCCTGCGCGTGATACGCGTGCTGGAACGCATCAAAGCAGTACGTCCTCTGCCCAAGATGATCCGCGTGGATAACGGGCCTGAGTTCATCAGTGCCAAACTTGACCTCTGGTGCCGCGAACATGGCATCACCCTGACCTACATCCAACCCGGTAAGCCAACCCAGAACGCCTACGTGGAACGCCTCAACGGCAGCATTCGTCGCGAACTGCTCAACGCCTACGTCTTCCGTACCTTGAGCGAGGTCCGAGAGCGGGCCGAAGAGTGGATGTACGACTTCAACCATCACCGCCCTCACAAAGCGCTCGGTTACCGGCCACCAGCGCTCATCCAACCCTAACCCAATGCCCCTGGAGACTCTAGTAATGATCGGCCCGAAAACAGGGGAAGCTTACA
>CAYQMC010000279.1:0-414 GCA_964418285.1 uncultured Chryseobacterium sp.
GCCAGCAATGTGGCGGGCGCGGGCACCGTGGGCCTGGACTACGTGAAGGACAAGTTCACCTCCGGGGTGCAGTACCGCCTGGTGCAGCCCGGTTTCCGCACGCTGGGCGCCAACTACCTGCTCAGCGATGTGGAGCAGATCACTCTGCGCACCGCCTTCCCGCTGGCCAAGGACAAGCTGCAGCTGAGCGGCCAGTTCGGGGTGCAACGCAACAACCTCGGCGATCGTCGTTTCGCGAGCACCGCACGTAACATCGGTTCGGCCAACATCGCTTATCGTCCTTCCACGCGCGTCTCCATCAACCTCAACTACGCCAACTTCAGCATCTACCAAACGCTGCTGCTGGACACGCTCTTCACCGATTCGGTGCTGATCGATCAGGTGAACCACCAGGTGAACGTGTCCACCCTGTAC
>CAYQMC010000279.1:424-3300 GCA_964418285.1 uncultured Chryseobacterium sp.
AGTACGGCGACGCCAAGCGCCAGCACAGTTGGAGCCTGATGACCGGCTACCAGCAACTGAGCGATCGCAGCGATGGCCCCACCGACCTGGGCAACCGCTTGATCAACCTGAACCTGCAGTACCAGCTGCGTTGGCTGGCCAGCCGCTGGGGACTGGTGCTGGGCGCCAACTACAACGACTACAGCGCGCTGCTCACCACCAACGAGCGCTACGGCGCCACCGTGGGCGCCACGCGTGCATTGAAGCAGGACAAGCTGCTGCTGCGCCTCACGCACACCTGGAACCGCAGCCAGCTGCCCGACCGCACGGACGATATCCACAGCACCAACTTCATGCTGAACTACCGCATCAGTACCAGGCATTCCGTCCTGCTCAGCGCGGGCAACATCCGGCGCGAAGGACTGCAGGCATTCACCGAAACACGCGGCACCATAGGATATCGCATACGCTTTTGAACGCAGAACAAACACCCCGACCCATGATCCGGACCCTTACCCCGCTTGCACTGCTCGCCGCCACGGGCCTCCTGGCCCAGCCCACCATCCCACAGATCGCCCTGGACGCCGGTGATCAACTGGTGATCGACGCCACCTTCCCGATCACAGATGCCGGTCCGGGCGGCGCGAACGCCACCTGGAACTTCGCTGCACCGGGGTTCAGCAGTGGGGAGTTCACCTACACAGCGGTGAGCGCGGCAAGCACGCCGATGGCAGCGGATTTCCCCGATGCCACCATGGCTTTGTACGCTGAACTGGACCAGCAATTCGTCCTTCATGCCTTCTTCGACCTCAACGGCGGTTTTACCGAGCACGGAGAACACGTATTCGACGGCAATACCGGTGTGAGCAGCATCAACACCGATCCGCTCACCTTCATCACCACCCCGCTTTCGGCGACCAGCAGTGGGTCGGACACGTACGGATCCACCGAGGACTTCGTGGGCTTTCCCGCCCTGCTCACGGGGCAGCACAGCTGGAGCGTGGACGGCTACGGCACGCTGATCCTGCCCAATGCCACCTACGCGGATGTGCTGCGCATACACGCCCAGCAAGTGGAGACCCTCAGTGTGGACATCGGCGCTCCGTTCGAGATGGTGACATCCCGCGAGGAATGGCGATGGATGAAGGCGGGCATCCCCTTCCCCTTGTTGGTGTTCTCGCTCGAGACCGATGACTTCGGTACCGAGATCGGTGCCACGGCCGCGATGGTGAGCTTCAGCGGAAGCACGGGCTTCAACGAAAAGCCCCGGGCACCCCTTCTGGTGCAGCCCAATCCCGCGAACACCTTCTGCAACGTGCGCTTTCACGGCATGACCGATCCGCAAGTACGCCTGCTCGATGCCACCGGCCAGGTACTGCTGGACCGCAGACTGAAGGGTTTTGAACCCACCGTGCGCATCGATATGGAAGACCGTGCACCCGGCGTATACCTCCTGCAGGCCATCACCGCCGATGGGATGCAGAACGCCCGGATCATCCACCCGTGAGCCCCACCGGTCACATTCTCCGTTCGGATACCCCAAAGAGCCAGAACCGATGAAGAACACCTTCCACATCGCCATCCCGTTCAGTTGCCTGCTGCTTGCCACTTCGATCCATGGTCAGACCGTGGAACGTGACTTTTATGTAGCGGACGGGATCGTGCACGCCACTGCTGCAAGCGACGATGGTGCCCAGCTGTTCATCGGTGGTGCGTTCAACCAGGTGGGGCCTCCCGTGCCGCATGTGGCCCGGATGAACTTCAACAGTGAATTGCCGGCCCTGGACTTCCCCCGGCCGAACGGGACGGTGTTCGCGATCGAGGACGACGGCATGGGCGGTTGGTTCATCGCGGGTGAGTTCCTGCTGGTGGACACCCTGCCGCGCATGCGCATCGCCCACGTGGATGCTTCGGGTGCGCTAACCTCCTGGGCACCGCAAGTGGGGGGCGTTGTGAATTGCATGGAGCGGGTGGGCGATACCTTGTTCATTGGAGGGTACTTCACCACCGTGGAAGGTCAAGCTCGTCTGCGGCTTGCAGCGCTTGACGTGAACTCCGGCGCGTTGCTGCCTTGGGATCCCGGTGCCAACGGAGGCGTGCTCAACATGGCCGCGCAGGACGGTGTGCTGTACATCTGCGGCGAATTCTCGAACGTGGGCGGCCAGCCCCGCGAATACGTGGCGGCCTGTTCCCTGGCCACGGGGGATCTGCTTCCGTGGTACCCCTTGATGGATGGTCCGGTGCAGGGGCTGCTGGGTACCACCGATGGCGTCTTCGCCTGCGGCCGTTTCCTCACCGTGAACGGCACCGCGCGTGCGTACCTCGCCAAGCTCGACGCCGTCAGCGCTGATGTGCTTCCATGGGATCCCGTGCTCCCGGCCTCAGGGAACAACGGGGTGTCGGCCATGGCCATCCACAACGGCGCCTTGTATTTCACCGGGGCCTTCAATTCCGTGAACGGCACCTCCCATGCCAACTGCGCCGCCGTGGACCTGGGTGCCGCGCTCCTGACCGCCTTCGACCCGCCTTCGGGCGTGGGCTCGAACCCCGAGGCGATCGCTGTGCTCGGGAACACGGTGCTCGTTGGCCGCTTTTCGGATCAACCGCTGGTGGCCTACGATGCGCTGTCGGGTGAACTGCTCGATTGGGCGCCGAACGCGGCCGATGGCCGTGTGCGTGCGATCGCCGGTACAGCGGACAGCTTCCTGGTCGGTGGTGAGTTCCTGTCCATCGGCGGGGAGGACCGCGATGGCTTCGCGGCCCTGGACGGCGCCACCGGAGCGCTGCTTCCGCAATTCCCGACCCCATCGAGCAACGCGCAGATCAAGAGCCTGCTCGTGGTGGGCGATACCCTGTTCGTGGGAGGGCCCTTCAGCACCATGGGTGGTGAGACCCGG
>CAYQMC010000280.1:0-3262 GCA_964418285.1 uncultured Chryseobacterium sp.
CTTCGCGGCATTTTTCCAAGGAAGCCCATGATGCTGCGTACAGCACTGTCCTGCGGAACCTTGGTCCGGTAGTCCGGCAGTGGCCGGTACATGGGGCCGCTGCTGTTCCATTGGTAACGATCATCGTACCCAGTTTCAACAAGAGCGCTTACATCGGAGCCATGGTGGAAACGGTGGTGGCCCAGACCGAGACACGCTGGGAGCTTATCGTGGTGGACGATGCTTCCACGGACAACAGCCCTGAGCTGCTTGCAAAGGCCTCGGAAGAGGATCCGCGCATCCGGCTCATAGCCCTGCGGGAGAACATGGGGGCCAACCACTGCCGGAACGTGGGCATCGCCGAAGCGCGTGGACGCTATATCGTGTTCCTCGATGCTGATGACCTCTTCGCACCACATTGTCTGGCGGAACGTCTCGCGGTGATGCAGGGGAGCGATCTGGACATGGCCGTCTTCACCATGGAGGTCTTCAGCAATGCCCCGGGCGACCACGGCCAGCGCTGGGTCCCGGATTCACATCATCCTTTGCAGGATTTCTTCCGGCATAAACTCCCTTGGCAGACCATGCAGCCCATCTGGGATCGCATGTTCCTCCAAGGTCTGAAGGGCTTCGACGAGAGCTTCTCGCGCCATCAGGACGTTGAACTGCACACGCGGGCGTTGCTGGTTCCGGGCGTACGCTATCGCCTTTTCCCAGGCAAGCCGGATTGTTATTACCGCATCGCGGAGGAACGCAAGGTCATCGATCCATTGCCGCTGCTACGGCGTTTCTGCGATTCCGCCGTGCGCTACCGCAGCAAGTTCCTTCCAGCCGCCCGGGCCAAGGGTTGCGGCGACCTCTTGCTCGGAATACTCCACAGGACCTACCTGCAGGTACTCCTCAATGCGAAGGCCGGCCGCATAGACCGCAAGGGTTTGGCCGAGTTGGACGAACTGCTCTTCACGACCGGACCCGGCGAGGAACTGAGCGCCAGGGAACGTTCGCTTTTCCGCTTCACACGCTGGTACAACCTGCTTCCGGTCCGGGTTCCGGGCATCAACCTGATGGTGTTCCGCCTGCTTACCGGACGTCTTCGCGGCACGTGCTGAACTAGACCAGCACCTCGCGCAGCAAGCGCTCGGTAACATGGCCCAACTCCGTGGCGCTGGTATCGTAGGCCGGGTCCACGAAGAGCACACGCTCACGGGCGATGATGCGCGGAAGTTCATGTTCCAGCTCGTCCACACGCAGTGATATGCCCAGACGGCCCGCCTCGATGGTGCGGCTTACCGCGCCTGTTTCGCCAACATGGACCACGGGCCTGCGTAGGTGGAAGAGTTCGTCGAACTTGGTGCCCAGCAGGTCCTTGTTCTTGGAGGGGATGAACACCAAGGATGCATCCGCTGCCGCGATACGCGCCAGGATCTCCTTGGGCGGAACAGGAGACTCGAAACGGATGTGCTCTTCCAGACCGGACTCCTTCACCTGCGTGATGTAACGACTGGCGTCGTTGGCTGTGATGTACAGCGAAAGCCTGGCATCCTTGGCCTCCTTGGGATGGAGCGCAAGAGCGTTCCGGAACCCGGCGATCACAGCGGCGAAGTAGGCATCGGCCTCGGCAGCACCGTAGAGCGTGCCGGCGTAGATCATGTGGAAGGGGCCATCGGTGCGCGCTGGTCCCGGCATACCGATGTCGTCGGGATCCATGGCGTGCGGTATGCGCAAGGTGCGTACTGCGGCTTCGGGATAGCTGTGCTTGATGTGTTCCACGACCGGTGCGTGCGGGCTTGTGATGCGGTCGCTGCCGAGCATCACGGCGCGCTCCATGGCCTGCTCATCTGCGAAGCGCTTGGGCGAAAGCAGGCTGTGCCCATAGTTGTCCCACCAGGTCCAGGGGTCCCGCAGGTCCGATACCAAGTGGATGCCGGGATACTTGCGTTTCAGGGCCAGCCCATGCACCAGGTTTCGGAAGGGTGCACCGCTCACGATGACGTTGCGGATCTTGTGTGTGTCGATCAGGCTGCCTGCATTTTGCACAACCTGCTTTTCCCAGAAGATCGTCGCGTCCAGTGGGTTTCCCGTGGTCAGCATGGGCAACACCTTCATCCAGAAGCGGTACGCGATCTTGTCCACAATGCTCGTCAGCGGCCAGCGGTTCAGCACCGTTGGGTAGCGGCGCGGAAGGGGATACACCGTGATCCCGGGCCGTTGCACGTCCTGCGTCCAGGGTGAGACCGCGGCTCCTGCCCGTGGTTCGGAACAGAGCACATGGACTTTGTATCCGCGCTGCGCCAGGGCCTTGGAGAACTTGGCCCAACGCCTTCCTCCGATACCCGGCGAGGGCGGAAAGGTGTGGCACACCAAGAGGATATGTTCGCCCTGCGCTGGCAAGGTGGCAAAGGTATCCCGGCCCGGAAAACGCGTTTGTTCGGGGCGATGAGGCACTGTCGCCCAGATCCCCCACACCCCCACGTCCTGCGTGCACCCTACTTTCGCAGCATGGCTCAGCGGGTATTGATCACGGGTGGTGCGGGTTTCATCGGTTCGGCCCTGGGCGCGCACCTGGTGGGCCTGGGCCATAAGGTGAGCGTGGTGGACGACCTCTCCTTCGGCAAACGCCATCTGGCACCCGTTCCGGATACCCGTTTCCACAAGCTGGATATCCGCGACCGTACAGCTCTGATGGATGTGTTCCAGGAAGTTCGCCCACAGCAGGTGCTTCATCTTGCTGCGGTACACTTCATCCCGTATTGCAACGCACACCCCATCGAGGCCACCGACATCAACATCATGGGCACCATGAGCGTGCTGGACGCTTGTGCGGCCACTGCCGGTGTGGAGCAGGTCTTCCTGGCCAGTACGGCGGCGGTGTACCCCATCGCCGATGGTGCCATGGACGAAGAGCATGCCACTGGACCCATGGACATCTATGGCATCACGAAACTGGCCACCGAGAAACTGGCCAGCGAGTTCCACCTGCGCACCGGGATCCCCACGCTGATCGGTCGTTTCTTCAACGCCTTCGGCCCCAACGAGACCAACCCGCACCTGATACCCGAGATCCAACGGCAGGTGCTGGAGGGCAAGCGCACCCTGCACCTGGGCAACCTGGACCCCAAGCGCGATTTCATACACACCGAGGACATGGGCCGCGCCATGAGCGCCCTGCTCGATGCCGGGCTCGGCGGATGCGAGGTCTTCAACATCGGCCGCGGCATCGAGTACTCGGTGCGCGAGATCGTGGAAGCCTTCGAGCGCCAGTTGGGCGAGAAGCTCAGCATCG
>CAYQMC010000281.1:0-3255 GCA_964418285.1 uncultured Chryseobacterium sp.
CACCGACCTTGGTGAACCCGCTGTGCCCTCAGATCCTTTGTGGGGCCAGCGAGATAGAGGAGGAGTACTGCTACGGGGCCAGCGATGACCAGGCTTGGGCCTACGAGTTGCCCGGCACCGGAACGCTCCGGCTTTCATTCCTCCGGGGTACCATAGAAAGCAACACCTTCGACAGGATCCGTATCTACGATGGACCGGACAACACCAGCCCCATCCTTTTCGAACACACGAACACGGCCACTTGGAACCTTGGTCCTGAGGGCAGCGCGGTGAACAACACCATAGCGAACTTCTACGCCGTGGACGTTACTGCCACTGGTTCGAACCTCTACATGGAAATGGAGTCGGATGGTTCTGTGCAATGCACGAGTTCAACGACGTACGACCCTTGGGAGTGGATCGTGTTCTGTGAAGGTTGCCAGATCCCGGGTGTGAGCTATACGGCAGTGCCCAACTGCTTCGATCGCACCTATGTGATGGAAGTGGCAGTAACAGAGGTCGGTGCCGAAGGCTTGTCGGTGGTCAACACCTTCACGGGTGAATCCCAACTTGCCAGCACCCCAGGTACATTGACTTTCGGACCCTACGTTCAGAACGACTCGAGCGCTTTCGAGCTTACCGGTCTGGACAACCCGACCTGCTCCTATTTCAGCGATACCCTCACCTTCGCCAGTGCCGATTGCATCATCGCCTCATGCGGTGTGGACAACTACGAGTACTGCTACGGGAATGATGAGGACCGTTGGTATACGTTCCAGGCCCCGATCGCTGTGCCCGTTACCATCTCCATCCTGGAAGGGCAGATGCTTACCGGTGATCGCATCATCGTCTACAACGGCCTTGACGAGAATGCCCCAGTGCTCTACCAAGGCAACAACGGAGGCGACTTCACGGGCTTTGCCGTCAATTCACAGAATGCGAACAACGCCATCACCTTGCGCATCCAGTCCAATGATGACGGCTCGTGCAGCACGGGTGGGTCCACTGTACCATTGCGCTGGGATGTCGCATGTGGAGCGGTAGGTATCGATGACCAGGCCCCAAGCGGTTTCCTGGCCTACCCGAATCCGACCACCGGTGCGCTGGTCATCGACCTGGGCGCGGAGCTTCTAGGTAGCGTAGTTCTGAAGGTGCTTGACCTGAGCGGACGTATCGTGATGGAAGAGCAGTTCGCAGCACAAGGTGGCCTGCACAATTTGGACATGGGTGCATTGGTCAACGGTCAGTACTTGCTCCAGTTGGCTACGAACGAGCGCATCATGACCCAGCGTATACAGCTGATGCGCTAAGCGGATCGCGATAATACAGAACACGAAGCCCCCGGCGTATCGCCGGGGGCTTCGTGTTTCCAGGTGTTGTTGCCTACTCGGTCTCGATCAGCACCTCGTCCGCGAACAGCCAGCTCGCCTCCCCAGCACCCGGATGCCAGTCGGGGCACGACCCGATGCTCCGTACCCTCACTTCGATGTAGCGGGCACGTTTGCCGATCGGTGCGGTCCAAAGATCCTGGGTGAGGGTTCCTTCAACTTCCGGTGATATCGTATTGCGCACGATGGTGCTGCTCCATTGCCGACCATTGGTGCTGGTGGCGAACTCCACCTCGGTGGGATACCAGATCCAGCTGCGCACATCCTGGAGTACTCCGACCCCCAGACGCTTAACACGCTGCGTACTACCCAGATCGATCGAAGCAACGATGTCCTGCCCTCGATAGCCTTGCCATTCCCCGGTCCTGAAATCGTTGCCGCCACGAAGGCCGTCCAGCAAGGTGCCCTCTCCATCGGCCGCATATTCGGGGGCATAGGTGCTCTGCAAGGTGATGCTTTGCGCTCCATCGATCCTGGTGAACCGGCCCTGCGCCACATTCGAATGGACGGTCCTTCCATAGGCACCCTTGCGCCATGCGCGCGCTTCGATCCGAGTGGTGGCCAGCAGGCTTATCGGCCCGTTGTATTCCTTCCACTCCGTCGTATCCGTCCTGTATTCGAGCAGCGCTTGCACATCGCTGCAGGCGATCGAAACCACTAGCTCATCGGTGAATGCTCGGGATGGAGATCGGATGATGGGCACAGGAACCCAGACCACATCCTCGACCTGCTCTTCGTTGAGACCCAGGATCGGAGCCGATCCCGGGCGTGGCCCCAGTTCGAAGTCCAGGTGCCCACCAGCAGCTAGCGAGCCATGGTCGATCACCCTGAAACGATCATGCTCAGCGCCATCCCATGTGGTGTACACCACATGCGTGCGGTCCTGCGCTTCGCCACTGCCCGTTATCCGCAAGATCTTGTCGTTGCCCAGCTGGATCGTGGCCTCATCGAACAAAGGGATACCCAAGGTGTACTCCGGCAGACCGGGTGATATAGGGTAGAAGCCCAGTGCACTGAGAACATACCATGCGCTCATCTGGCCGCAGTCCTCGTTACCCGAAAGACCATCGGGAGCGGCTCGGTAGAACTCGCGCATGATCTTCGAGACATATACCTCTGTGCTGAATGGGCGGCTGCTTTGGTTATACAGGTACGCGAAGCTGTGGCTGGGTTCGTTGCCATGGGCGTATTGTCCAATGAGCCCTGTGATGTCCGCCTGGTCACGTCCCGTGGTGCGCTCACTGGCAGTGAACAAGGCATCCAGTCGTTCGGTAAGCCCCGAGGCATTGCCTAGGAGCTTGGTAAAGCGCTCCATATCGTGCGGCACGAAGAGGCTGTATTGCCAGGCGTTGGCTTCTGTGAAGTGGAAGTTGACCTCGTAGGGGTCGAAGGGTTCCACAAGGCCACCATTCCTCCGCGGTCGGAAGAACTTGGTCGCGGGATCGTAGAGGTTCTGCCAATTGCGGCTGCGGGCATGAAAGCGCTCAGCGGTCGCCTGCTCGCCCAAGGCCTCCGCCATGCGCGCGATGCACCAGTCGTTGTAGGCGTATTCCAAGGTCTTGCTCACGCTTTCGGCCTCGTCCTCGCTGCTGATGTAATCGCGTTCCTTGTAAGCCTTCAGCCCGAAATGGTCCTGCCCTGCGCTGGCCACCATCGCTTCCAGCGCCAGCTTCGCATCGAAGCCGCGGATCCCTTTCAGATAGGCATCAGCGATCACACTTACGCTGTGGTACCCGATCATGCAGTCGGTCTCGTTCGCCCACAGTTCCCAAACAGGCAGCCGACCACTTTGCTGGTAATGCAGGAGCATGGTACGGATCCAGTCGGTAGTGCGCTCCGGTTCCAACAGCGTCATCAAAGGGTGTAGCGCACGGAAGGTGTCCCACAG
>CAYQMC010000282.1:0-568 GCA_964418285.1 uncultured Chryseobacterium sp.
GCAAGTACGGGCTGGCGGAAGTGCGCGCCTGGTTCGGCGGCAAGCTGCCACCGGGCTTACTGGGCATGTACCGGAAGATGCGGGGGTAGGGGATATGTTCCACACACTTCGTGCGTGGTTCTCTTCTTCCTACTCACCTGCGATACCTTCGCCACCACCATGCCGCACGCCCGCCTCGCCATTGCCCTGAAGAGCCGCAACGCTTGGAGCGAGACCTTCATCGCAGCACACTTGGACCGCTTGCAGGAATTGGTCCTGGTGCTCAGTGACGGTCACCCTCCCCGCATGGCCGATGGTACCCCGATCCTGGTGCCTACCGATACCGCGGACCGCATGCGTTCCCTGGTGGAGCGCAAGGTGCAGGGCGTGGGTGAAGCGGCACGGCTACACCGGCGCACCGTCGCACTGCTCCGCGAGCGCAAAGTGCAGGTGCTGCTGGCGGAATACGGCAACATGGGAGAGACCATGGTGGACATCTGCCGCGAGGCCGGAGTGCCGTTGGTGGCCCACTTCCACGGCTACGATGCCCACCGCTACAACGAAGCCCTGGAGGCCGGCAACTACGCAC
>CAYQMC010000282.1:578-3211 GCA_964418285.1 uncultured Chryseobacterium sp.
GGCGGTGAGCCGCAGCATGGAACGGCGCCTGCTGGAACTGGGCGCACCGCGCGAGAAGGTCATCTACAACTGCTATGGCATCGATGTGGAACGCTTCCATGCCGGTATGCCGCAGGATGCTCCGCCGCACTTTCTCGGCGTGGGCCGCTTCGTGGACAAGAAGGCACCGGTGCTTACGTTGCTCGCCTTCCGAACAGTGGTGGACCAACGTCCCGAAGCACGCCTGACCATGGTGGGGCATGGACCTTTGTGGGAGGCATGCAGTCAGGTCGTGGTGGCCTTGGACCTGCAGGACAATGTGGACCTGTGCGGCATACAAAGTCAGGACCGCATCGCCGAACTGCTGCGCGGCAGTCGGGCCTTCGTTCAACACAGCGTGGTCACCAAGGATGGCGATTCCGAAGGCACTCCCCTGGCGGTGTTGGAGGCCATGGCCACTGGCATCCCTGTTGTGGCCACCCGACATGCGGGTATCGCCGATGTGGTGGCACATGAGCAGCGCGGGCTACTTTGCGCCGAGCGCGATGTGGATACCATGGCGGCGAACATGCTGCGCCTGGTGGATGATCCCCAGCTCGCCGGAAGCATGGGACGTGCCGGGCGTGCTTACGTGGAGCAACACCACCGTGTGGAGGATCGCATCGCGAGTTTGCAAGGGATCCTGGATGGTGCGGCGGATAGGTCGCGTTGATACTTGCTATGTGGATGTGCCGGGCCTTCAGCCCTCAACTACATTATGCGTCATCCAACCCACGGTTGCACCGTGGGCTGGTATGTATCGGGCCTGCCTGCCGTAGGCACGGCCTTTGGCCCTCTTCCGGTCGTTCCTTTCCGAAATGACCCGGACCCTGAAAGGGGCTGAAAGCCCGTTCGATACCAGCCCATACCAACGCCATTGGACGACGTATGGTTGATCTCGGGGAGGGCTGACGGTCCGATATATATATAGGAGTGATATTGGGCGCTGCGATATGAATCGGACCTTTGACCACCTATCCGACCGTTCCATTTCGACATGCTTCGGATAAATAAAAGGGCTGAAAGCCCGAGATATACCAGCCCATGGCGGAGCCATGGGTTAGAAGACGCCCCGGAGTTCAACGAGGGCTGAAGGCCCGACACATATCGGCCTTGCGAAGTAACGATCCCCAACCCTCCCAACTCTCCAACCCCTCCCAACGTTCCCTCCCATGCTTCCCCGCATCACCCTCATAACACCCAGCTTCCAGCAGGCGCAGTACCTGGAGGAATGCCTGGAGAGCGTGCATGCGCAGGGCTATCCGGAGTTGGAGCACATCGTGGTGGACGGTGGTAGTACCGATGGGTCGCGGGAGATCATCGAGCGGTATGCCGACAAGCTGGCGTGGTGGTGCAGCGAGCCCGATGCTGGGCAGAGCGCGGCCATCAATAAGGGGCTGGAGCATGCCACAGGGCAGGTCTTCGGCTGGCTGAACAGCGATGACATCCTGATGCCGGGGGCCTTGCAGCACGTGGGGCGTTGGTTCACCGAAGCGCCTGAAGCCTGGGCACATCGTGGTCGTTTGGAACTGACGGAGGGTTGCATAACGCAGGAGTTTCCCCGCGGCGTTGTACCGCACGACGAGCACAGCCTCTACCACGATCCGCTGGTGGTGCAGCAGGGCACTTTCTTCCGGATGGATGCCGTACGTGCGGTGGGCGGGGTGGAAGCGGGCCTGCACCATGTGATGGACCTGGAGCTCCAGTGGCAGCTGCTGTTCCGCGAAGGCGAGGCGGGATTGGTATCGCACGAACCCATCCTGGCCGTCTTCCGCCAGCACGCTGCATCGAAGACCGCAAAGCACCGCGATCGTTTCCTGGACGAACAGGCAGCGCTCCTTCACGGCATGCTCCTCGCCACGGATCAAGGTGATCTTGCGGGGGTACTGGCGATCCATCGGACCCTCCCCAGCGGACTGCGACCCATACCGGTGTTGCGCCAACAGGCTTGGTTGGTCCGTGCCATGGCGATGCATTTCCTGCTGAAGTGGGACCGCCACATCATGAACGAAGGCCAGTTCGAACGCATGCGTGCCCTGCGTCCGCTGCTGACCCGGGAGCCGGAGAAGCGCAGCGTGCTGGAGCGGAACTGGATCAAGGAGATGGGATCCAAGCTTGCGGTGCCCAACTGGTTCGCCTTCCGCCTGAAGCGCAAATGGAAGCATCTTCGCGGCGGATCATGAGCACTTCGGAACAGCATAGCGCCGGGCAGTCGCCCCGGGAGCATTCCGCCAGCGATCGTCTTTCGGGTGCTGCACCGCGCGTTACCGTGCTGATGACCTACTACAACAAGGGACGGCACGTGGAGGCGGCGATACGCAGCGTATTGGCCAACACATTCAAGGACCTAGAGATCCTGGTGGTGGACGATGCCAGCACCGACGGCGGACTGGAGCGCGTGCGGGCGCTTGCGGCGGAGTGTGACGCTCAAGGTGGACCGCGTCTCCGTGTGCTGGAAAGTGCCGTGAACACCGGTCGCGCCGCCGCCGCCAACCGGGGACTGGATGCTGCACGGGGCGAATACATCGCGGTATTGGACGCGGACGACATCATGCATCCCGAGCGCATCGCCAAGCAGGTGGCCTTGCTGGATGCCGATCCCGACCTCGGTGCTT
>CAYQMC010000283.1:0-3191 GCA_964418285.1 uncultured Chryseobacterium sp.
AAAAGAATTGGTCGATCGCTCTACACTATTGATCGACCGGATGGCGTCGGGAGCATTCGATCGATCGCTGCGATAGCAGCAGTGCCGAGGCGCTTTCGATCAAGCACGAACGCTTGCAAGAACCCCCTTTATCACACGATCCATCTCATCCTTCGTCATTCCATGGTAGAGCGGCAGGCACAAGGTCCGATCCGCAAACTCCTCACCCACCTTGCACGGCACGTATCTGTCCAAATAGCTCAACGTATTCAACGCCGGGTAGAAATACCTACGCGCATGCACCTTTGAGTCCGCAAGCACCGTGACCACACGCTCACGTTGCTCTCCATTCTCCAGCATGATGGGGTAGTAGGATGAATTGGGCACTGTGCTGGATGGCGGTACGGGGCGTTCGACATGATCACAAAGGGCTTCATCATAACGCTGGATGCTTTGCAGTCGGCTCGCGATGATGGCCTCCACATGGGGCAACACCGCCATGCCCATGGCGGCATGCACTTCGCTCATCTTGGCGTTCATACCCAATGTGAAGTGCTCGTCGCCGATGTGTCCGAAGCTGCGCAGCAGGCAAAGGTCCTTGTCGTTCTGTGCATCGTGGAGCACCACAGCCCCGCCCTCCACCGTGTGGAAGAGCTTGGTGGCGTGGAAGCTGAGCGTGCTGGCATCGCCGTAGGCCAGGATGCTCTTGCCTTTGTACTGCACATCGAAGGCGTGTGCGGCGTCGTAGATCACCTTCAGGCCGTGTTTCTTCGCAATGGCGTCGATGGCTTCCACATCGCAGGGGATGCCGTAGACGTGCGTGGCCAGGATGGCGGTGGTGTCCGGAGTGATGGCAGCTTCGATCAACGTGGGATCGATGCAACAGGTCCGTGGATCGATGTCCACGAAGACCGGCTCGCAACCCTCCCAAAGGATGGCGCTTGTGGTGGCCACGTAGCTGAAGGGTGTGGTGATCACCTTGCCTTTTACCCCCAATGCGCGGATGGCGAGCTGCAAGGCCAGGGTGCCGTTGGCCATAAGGCGGAGATGGGGCACGGAGAAACGCGCACGCAAAGTCTCCTCCAGTTCGCGGTGGATCGGACCGAGATTGGTGAGCTGGTGGGATGCATACGCCTTGTCCAGCCAATGCAGGTATTCCTCCCGGGGTGGTAGGTAGGTCTTGGTGACGTAAATGGCTTCAGGCATGGTACTGGGTGGGGGCCGTAAATGTAGAGCGCTGCAACAAAGCGGGTGCGGGGAATGCCACCTGTGTGCAGGAAGAGCGGTACACTGGTGCCTGCGCCATGCTCATGGTGTACCGACCCTGTCCCAACCGGCACCCAGCAGGCTGTTCAAAGCGGTTTCGTGTGGGGCGAAATACGCAACAAGGCGCTCCCTGAGCGCAGCGTCCATGGGAGCGGAATATCCCTTCACGTTCGCCCGGGTGGAGAAGATGGGATCCGCTGGATCCATAGCTTCCAGGCCCCAGCGTTCCAGGATCGCGTTCACAACCACAGCGGGTTGCTGCGCGAACTGCTGGTAGCCGAAGATGAGCAGGTTCTCCCGGGGGAAGAGCCGCATGTAGGGTGCCAGGTTCTGTGCATAGTGCCCCATGGCCAGGTAGCTGTGCTGGAGTCTTGCGGGGCGTCCTGCCAGTTCATCCTCCACCGCCTGTTCGAAGGTGCGTGGATCAGGTACCATACTGCCCGATGGCCGTTCCAAGGCGCGGTGATACATATTCCAGGCGGAGTAGGCCCGCTCCACGGGATCGCGCAGGATGGCCACCAGCAGCACCTTGGGGAAATGCTCGGCGATACGCAGCGCCACCTTCTCCTGGGGCAGGTAGGATGGAGAAGCTTCGAAGGTGACGAAGCGCCCCAAGCGCAAGGGCCGCAGGGGGAACATGCTGCGGTAGTGCGCAAGGCCTTGCGCATGGTCAGCATCGCGGTTGAAGAAGTGCAACTCCTTGCGCACCGGTGGCAGCACACGGGGGTGTGCAGCAAGCATGGTGTAGAGTGCGCTGGTGCCGCCTTTCATGGCACCGATGACGATCATGCTGGGATCCATCCGCTTCCGGAACGGTAGAAGGAGCGACCTTACTGTTGCGGCGAGCATTGTCAGGATCTTGGGTCGAAACCTTCGGCTTGTGTACGATCCAGGCGTTCCGTCAAGGGCTTCTTCCAATTCTTCCAAAAGGCCGAAGCGCTCCGGCGCCACCGCTGTTGCACACTCCATAGTGCCATCTTCCAACGGTCAAGGGGGCCCAGGGCCCACCAGCCCGGCTGGGTATACCCCAAGCGCACCAGCAACTGGCCAACGCTCCGCTCCATCAGGTAGCGTTGCCTGAGGCCAAGGTTGCGCGTGGCGGACGATGCAGCACGCAAGACTTCCTCCCGCGATCGCGATTCGCCCCTGCTGAACTGCCGGTTCTCGATGGAATTGGTCCGGGCGATATCACCTACAAGCTCAGGTCCATGGTCAAGGCCACAGAATTGGAAGATGCGTCCCAGCTGTACTACCGTATCGGATACCAGCTCCTCGTAGCGTACCTCCAGATAGCGCGCTTCACCAAGCACCTGGCCGTGGGCTTGGGCCGCGGTGATGCACTCGTGCCACACCCGCGATGCACCAATGATGTCCGCCTGTCCGTGGCCGAGGCGTCGCTTGGTGCTCATGGTGCTTACCGCCACGTCGCGACCGTCGCGGATCAGGTGGATGATGCGGCTCGTGGGGAGGATCCGGTCGATGAGCGGGAGGCAGCGCGCATAATGCGGATGCTTGTCCAGAATGTGCGTGGCAACCGGCCGCTGGGCAAGCACCCGGGAATAGACCACCTCGGTTATCCGCCGAAGTCCCTCGTCGAATTCGTCCTGGGTGAAAAGCATCGGAAGGCCTTGTTCCCAATCGCCCTTGTCACGATGCAACGTTTCACGCTCGAAGAATCGGGTCGGACCTGCGAAGTACTTGGAGAACAGGGTGAGTTCGTGCGGGATCGACGCGACCATGGGATGGCCGCCTACCATGCGCTCCAACCAGGTGGTGCCACTGCGAGGAGCACCTACGATGAACACGAACTGTTTGTCGAGCGTAGTCCTTAACGGCTGGTCGGTTGTGTCCATTCCGCTTGCTATAGCTCTTGCGCCTCCGTGGGGCGGATGATGCGGCCGCTATGGAAGCGGTCCGCCGTGATGCGAAAAGGCAGCAGCCCTTGG
>CAYQMC010000284.1:0-3183 GCA_964418285.1 uncultured Chryseobacterium sp.
CCACCAATTCCCGTGCGAAGACCATGCGGTCCTCATCGTATTGCGCACTGCCGGTTATCTCCGCCGGGATCCGGTGCTCCGGCACGCCCATCTTCTGCAGGGTCTCCACCTGGGTCTCATCGCCGACGAAGACCGGAACACGGCCTCCATACTCCTCCTTGATGCGCGCGCAGGCCGGAGGCAGGCCGGCGAAGTACAGCTGCACGAGGCTCCCACCCTGCTCCTTGAACATCCGCTGGTCCTGCAACTGGCGGTATACCCGACCGAAGTTCAGGACCGCGTTGGAGGGATCCAGGCGGTAGCTGAAACCCAGGCGGGTGATGCCGTGCATCTTGATCCATGCCACGAGCATGGAGATGTGGTTGATCTTGTGGATCTCGGCGATGGCAGCAGCCAATGCAGCATCACCGATGCGCACCTTGTAACCGCAGTCCTCGAGCAACTTGCCCACGGTGCTTACGCCCAACGTGTGTACGTCCACATCGGGCCGTACCAGGCCGAACACATCCCCATCGGTCACGCGATCCTTCATCGGTCAAAGGTCCCTGAGCAGGTCTTCGGCACGCCGCCCGTGCAGCCCCAGGTTGCGCAAAGTTCGGCCAGTGGTGCTGAAGTCGATGCCGAGCAGCCCCTGGGCCATGTGGTGTACGGAAGAGAGCAGCGGCGTGGGCACGGCTGCCAGTGCGCCCAGTTCGGCCATGGGTATGATGCCCGTGGGCACATCCTCCAGCAGCAGGCGGCTGTGCAGCGTGGTGGGTGCCTGGATCTTGTGGTAGGCCGGGTTGTTCCGCATCTTCTCCATCAGCGTGTCGCCTTGGATACCCGTGTAGGCATAGGACACCCATTCGCTCACCGGACGCAGCTTCAGGCCGAAGGCCTCGCCCACCGCGAGGCGCTCGGCATCCAGAGCTTGGATGAAATCCGCCACGGCGGGCGTCATGTCCTGGTAGAAGTAGAACAGGTTGCCGCGCTCGATGGCCGCCGCATTGAAGAGGATCACCGGAGGATGGAAGATCGCGCCGATGTTCTCCAAGCCGGTGGCCAGAACATGAGGAGCCTTGATGAAGCAGGGATGGATGCTGTTGAGCGTGGCCAGGATCGCATCGGTATCCCGGCTCGGGTAGGCGGCCAGCATCACCCGATCCTTCACGCCGATCACGCGCACATGGCCGGGCGATTCGGCGCGGCAGGCGTAGATCAGGCTTTGCGCCTCGGCCACCAGCACCCCTTGTACACCTGCACCGCGCAGCACCGATGCGAATTCGATGGCGCCCAGGGTGCGGCCCGGATTGAGCACCACCTGCTGCCCGGAGCGAAGGTGAGGGGCCAAGTGTTCGGCAATGCTGCGGTGCGCGTCGGCGGTGGTGGTCACCATCACCAACTCGGCATCGTGCAGCACGGCTTCCAAGGAATCGCTCACCATCGCCAGGGTCACCTCACCTTGGATGGCTTCCGTGAGTCGCAGCCTGCGGTGCAGCGCCACATCGCCCAAGCGTTCGATCCGCCGATTGTACAACCTGACCTCATGGCCCAGCAGGGTGAAGTGCCCGGCCATGGCCTGCCCGCCGTTCCCGGCGCCGATGATGGCGATGCGCATGAGCGGCAAACTTACCGTTCACCCGGACGTCCTGTGCATTCCTTCAAGGTGGAAGCCACACTGCAACAGCAGCCACCGGACATCCAACAATGGCCATCTTTGTCCGCATCATGTCCCAACAACACGACCCCGCTGCCGCCCGCTTCAAGGGCTTCTGTTTCGATTACGACCGATTCCGGCCAGTACCACCCGATGACCTCATGGAATTGGGCGCCGGTTGGGCGGGTGCCATGGACTTGAACATGGTGGTGGACCTTGGTTGCGGAACGGGCCTTTCCACGCGCCCCTGGGCCGATCGAGCGAAAGCCGTGGTGGGCCTGGACCCCTCCGCCGACATGCTCGAAGCGGCACGAGCCGCATCCAAGGCAGCGAACATCACCTACAAGCCTGGAACTGGACAGGATACCGGTTTGGAGTCGGGTAGCGTCGATGTCGTGACCTGCTCTTCCGCAGTGCACTGGATGGAACCGGCCCCAACGGTCAAGGAGATCTCAAGGATACTACGCAAGGATGGCGTGCTCCTCGTCTATGGCCACTACTACCCGGTCTTCCTGGAATCTCCACAGCTGACACAGTTCTACGAACGTTGGCGCCAAAATCTGGACCAATTGGAATACCGTACCGAAAAACAGAGCGCACGAAAATGGCCACTGTCGGACTTGTACTCGGCCGTAGGTGAAAATGGGCAATTCGGCTATTCGCGCAAGCACTACCTGCATTCCCGCCTTACCTGGAAGTCCGAAGAGGTCGAAGGATTCTTCAGGGCCCATGCAGGTGTTCCGTTCCTGTTGGAGCGGGGCTATTCGGATGCGGACCTGATGCTCGACGAACTCGGCACTCTGCTCAAAGGCTTTGATCGTGCCGTTGCCACGCCCCTGCACTTTACCTACTCCGTCTTCCTGGCGGTGAAGGAAGGCGCCGCTGCTCAGTAGTTGTAACCCATCAGCGCGATCTCCTTGGCGCAGGCCTTGGCGATGCGGTCGTGTTGCTTATCGGTAAGCACTTCACGGTACGGGCGTCGATCGGTACGGTAACCGGTCTTGGCGGTACGGGGTATGGCACCCGGCCACGTCAAGCCCACATGCGCGAAGACCTCCTGCAGGTCCTTGTCCAGGTCCTCGTATCGGCAGATCTTGTCCACCAACACCTCATCGGTCCAGGGGTCCGCGTAGCGCGGGAAGTTGTAGGGCGCTTCGGAGCCCCACGCCTTTGTGACCCAGGGCTGGCCGATCCGGCGCTCGAAGTAGTCCAGCCAACTGTCCATGCTCAGCTCCTTCCCGTACTTGGGCTCGAACACGCCCTTGCTGTGGTAGTAGCGGGAAATGGCTTTGTCCCACGGGTTGCGCTCGATGGTGAACTTGTAGTAGCTGTTCCAGATCGAGGCAGGCAGTCGGCACTTCAACTGCCATGCAGGTAGTGATTCGTGGAAGCGTTCGCGTTCCTTGTACATGCTCGACACCCAGGTGCGGTAACCCACCGGCAGCCGCCCCTCGTGGCGCAGGACCTTCCAGAGCTCGGGCAAGGGGTTGAACAGGCCACGATCGTTCCGTGGTCGATAGCCTTCCTCAGGGTGCCAGTGGGGTGGA
>CAYQMC010000285.1:0-3178 GCA_964418285.1 uncultured Chryseobacterium sp.
CTTGCACCGTGTCCACCAAGCGCTCTACCTTCAGCACGCAATGAGCGACGGCATCCTTGATCTGAACCCGACCAACAAGTACCGGCCTGCACGTGGACGCTTGCTCGTGAGCGAACCCTACCTGCCGGACCCCTACTTCCGCAGGACCGTGGTGCTCTTGTGCGAGCACAATGCAGAGGGTTCCTTCGGCTTCGTTCTGAACCGACCGATGGAGATGAGCGTGCATGAACTGATGGAGAACATGCCACCCATCAACGCGCAGGTGAACATCGGCGGGCCGGTGCAAAGTGGGAACCTCTACTACCTCCACACGCTGGGGCCGCACCTTGAAGGAAGTGTGGAGATCGTGGACGGCATCTTCATGGGTGGCGACTACGATCAGCTGTGCGCCATCCTCGCCGCCGACCCGAAGCTGGCCAAACATGTACGCTTCTTCGTAGGCTACAGCGGCTGGGGAGAGAACCAACTGGACCGCGAGTTGGCGGATCGCTCGTGGCTCGTATCACGCGCGGCAAAGGCACGCATCATGCACACCGGGAAACGGGACCTATGGGCGGATACACTGCGCTCCATGGGGCGGGAGTTCGCGCCCTTGGCGAACTTCCCCGAAGATCCATCGCAGAATTAACGGAAGCACGGCATCATGCCCCGGCAGGTGCGGTGGTGAGCGCGACCAGCAGGTTCGTCAATGTACTGGACATGCCATGCGTGTACCGTTTGGTCCGGTAGGCACCCACCCATTGTATGCCACGTATCGCATTGGTGAAGAAGAGTTCGTCCGCAGCAAGCAGGTTCTGCGGGTTCAGTGAACACTCGTATACCTTGATGTTGTTGGCCAGTGCAAGGTTGATGATCTGCGCACGCATCACACCGCCAACGCACCCATCCGCCAATGATGGGGTGTAGAGCACCCCGTTGCTGACGATGAAGAGATTGCCGCTGCTGCTTTCGATGATGTTGCCGCGCTCGTTCTGCAACAGGCAATCGTCCAGGCCACGTTGCTGGGCCCACAGTGCACCCATGATGTAGTACTGGCCGTTCAGTGTCTTGTGCCGCGCCAACTCGTTGATCGGCTTGCGCATCTCGGGCCAGATGTCGGTCATCAGGCCATGCTCGTTCAAGGTGTGGACCGGATGCTCCAACGGTTTCATCTCGATGGCGAAGACACCGGTATTCTGCTCGGGCCGGTACTGTCCACGGCCACCCCGATAGAGCGTGAACCGGCAGCGTGCACTGGTGAGCAAACAGCGCTTGGTCAGCTCCACGATGTAGCGCTCGAAGGAGGCACGATCCAGACCTTCGGGTAGTTCTATCCTCAGGAGCTTGGCACCGGTCTCGAGACGCGACCAATGCGCATCCAGGAAACAGGGCTTGCCGTCCACGATACGCACGCTTTCGAACAGACCATCGCCAAAATGGAATGCGCGGTTGTCCAAGGTGATCACCGGCGCATCGCCGGGCTTCACCTCACCATTGATGTTCACAAGGTCCTTCATGCGTTCAACACTTCGTTCAACACCACAGGCAACAAGGGCGCATTGGCCTCCACACGAATGCCGCGTACACCCACCAGAGCCGCCGCTTCCACGTCCCGCTCGCGGTCACCGATCATCACCGAAGCGGTTGGATCCAACCCGTATCGTGCCATGGCCTTCTCAAGCATCAGGCTCCCCGGCTTGCGGCATAGGCAACGGCCTTGGGAAGGATGATGGGGACAGTAGTGGATCGCCGTTAGCCGTACTCCGTGGTCCGCGAGCATGGCGTGAAGGTAGCCATGCAACGTGGCCACTTCTGCGTGACCATACAGACCCAGCCCTATGCCACTTTGGTTGGTGACCACCACCAAGGCATAGCCGGCATCCTGCAGCAGCTTCAAGGCCTGGGGAACACCGGGCAGCACCTCGAAGTCGGGCAGGGTCCAGGTATGCATGCCCCGTTCCCGGTTCAGCACACCATCGCGATCAAGGAACACCGCTTTGCGCATGGCCTTACATACCCAGTGATCGTTGGAAGCCACCGATGTCCAGCACCAAACCCGGATCCAGCAGGATCATGAACAACAGTCCGTAGACCGCCCCGAAGAAGTGCGCATCGTGCGCCACGTTATCTCCGCCGCGTTTGTCCATGTAATAGGAATACGCCAGGTAGAGGATGCCGAACACGTAGGCCGGTATCGGGAACGGGATGAAAAGGAAGCGCACCGGACTGGTGGGCAGCATGATGATCTGTGCGAACAGCACCGCCGATACCGCACCACTGGCCCCCACAGCACGGTACCCGGGGTCGTGGATGTTCCGCTGGTACGATGGCAGGGTCGAGAACAGAACACCCCCGCCGTACAACAGCAGGTAATGCAACACAACAAGGTCGGGCCTGCCGGTAACCTCGGGCAACAACATCTCCACATTGCGGCCGAACATGTACAGCACGAACATGTTCACCGCCAGGTGCGGCCAGTTGGCGTGGATGAAGGCGTGCGTGATGAAGCGGTACCATTCGCCCCGCGCCTTGATGACGAACGGTTCGAAGAGCAACGCTGAGAACAAGCGTTGATCGCTGAACGCCGCAATGGACAGCAGGGCTGTGATGCCGACGATGATGAGGGTGATGGAGTCGAACACGGGCCTGTGCTTGGCGCCGAAGATACCCGGTGGCGCTCAATACGTATGGTCACGTGCGATGCGCCAACCTTCGGCCTCCTTCACCCACAGCAAGGAGAATCCCCCATCGAGGGTGTCCGAAGCACGCGTCAAACGCCAGGTGCCCGTAAGCCAGGCATGTCCACCTCCCGCTGGCAATACTTCCTGTATCCCGAACGTGAGGTCCCCCATGGCATCCTTGTCCGGATAGTTGCGCGCGTAGTTCGCGGTCACCGCCGCACGCCCACAGGTGGTTCCCATCCTGCTGACAAAGCACACCGTATCCGAATACCCTTCCATGAAACCCGGGATATCCCCTTGGTCCCAGGCCGCCTCCTGCCCAGCCATCACAGCACGGATGGCGGCATCGTCCTCGAGCGTGAACGGGCCGGTGCAGGAAGAGAACGATAACAAGAACGACAGGATCAGGGCCGTGCGCATGGTGGAGGGAGAGAGCAACAAAAAAGGCCATCCACAGGATGAGGATGACCTTTTGTAGCGCGAGAGAGACTTGAACTCTCGACCTCAGGATTATGAAT
>CAYQMC010000286.1:0-3175 GCA_964418285.1 uncultured Chryseobacterium sp.
CATCGGTCATGATCGGGTTCAAGCGGATACTCGGGTCCTCAACATCAACGGGCTTATCTTCCTCTTTGATACCAATGGGTTCCCACTGCCAGGCTCCGGCGGGGGACTTCTTCAGCTCCCAGTCATAGGTGAAGAGGAGGTAGTAATACCCGTTGTCCCAGGTAGTGGGGTTTGTCGTCCACGCACCCTCGATACCGCTCGTGACCGTGTCACGACCGATACCTCTGGTGGTGTGGTTGTTCCACCCCAGCCCCTGCTCAAAAAGCTCAGCAGCTTCTGGCTCGGGTCCGAGATTCTCGGCACGACCATTACCGTGGGTTTTCCCGACAGTGTGACCGCCGGCGGTCAACGCTACGGTCTCCTCATCGTTCATCGCCATGCGGGCAAAGGTCTCTCGAATGTGGGCTGCAGTCTTGAGAGGGTCTGGAACTCCGTTCACCCCCTCGGGGTTCACATAAATCAACCCCATTTGAACCGCAGCCAACGGGTTCGCCATCGTCTCTGGCTTCTCCACGTCGCCATAGCGCTCATCACTGGGAGCCAGCCATTCCTTTTCACTCCCCCAGTAGGTGTCCTTCTCGGGGTGCCAGAGGTCTTCACGACCGAAACCAAACCCAAAAGTCTTCAGTCCCATGGACTCATAGGCAATGTTCCCGGCAAGGATCATCAGGTCAGCCCAGCTGAGCTTGTTGCCGTACTTCTTCTTGATCGGCCACAACAACCGGCGGGCTTTATCCAGGTTTGTGTTATCGGGCCAGGAGTTCAAGGGAGCAAAGCGCTGCGTTCCACTGCCTCCACCACCACGGCCATCGGCCGTTCGGTAGGAACCCGCAGAGTGCCAGGCCATACGAATAAAGAGACCACCGTAGTGACCCCAGTCTGCTGGCCACCAGTCCTGGGAATCATTCATCAGCGCGTGAAGGTCCTTCTTCAGCGCTGCAACATCAAGCTTCTTGACCTCTTCGCGATAGTTGAAGTCGGGACCGAGAGGGTTGGTCTTTGTGTCGTGTTGGTGGAGTATGTCCAGGTTCAGGGCGTTCGGCCACCAGTCCATTTCAGAGGACCCAACAGTGGTGTGTGCGCCGTGGGGAACAGGGCATTTAGCGACATCGCTCATCAGGTATTTCAGTCCTTCGTATCTTGTGGAATTAGAGAAAGACCAAGGCTAACAAGCCCTCCTGTGAGAGCTGGCACGGTCGTGAAGGAGCGCTTAGGCTTCGCGGCTGCGGCGGAAGCGCCAGATGGCGAACCACAACACCAGTGCCACCAACACGACCAACAACCACAGCCACCACAGGAACCCGCCAACGGCCTCTTCGGTAGTGACTTCAGCTGCAGTGTCATTGACCACGACACCAAGGTTGGCAGCCCTCACATAGCCATCCTCACCAACGCCCTGGAGCTGTAGGGTGTGTTCACCCACGACGACAACGTTTGAGTCAATATTGACTTCCCCAGAGAACTCACCGTTTTCATCAATATCCACGGTTCCCAACAGGGTCGGTTCAGAGAACAACCAGACGTCAGCTCGGGTGCCCGGCATGAAGCCAGTCCCCGAGACGACCGCAGTCTCATCCCGCACCAGTTGCAACAAGGCGCCACCCTCATCCGACGGAGAAACGGAACCATTGGCGGAAGGAATATCGACAGCCATCTGCCAGCCATCACCCTCAACGCGGGCTTGGCGATCTTCAGGAACGGGGACAACCGTCACGATTTCTGGCTCACCAGCATTAGTGGCGAGGAACTGACCGGGTCGAAGCGTGGGTGTTTCACCCACAGTGCGATCAGGCTCAGGTGCAGGTGCTGACTGAGCAATGTTGACCGTCATCTCCACGACAGACTGCTGACCGTCCTCATCGAGGGACACAACCTGCAGGACCTGCTTACCAATGGGCATGGGCCTCTCATTGGCCCGGGTCGCAAACACTGCATCTCCGGAGAAAGACCCTGCTTCATCAACAGGAATCCGCGCAATTTCCTTCGCATTAGTTCCCTGCAAGGGCAGGAACACTTGGACTGTGGAACGCGGTAACAGACCGGTACCCGACATGGCAGCGGTCGAACCTTTCTTGACTTCGACCTCGGTTCCACCGGAACTGTTCTGGCGCACTTGGCCTTGGTCCTGCTGAACCTCCACCCCGAAACTCAACACCCCTGCCCGGAAGTTAACTCCCGTCGTCCCCGTCACCCGGGTCTGAATTGGTGTTGAGCGCCCGCCAATCGTCGCCACCGGGGCGGCTGGAAGTGCGGGGGGAACATTACCCCTCAGGACGGGACCTTGCTGGGTTGGAGGTGTTGCCGGCAGACGCGGAATCACACGAGGGATTGCTGGGGGTGTGGTCTCGATCGGTTGGCTCGTCACAGGAGGTCCGCTGTCAGGTGCTGGCGGAGCTGGGACTGAAGGCGTTGCGGTAAGCGAGTTAGATGGTGCAGAATCTCCTGATCCGTTGACCGCCTTGAGCGTTATGGGGTACGCCGTTCCATTGGTAAGCGGCGTGGTGCCGTCGCTCGACAGGTACTCAATCACAATTGGACTTGACGTCTGAGCTGTTGGCAAAGCGCGATAGGTCGAACCATCGGTTGAATACTTGTAATCGGAAATAGCAGAGCCACCGTTGTTTGTTGGGGCGGTAAAGGCGACAGACAGGCTGGCACTTGAGGGAGTTATTGAAGTGATGGTTGGTGCGTCGGCAACTGTGGGGACAGGTCTGCCAGAGGATGCCGAACTAGCTACCCCACTGTGAGTTGAGTTTCGTCCTCGCAACTGAACCGGATATGTGTCGTTGTTGTTCAACCCAGCAATCACGATAGGACTTGTCGTTGTACCTGCGACCACCCAAGTCGAACCACTATCGGTCGAATATTCATAATCGGTTATCGAAAAGCCACCCGTATGCGTGGGCGCGGTGAAAGCCACAACGAGCCTCTGATTTCCAGCAGTAACGGAGGCAATTGAGGGGGCAGTCGGCGCTCCTGGAATCACACCCAAGGAAGAGCCTGACCACGTTCCTTCGGTGGCGGACGAATACTCACCGTCCGTCAGCGTTGCCACACCAGTGAGAGCCGCAACCTGAAACTTATATTCGGTCCCGTTTGTGAGGCCCGTCACGGTCATCTCTCGAGGCGCGCTATCCCCTTGGAAGTCTGCTGGAACAGTTGAGTAACTTGCTCC
>CAYQMC010000287.1:0-3161 GCA_964418285.1 uncultured Chryseobacterium sp.
TTCACTTTGCCAGCTCCCCATCGTGTGCTGCCTGCCGCTGGAACGACTCCGGTCTGTGCATCCGTTCGGGCGGTTTCGCGGAGCAGGACACGGAGCCCAGCGGGCGTCAGCGCCGGATCCGCCTGCAACAGCAAGGCAGCTATGCCAGCCACCGCTGGGGCCGACATGCTGGTGCCGGAGAATCGTGCGAAGGGATACTGGCGGCCTTCGAATTCCAAGGTCTGTATGGCATTGAAGCTTGCATCCGTGAAGGAACTGATGGAGGAGGCCACGTTCGATCCAGGCGCTGTGATATCGGGTTTCATCCGTTCATCCAATGTGGGGCCGAACGAGGAGAACGAGGAGATGCTTCCACCGAATACCGATCCATTGCTGGTATAGGTTTCAGCGCTGTAGGCAGCAACAGCAATGGCGCTTTCGGTGCAGGCCGGTTCGCCGATGCCGAATTGCTCATCGCCTGCGGTCCATCCGTTGGCTCCGCCCAGGAAGGCCTGGCCCCAATTGCCGACGTCGTTGGTCAGTTCGGTCACGTTCCAGAAGTGGACAGTGCCCTCTTCGGCAGTGGCTTTCAGTACGATGTTCAACTGTGTATTGGTGTTCTTGATGCGCAACCGGAAATGGGGGCGCCCGTTGAGGGGATGGGCAGCATCAGCAGTGAGGTTGAAGAAGACCGTATCGTTGCCTTCCACAAGCATGGAATCGAGGTAGTAGGCTTGCGTTGCGCTCTCGTAGAGTGGACTCTCTTGAAGGATCTGGTTGGCGCTATTGGCAATGCTGAAGCCTGCGGAGAACGAACGCCCGGGCTCGCCCCACATGCTGATGCTCTGACCCCACATGTTGGGGTTGGCACTGTACGAGTAGAACTGGATCCGTGAGCGTAAGAGGTCGCCGGCGAAGGTCTTGCGGATGTGGAAGTCGACGTTGCCATTGTTCCCACCCGAGGTGACGAAGACCACACCTTCGTTGGACAATTGATCGATGGCCTGGCTGATCAGCGAAGTGCCATCCAGGGTGCCCATGTGGTAGAGTCCCCAGCTCATGTTCACCACCAAACGCTTTTGGTCCTGGTCGGCTATGTTCTTCATCCAAACGAAGGCATCGATCACAGCTGCCGCATCCACCAGGAAGGTGTTGAACAGGAACTCCGCACCGAAGGCGACCCCTCGATACGCAGTACCGATGCCACTGCCGCCGGCAATGCCGGCCACGTGACTGCCATGTGTGGAATAGCTGTAGATGTTGGCCGTGTCCGATCCGGCTGCGATCAGGGAGGCAGGGTCGCTCAACTCGGTGCCATAGCCAAAACCAGCCGGCGGAGGGCCTGCCTGGCGGTAGTGGTCCCATGCTGCGCGGATGCGGCTTGTGGTAAGACTGGTGTCCCGGAACATGGGGTGGGTATAGTCGAAGCCCCAGTCCGTGATACCGATCAACACGCCTTCGCCGGAGTAGCCCTGCGGAAGTTGGATGCCGGCATGTACACTATCCACACGTGTGGCCACCACCAGCTTGTCCAGGTCGGGTGCGACTTTTCCGGCCAATTCCACATACTCCAAGCCTGGAAGTTGGACAAGAGCATCCAGGTGTTCGGCATCCACACGAAAGGAACGGATCGTTCCGACCTGGGCACCAACCAATACGTGCGGACCCAGCGCTTCTGGAACCGCGAAAGCCTCGTTCACCTTGCCCAGGAAGCCCACCATGCAACGCCCTTGGAGCAAGGCTGTAGGATGGCTGCCCATGGTGGCTTCAACAAGCTTTTCGGCATCGGTGGACAAGCTGGCCAACTTCTGCAGTTCGGCAATTCCCGTGCGCGTGGTGGCAGGCATATGCATTTGGGCTTGCAGCACAACCGGAATGAACAGTGCGGCGAAAAGGAAACCGCTCAACAACTTGGACATGGGCACGGGTTTGAAGCGGAAAGGTACTCTGCACCGAGCTCTTCCTGCCGATGGTATGCCTGGGACGGGTATCCTCGGATCCGGACCTACAGGACCTCCGCCACCACGAACACGCTGCCTGTCACAAGGACCAGGTCGGTGCTTTCTGCGGCATTCCGGGCAGCTGCATACGCTTGAGGCACCGAGTTATGGCTGACACCTTGCAGTCCATAGTCCTGGGCTTGCTCCTGCAACAGGTCGGCATCCAAGCCCCTCGGGATCTCCGCCTTGCAGAAGTAGTAGGTGGCCTCTTTCGGTAATTCTGCCAGCACCCGGCCAAGATCCTTGTCGTTCACCATGCCGAGTACGATATGCAGACGCTTGTAGGGCGTTGCATCCAGCAGGGTGCGCACGGCACGGATACCGTCCACATTGTGCGCCACATCGGCAATGGTGAGCGGCGTCATGGCAAGCATTTCCCAACGCCCGCGCAAGCCGGTGTTTCCGACCACGTTCGCGAAACCACGTTCAACGGCTTCCTCCGGAATGATCCAATTGTTTGCCTGCAGGGACCGCAGCGCTGCCATGGCCGTGCGTGCGTTGCGCAACTGATGTTCGCCTTGCAGTGCGCTGGGGTAGGGCAGGGCTGCGTTCTGGTCCACCAGGGTCAGGGGTGCTCCTTCCGCTTTGGCCTTACGGCGGAAGACCTCCCCAATTTCGGTGTCCGCTTCGCCGAGTACCGCAGGCACAGCGGTCTTGATGATCCCGGCCTTCTCGCCAGCGATGGCGTCCAGTGTATTTCCGAGGAAGTCCATGTGGTCCCAGCCCACATTGGTGATCACGCTCACTTCGGGGCGTAGGACGTTGGTGCTGTCCAGTCGTCCGCCCATGCCCGTCTCCACCACGGCGATGTCCACCTGCTGCTCGCGGAACCACCAGAAGGCCAGCGCCACGCCCCACTCGAAGAAGGAGGCTTGGATGGGCTCGAAACCGCTGCGGTACTGTTCCACGAAGCGGACCACCGTTTCCTCTGGGACCATGGCGCCATTGATGCGGAAGCGCTCGCGGAAATCCTTCAGGTGCGGCGAGGTGTGCAGGCCTACTTTGTATCCGGCCTCTTGCAGCACACTGGCGATCAGGTGGCTGGTGCTGCCCTTGCCGTTGGTGCCGGCCACATGCACGCAGCGCAAGCCACGCTCGGGGTGGTCCAGCAGGTCCATCAAAGCGTGTGTATTCCACAAATCGGCCTTGTAGGCCGCCTTACCGATGCGCTGGAACATGGGG
>CAYQMC010000288.1:0-3155 GCA_964418285.1 uncultured Chryseobacterium sp.
GCTTTCCGATCCGGGAACACCGAGGTCCCAGTTCCAGCTTGTGATGGTGCCGCCATTGCCGTTGGAGGCATCGTTGAAGATGACCGTGGTATTGGGCAATTGGGGCGAAACAGGGTCGGTGAAGAAGTTTGCCGTGGGGTTCTCGTCCACTACCACCGTGTAGGCGCTGGATGTTCCGCTGCAACCGAACTGGTTGGTCACGGTCACGGTATACGAACCGGTCAACACTTCAATGGTCGATGTGCTTTCGTTGTTGCTCCAGGCATAGGTGCTGTACGGCTGGGAAGTGCCCAGTACCAGGGGAACGCCATCGCAACCCACGGTAGGGCCGGTGATCACTGGCGATGGGTTCGGCGATTCGGTGACCGTGAAGGTCAGGGAAGATGTGACACAAGGGCCGATGCTCGCCGTAACGAAGTACGTGCCGCCGGGTACACTGATGGGAGATCCAGTGGAGCCGTTGTTCCACGTGTAGGTATCGAAGCCCGGGGTGGCATTGAGCACAGCGAGCGAACCTGCGCAGTAGTTGGCATCACCGCTGATCACCACTTCGGGCAGGATCACTTCCTCCACCACGAAGGGGGCCGAAACGTAATCGCAGTTAAGGAACGAAGCGCTCACCGTGTAGGTGCCCGCAGTTGCGATGATGGAGGTCGCCGTTTGTCCGCTGCTCCACTCCAAGCTCGTGTAGGGGCTTCCATTGGTGCTCAAGGTCACGTTCAAACCTTCGCAGTACTGGCTCTCGCCGGAGATGACGGGTGGGCCGGGGTCGTTCTCCGTTAGGGTGAACGGTGCCGAAGTGGCCACGCAGCCTTGGAATTCACCGGTCACCGTGTATACTCCTGCTCCTGTCTCCAGCGTCGCTCCGGTCTCTCCACTGCTCCAAGTGTAGGTGTCGTATCCAGCGGTGGCGGTAAGGGTGGGCAGCGGTATGCCGCAGTACTCCGCCGGGCCTGTGATGGACAATGGCGGAACCTGTACCTGCGTGATCGTGAAGGGTGGCGATGTGAACTGGCACAGGCCCGCAGCGCTGTTCACTGTGTAGGTGCCAGGCTGGCTGATGGATATGGAGCCGCCTGTCTGTCCGTTGCTCCAGGTATAATCACCGTACCCCGGCGTTGCGGTGAGCACCGTGCTCTGGCCTTCGCAAATGGCCGCGTTGCCCGTGATCACAAGAGGGTCCGTGGGCAGGTCTATCACTTCCACGATGATATCCACGGTGGTGGTGAGGTTCGGTGAACCGTTGTCCGTGGCCTGGAAAGTGACCGTGTGGAAGCCCACATCCGAAGCGGTGGCGTTGAACTGGCCGATCACCGTGGACACGATGCCCGTGGTATTGGTGATCTCGGTCCAACTCGGCAGCGAGGGAGCGTTCGTGGTGGAAATGATGGTTTGATTGTTCTCGGGCGCAAGGAAGGTGACCTCGATCTCCGAGATCTGGCCCACACAGGCCCGGAGCGTATCGCAGAGGTACTGGCCGGTAGCGATCGGTGGAATGTTCTGGGTGCTCACCGCTGTGTTGAACACGAAGTTCTTGTCGTCCAGCCAATCGATACCGTCCGTGTTGCCGAATGGGCCATCGTAGATCGCACTGTTCACCCCGAAACGACCGAACTGGATGAAGTCGCCGGTGTTCAAGGCACGGTTGGCGCCTACTGTGGCAGGAGTGCCTCCAAAACCATTGGTACCGCTACTAGCATTGCCCGTTGTCCATTGCATGTCGAGGTAGCAAAAGCTGACATTGCTTCCAACACCGATGTCGGGGTCTTGTCCGTTGGTGATGACCACTTGGAAAGTATTGACCCGATATTGATTGGCAGGCATTCCTGTTGCCACATAGTAACCAACATCCACCCAATTCACATACATCGCGGTCGGGGTCACTTTGTACCAAACCTGTCCTTGGCCGAAGCGAGTGTCCACATCACCCCAGAACGGAGCTACCATGCGGTTCGTGGCGTTAGGGAAGCCGGTAGCGGTGAAGGTGGCGAACGGCTGCTGAAAGCTCAGGTTTCCATTGTTGTTGATGTAGACCGAGCTGTACAGGTCTCCATACAGGCTGAATTGGAACGGAAGGTTGATCAAGGGAGAGGAACCATCATCGTTCGGCTGCATGGCCAGCGTGTAGGTGGCGTCCGGCTCTTTCCAGCAGTCGCACAGGTTTCCACCTCCCCCGCCTCCGCGCGAAGGGTCGAACGGCGGAGTGGCGAAGGATGCTGGTGCTGCGGATTCGGGCCGCGCATTCGCAGGGAGTTGTCCGGCGGCTTTCAACTGGTCGTATTCAGAGGCGCTGAGTACGATATCCTGTGCAACGGATGTGGCGCCGAACGATAGCATGCCAAGCAGAGCGATGCCGTTGAAAAATGAGCTACGCATGGTGCGGTTTGGAAGTGTTCTGTTCTTGTGCCGAAGAGCGATATGGAGCGCTTTTCCGGAAGTGTGGCGAAGATAACATCCGTTGTCCACTGGCGGATCTCAATATCCCGCATTGCGGTTAAGCCAAACGACCTTGCCCTGGGTCACCAACCTGCCGTCGGGGGTGATCGCTTCTACAGCCACAAGGTAGTAGCCGTCCAGGCAGCCGTCACCGGACCAAGGTTCGTTGGTGGTGGTGTTGAACACCAGGCGGTCGTTACGAACATCGTATACACGCATCATGATGCGTTCGAATGCGTCGGCTTCGATCACTGGGAAGTAGGTGTCGTTAACGCCATCGCCGTTGGGGGTGAACACGTTCTGCAGGAAGAGTTTCGGTAGCGCTTCCTCCACCTCGACGGGTGTCTGTGTGTCCTGACTCGATGCTGTATTCACCACAGAGTCAATACCAAGTCTACTACGCTGGGACGCTTCGGCCAACACTTCCTCGGTGACTCGGGTGGTCAGCTCGGTGATGATGTTCTCCACGATCTCGGCGCCCTCGGCTTCGGTCGGCGTCTCTGGAGTTGTCGAGGGAGCCATATCGTTCTCCTTGGGAGTGGGCTCTATTTGTATTGGCCGGTCCTGCGGGTTGGATGCCACCTGCGATACGTTCGGTCCTGGCTCGGTGCGGGGTGCGGCGGGCTCCACTACTTCCACGGTTCCGTTCATGGTGGGCGATCCAGCGATCGTTTCCGCCGCCGTGCTTGGTGCGGGAGTTGGTCGTTCCACAGTAGGAG
>CAYQMC010000289.1:0-3153 GCA_964418285.1 uncultured Chryseobacterium sp.
CAGGGACGTGCCCCGAAATTCTTGAAGGATGCCCTTGGAGACCACTACAAACGGATACGCCTGAGCGGCGACCTGGGCTATCGTTCGGCCGACAACTTCTTCGCAGGCAGGCAGCTCTATTCGGATCTTGGAGTACGCTACAAATTGACCGATTGGTTGAACGTAGGTGCCGAATACCGCTATGCCGTGCGCGTGGGTTCGGCCAACCGGCAACGCATCGGGTTCCAGGCCCGGGCAGGTCACAAAGTGGGGCGTTTCGACCTGGGTTACCGCTTGACCTGGCAGCGCAACTACCAGGAACGTGACCAGCAACGCACCCTGATACGGAACCGCTTCAGCGTGGACTACAACATCAAGAAATGGAAGCTGGACCCCGAATTCAGCGTGGAGTTCTTTACCCGGACCGATCGCCCCGATGGCTGGTTCCTGCTTGGCACGCGCTACAAACTCGGCACGACCTGGTCACCGGCCAAGGGCCATTCCATCGGCCCGGCACTCATCTATGACCGCGATGGTTTCGTGCGCGATCCTGTGAACCGGATCATCTGGTCCATCGATTACGGCATCAACCTGCGCAAGGCATAGCGATCTTTGTTCGCCTGCTCCAGTTGGCAGTGCCTACCGCTCGTCATGCAACGCATACTACTCTTCCTCGTCATCTTCTTCGCCCTGGTCATTGGTGTCTACCTCATGATCCGGCCGTCGGACGAACTGCCGATCTACCACCCGAACCAGTTGGACCAGCGCCTGGTCGACCCTGCCGTAAAGGGTAGCAAGGGTGAACACACCATCATGGATTTCAGCCTTACGGACCAGACCGGAGGAACCTTCACCCTGGCCGATGTGGGCGATCGCATCATCGTATCCGACTTCTTCTTCACCACCTGCCCCACCATCTGCCCCAAGATGACGGTGGAAATGGCCCGCGTGCAGGAGGTCTTCAAGAATGAACCCCGCCTGCTCCTCCTCTCCCACTCGGTTACCCCCGAGATCGATAGCGTGGAAGCACTGGCCGCCTACGCCGACCTGCACGGTGCCGATCCCGATCGCTGGCGTTTCCTCACCGGCCCCCGCAAGCAGATCTACGCGCTGGCGCGCCGCAGCTACTTCGCCGCTTTGGACGAAGGCGATGGCGGCCCCGACGACTTCGTACACACCGAGAATTTCGTGCTTGTGGACCCCCAGCGCCGCCTCCGGGGCTTCTACGACGGCACCTCCCCACAGGACGTGGATCGGCTCATCGGAGATATCAGGAAGTTGTTGAAGGAGGTCAAGGGCTGATCGCCGAAGTGTTGACCCTGACCCTTAAGCCTTACACCTTTCTCCTTCTCCCTTATGCCTTGGTCATTCCGAGCAAAGCCTGCCGCAAAGCCGGCGCAGCGAAGGAATCCCGCAAACCTTGCCCCTGATCTTCCGGCATACGATTCGCCAGCCTGATGTACTATCGCCAGCAAGCCCCACTTCAACCTTCCTCCTTTCTCCTTCTCCCTTCTGCCTTTCTTTCTGGCTTTCGCATCTCCTAAGCCAATAGCTCAGTGGACAGCCAAGATGCCCGTCAGACAGGATGCCTGTCGGACGGTACCTTCGCGCCCCCATGAACGTCCTCTCCGTCGAGCGCCTTGCCAAACGTTTCGGCCCACGCCAACTCTTCAAGGATGTCTCCTTCGGTCTTGAAAAAGGCCAGAAGACCGCCATCGTGGCCCGCAACGGAACGGGCAAGAGCACCATGCTCAAGTGCATCGCCGGCCTCGAAACGGCGGACGAAGGCATCGTAAGCTTCAACAAGGGCATCCGGTTGGGCTACCTGGACCAGAGCGTGGAGATGAACGCCACGCACAGTCTGGTGGACGAAATGCTGGACCGCGATGACCCAGTGACCAACGCCATCCGGGCCTACGAGCATGCCGTGGCCCAGCATGCCGAAGGCAAGGTGATGCAGCAGGCCATAGACCAGATGGAGGCCAACAACGCCTGGGATCATGAAGCCAATGTGCGCAGCATGCTCCACCGCTTCGGTCTGCGCGATATGGAGCAGCCCGTGAACACCCTGAGCGGTGGGCAACAGAAACGCCTGGCCATGGCCAAGGTGCTCATCGACATGCCCGATGTGCTGATCCTGGACGAACCCACCAACCACCTCGACATCCCCATGATCGAGCAATTGGAGGACGAACTGGGCCAGCCCAACCTGACGCTGCTCCTGGTCACCCATGACCGCTACTTCCTGGACAACGTGTGCGACGAGATCATCGAGATGGAGTTCGGTGAGCTTACCCGCTACAAGGGCAACTACAGTTATTACGTGGAGAAGAAGGCCCTTGCCGACGAGGTGCGCGATGCCACACAGCAGCACCTGAAGGGCCTGATGAAACGCGAGCTCGAATGGGTGCGGAAGATGCCCCGTGCACGCGGCACCAAGAGCAAGAGCCGCCTGGATGCCTTCGACAAGATCAAGGCCGATGCCACGCGCCGCTTCGATCGGGAGCAAGTGAGGATCGAGGTGAAGACCGACCGCCTCGGCGGCAAGGTGATCGAGGCCCGCAACCTTACCATGGGCTTCGGCGACCCCGCGGACAAGGAGCGGTACAAGCCTATCGTGGCGCACTTCAACTACTCCCTGAAGAAGGGCGACCGCATCGGCATCGTAGGTCCCAATGGCATCGGCAAAAGTACCTTCCTGGAGCTGCTCACCAAGGTGCAGGAGCCCCAGATGGGCAAGGTCACCATCGGAGACACCGTTGTGCTGGGGACTTTCGGACAGCAAGGTCTGCAGCTGAAGGATGACCAGCGCATCATCGAGGTGGTGCGCGACATCGCCGAAGTGATCCCCCTGGCCAAGGGCAAGTCCATGACCGCATCCCAACTGCTGGAACGCTTCCTCTTCGATAAGGAGCAGCAGTACCAGTACGTGAGCACCTTGAGCGGCGGTGAAAAGCGCAGGCTCTACCTCTGCACCGTGCTCATGCGCAACCCCAATGTGCTCATCCTGGACGAACCCACCAACGACCTGGACATCCCCACGCTGAACGCCTTGGAGGATTTCCTCACCGACCTGGATGTGTGTCTGCTGATCGTGAGCCACGACCGTTTCTTCATGGACAAGCTGTGCACGAAGCTGCTGGTCTTCGAGGGTGAAGGCAAGATCAAGGAATG
>CAYQMC010000290.1:0-1607 GCA_964418285.1 uncultured Chryseobacterium sp.
GCACTGCATTCATTGACAACTGCGGCACCTGCGTGGGCGGCAACACCGGCGAGGTAGCCTGCGTGGCGGACTGCAACGGCGACTTCGGCGGAACTGCTGTCCTTGACAACTGCGGTACCTGCGTGGGCGGCAACACTGGTGAGGTGGCCTGCGTGCAGGATTGCAACGGTGATTTTGGCGGTACGGCCGTACCGGGCTCAGCGTGTGACGATGGCAACCCAGCCACAGAAAACGATACGCTCGGGGCCGACTGTATCTGTTCTGGTACGCCCGTAGGAACCGGCAACCTCGTTACCCTCGAGTTCCGTACCGACAATACTTACGACCAGATCTCCTGGGAGATAAGGACGCTCTCGGGTACCGTTGTGTGCAGTGGCGGTAATTACGACGCTGCCATCAACTCCCCTATCACCGCGATCTGCGACCTTGGCGATGAGTGCTACAGGCTCCGCGTTGAGGATTCCGCCGGGGATGGCTTCGGTATCGGCGGTGGTTACCAGCTTCGTTTGGCCGGTGCTTCATCCTCGAATACCCGGATCATCGACAACTTCGGAAACTTCACCAGCGGAGTATTGAGCGCCATGGGCAACGGACCCAACACCTTCTGCTTCCCGATGAGCACGCTGAAGCCGATCTTCGTGAGCCGTGAGAAACTGGATTGGGTGAACAACGAATACTTCGTGACCGAACCCGATGCGGCCGTGAGCGCGGAGTGGATCCCCAATGGGCCCAACACTGTGCAAAGCAGCACCACCGGCTACCAGTTCTGGTTCTTCGACCCCAATGGCAGCTTCAGCTACCGTCGTGGCCGTGCGCACAATACCAGCGACAACTTCGGCCCGGCCAACGAATTCCGTGCCTGCCACATGCGCATCAATAACTGGCCGGTGGCCAACCAGATCCCCGAAGGGGTACTCATGAACGTGCGCATCCGTACCCGTGTGAACGGTGTTTACGGTGATTTCGGTCCTGCGTACCGCTTCAAGATCGATCCGGTGCGCGCGCAGTGCCCACTGAGCAGGCTGAACGACATCCCGGACCAGCAGTTCCTGAGCTGCAATAGCACCCGCAATTGGGGCCCTGGCAACTATGTCCATGCCAGGCAGGTAAGCGGCGCCAACCGCTACCAGTTCCGCTTCCGCCTGCCGGCCGAGAACTTCGTGGTGGCCAGAACATCCAACACATACTTCCTGCAACTCAACTGGGCCAACAGCCCGCTGGTAGCAAGCAAGACCTACGATGTGGATGTGCGAGTGAGCAAGGACGGTGGCGCCACTTGGTGCACCAGCGGCCCTCAGTGGGGCAACATCTGCACCCTTACCATCGGCAACGGCGCACAGGACGACGAGCAGAACATGGGCATGGCCAACACCACCAACGCCAGCCTTGCCCTGTGGCCGAACCCCAACCGTGGCGACCAGTTGTGGATAGACCTCAACGGCATCGAAGCCGGTGTGGAGACCGTAGCAGTGGACATCATGGACATGACCGGCAAGCGTATCGTGGCACGCATTCTCCCCGCTCAGGGTGAGCGCTTGAACACGGTGCTGAACTTGAACGGCGATCTGGCCACGGGCATGTACCTGGTGAACATCACCGCTGGCAAC
>CAYQMC010000290.1:1617-3137 GCA_964418285.1 uncultured Chryseobacterium sp.
TACCGGTCGGGGCTTTCTTCTTCAGGACTCCGGAAACTACGGTGGTGCATCCACCCTAGGCGGAGCTCAAGCCAGGGTGCAACGCCAGCTCATCCTATGTGGCTTTCCTTGCACACTATGCTTGCCGGGATCCACCAGCTTTACATCCAAGGGAATTCCGAGTTCCTCTCCCAGTGCCTCGAATGCCGCGCCATGGAAGACCGCACTGTCCTGGAACAGACCTACCGTGGTGAAATACAACCGGCGCTCTGATAGATGGGCAACAACGGGATCCAACTGTACATCGAGCACCCCGATGTTCTCCAACAGGTTCCTCCTCAGGATATATGCGAGGAACTTCTCTGGATGAGTTGAATTCCTCAACAAGGGATCCACCTCCTCAAGCAGCGAGGTCATCATACGCCTACCCAACTGGCTAAGGAAACACTCCCGCTCTGCTCCAAGTATGAACAAGACCTCATCGAGGAGGTGCTGCAAAGGATGGTCCTCAAAGCCATCACCTTGGTCCATGGCGCTCAACATCACCTCACGCCATCGCTCCCTGCCCGTGGCCTCTACCGTAGCATCCCTCAGGCCATCCCATATCCTGGACCTGAACACGGCTTCCACCTGAAGCTCATTCAGTGCCTGGTTTCCAAGGGCCCTGCCTGGCGCATTGCTACTGTTCATGGCGATCGGACGGGACACTGGTGTAAAGGACCCTGACCTGGCCGCTACAACGCGATACTAATGGGAAGGCTACCTCACGGCATCCTCAAAATGACGGACATTCACATTTTAATGACCAAATGCGTCGAACACCTCTTGTACTGTCCATACAGGCCCGGACCCCACTGCTCACCCTCTCATGGAAAGGGCTCAGCCATGCGGTGATCTCATCGCACCGATCAACACCAGCAGGGCAAAAGCGGCGATACCGGGGGCGCTTAGCCATGCCACTGCGCCCAGCTCGTAACGGTCTCCTGCAAGTGCGCAGGACACAACTTCTCTTTTGCGAGAACTGATTCGAGTTCCCTTAAGATCGCCAGAAGGATAATGCCGCTCAGGCGCCCCGCCTGTGGTCTGTCACAGGCAGGATGCCTGTGCGACATTAGGCTTCCCACTCCGCCCAACTCGTAGCAGTTTCCTGCAAACGAGCTGCACACAACTTGGCTTCTGCGGAGAACTGCGGTTCGAGCTCCTCCACGATCGCCAGCAGGATGTTCTCGCAGGTCGGCTGGTACGGCGTAAGGATCACACGACCGAAGAGCGGATCGTCCTGTTTCACACTCTCGCGCTCACGTTCGTGCAAGAGCAAGGCATGGTCGTAGCGGTCCACCACCGGCTTCACGATGCGTTTCAGGTCGGCGAAGTCGATGACCATACCGTCCTTGGGGTGGCCGGGCGCAACGGCGGGCGTGCCTTCCAGCGTGATGTCCAGCACATAGCTATGGCCGTGGATGTGCGCGCACAACCCATCGTGGCAGCGCAGGGCATGGGCCATCTCGAAGGTGAAGCGCTTGGTGACGCGGATGGTGCGG
>CAYQMC010000291.1:0-3114 GCA_964418285.1 uncultured Chryseobacterium sp.
GGGGCGATATCACGTTCCTACCCATATGCCGCCCCTGACGGGGCTACCCATATGCCGTCCCTCTGGGACTGGGAACATCGTGCTCCTGCGATCTCTACCCATATGCCGTCCCTCCGGGACTGGGTTATGCGGCGTGGCTCTCGTGATCCCTACCCATATGCCGCCCCTGACGGGGCTCATTGGTCCACCTTGATGAGACGTGATGACATGATGACACCGCCGCTGATCATGCGCAGAACGTAGCTGCCGCTGCCCAGGCCCGGCGTGTACATGCGGTACTGGTGGATTCCGGCTTGGGGCGACCCCAGCGAACGTTCCTGCACCAGTTTGCCGGATGCATCGAAGAGCTGTGCCACCACCTCCACACCCCCGCGTGCGAAGTACTGCATGTCCACATGATCGAGGAAGGGGTTGGGGAAGGCACCCACCAGGAGCACATCCTTCGCTGGGCTGTGTACGCCAACAGAAAGGTCGGTGCGGGGTGGAAGCGGGGCTTGAACGCCGATCATGGTAGGGCTTGCCACGCTGGGTCCGCTGGCGGTGGTGAGGCGGCGGCTCATGTCCAAGGTCTGGCGGGCTGTGGCGAAGGTTTCCACCGTGCTGGGCTGGTCCACAGTGTTCACGTAGTACCAATCGCCTTGAACGCGCTGTTGGTTCGCGTCCAAGATGAGGTAGCCCCTTCGTGTAAGGTCCACGTATTTCATGTGATCGTTCAGGACCTGGATCAGCGTTGGCGGTATGGGGATATTGAAGCTGGTGGAGGTTACCGAGGTGGTGACGAATTCAACTCCTGCACTGTTGGCGCCTGTGCTGGCCACATAGCCCGATCGAGGTAGGTCATTAGCCCAGGAAGTATGGATGTCGCCCGTAAGCACCACCATGTTGCGGATGTTGTTGTTGATGACGTGGTCGTAGATGAGACCCCGTTCCGCCGGATAGCCATCCCACTGGTCAGCGTTCACGGGTACACCGAATGCGCGCAACGGGGCCATCATCACCTGCTGGCCGAGGAACTGCCAGCGAGCGTTTGATGCGCTCATGCCGGCCGTAAGCCAGTCGAATTGCTGGGGACCGAGCAGGGTTCGCTGCTGGGAGTTGTTGTTCACGCCATCCTGCTCTTCGCGTCCAATAAGGCGGGTGTCCAGCATGTGCAGGTCGATCAGGTCCCCGAACTCGAAGCGGCGATAGATGCGTGCCGTGTCCTGCGGGTCGGGCAGGCGCAGCGGCATCCATTCGGCATAGGCCCTTACACCGGCGCTTTTGCGTACGAACCAATCGCCTTCACCTGCATCGTGGTTCTCAGCACCACCCATCCAGGCATCGTTGGCGGTTTCATGGTCGTCCCAGACGGAGAAGAAAGGATACTGTTGGTGCAGGCGCATCAGGTCCGGGTCCAGCTTGTAGTGCGAGTGCCGCATGCGGTAGTCCGCAAGGGTGAGGATCTCGTAAGCGGGATCCAACGTACGTGCGTTTCCGAACTCCCCATCGCCGTACTCGTAGATGTAATCGCCCAAATGGATCACGGCGAAGACATCGTTGCGGGCGGTGATCCGCTCGTACGCGTTGAAGTAGCCGTGCGCGTAGTTGGAGCAGGACACCACGGCGAAACGCAGGCTGTCCACACCGACACCTGTTGGCAGTGTGCGCGTACGGCCGCGTATGGAGCGCAGTCCTTCTGCCTCGAACTCGTAGTAATAGAAGGTGAAAGGCTGGAGGCCTGTAACGTCCACACGTACCGTGAAGTCCGCATCGGCATCGGTGACGGTGGTGCCGGTGGCCACCACATCGGTCATTGCGGTGTCCAAGGCCACGCGCCACAACACTTCCACGCTTGGTTCCTCGGTCGTCACACGGGTCCATATCATCACCCGGTCCGCTTCGGGGTCGCCACTGGCTACGCCGTGGTAGAAGGGTACGAGCGTGGAGTCCAGGTTGCTGCGCATGGGGTCCATGGGCGGCAGGCCTTGTGCGTTGGCGAGGAACGGCAGCAAGGCGAGGACGATCAGCAGTGTTCGCATGGCGGAAGGTAGGATAGGGGCGGCACAAATGTGCTCCTCCATCCTTGCCCCAGCGTGAAGTCCGGGTCAATTCGGTGCTCCGTCGCTGTGGGCGCGTTTCAAAGGCCGCTCGTAGAAGGTGATGGTGAGCAGCAGGAAGAACAGCAGGTACATGCTGTCCTCGATGGGAATGGTGTTGATGCGGATGCCAAGGTTCTCCGCGTTGTTGTACCACACGATGGGTTCATCCAGCAGCCAGCCGGTAAGGATGCCGTTCACCAGGAAGAAGGGAATGAGGCTTACGGCATAGCCCACGTAGAAGCGGCCGAGGTAGGCGCTTTTCAGCACGAAGACATGCAGGGCGAGCATGGCCGCGGTGCAGAGAAAGGTGATGGCGGTGTAGATGTGGTCGATGTACAGCACGCCCACAACGAGCAGCACGCTCATGAGCACGATGCTGAACGGGCGGGCCACCGTGCCGAGGATGTCCCGCTTCACGTAGAACCGCATCACCTCGTACAGGAAAACGCAGGCATAGGGAACCACCAGGAAGAAAAGCCATTCCTCGATGGGCAGGTGGAAGAAGTGGGGCCCGGTAAGGTAGCGTGGGTTGAAGCCCCACACACCATTGGCGGTGAAGATGGCGTCCCAGATCAGGAATACCACGGCCATGACGGCTATGCCTGTGAACAGTCCCGGCCACTTCTTCCAGAAGGTGATGCGGTGCTCGAAGCTCCGCAGCAATGGGAAAGAGAGGGTGAACAGGTCCAGGCCGAGGTAGTAGTACTGCTCCATCATGCGGCACCCAACGCCAGGTTGAGTCCGGCAAAGAAAAGCACCTGCGCCAGCAATACGTAGCGCGCCACCGGATTCTCCCGGCGCACGGGCAATAGGAAGAACAGCGAAAAGAACACGGCGCTCACCACGCCCCAGGCTACGTAGTTCTGCACGGGGATCACGCCTTGCTCCCAGGACCAGAAGCCCAAGTGGATCGCCACTGGCTCGATCAAGAAGTCGAGGGCCACCATCACCGTGCTGCTCACCAACACCTTCGCCCAAGTGGGCAGGGTGGTGCGCGACAGGGGCACACCGATCGCGAATACCAGCATGCTCCAAT
>CAYQMC010000292.1:0-3099 GCA_964418285.1 uncultured Chryseobacterium sp.
GTGCCTTTGGCAGCCATGGTCGGTGGATAGGTAAATGATGGAAAGATCGTCCGCTCCCAGAGCACAGTACCATCGGGAGAATAACGCCGCACGCGACTATCGGGCCCAAAAACGTCGCAGCCATCATAGATGCCAATGTGCAACAAGCCGCTGTCGGGCAGCAGGACTAATTCGCCTAAGCCCTGGCCAGTGAAGTATTCGTCCGTCTGTTCCCAGGCGAGCGTTCCGTCCCCGTTCAGTACGCTAAGCAATGAGCTTCCAAACTGGATCTGACCGGTCACCGCCCAACGACCACCTCCTACAGGAATTGCAGCCTGCAAATGAATGACTTCGCTGGGTTGGTATGCTCGTTCCCAAACCTGGCCATTCGCGCAGAACGAGATCGTGCCAAATAGGAACAACGAGTACTGTCGCATGAGCCTGTCCATGATGACCAAGGTATATGACCCGAAAGACACTCTGAAGGTAGGATGCGCTGCCTATCAACCACTATTTGGCACTTCACGACACTGCCACCACTGCCATACGGCGTAGGCGAAGCGCAGGAGGACTCCATCGCCAATGCACCGCGAACTGACGTCAATGGGGGAGCAGTGGCTTCAATGCGATGTGGATATCGACATAACCACTGGAAAGATCAACGACGAAGTGCTCGGTACGGTAGCCCGCCATCTTCACCTCAATGAACATCCACTTCTTCGGCAACCGGATAAAGAACGCCCCATCAAAGTCCGTTGCTCCTGTCCATGATACATCCGGACGATATGCCGTCATGTGCACGAACGGTATCGAGTCGCCGCTCACCGCATCCACCACCACGCCACGGAAGAAGGCATCATCCCGGACGCTCTGTGCTGAGACATGCCCTGAACCGAAGATGCCCAGCAACATGATGACGAGGAAGACGTTCCGCATACCACGCACAATGTACAATTGCAGTAAGCATCGCGTTAGGGATAGCAGCGAAAAGCCCGCAGTGCGGTGAGGAACGAGCCGCACGAGGACTTGCAGCGAATAGCCCGACCCGAGGCTCTGCGAGGGGAACGCCCAGAATACCTATACCTCTACGGACTCCATCGCCTTCCTCACCGCCCCTTCCATCTTCCCCAGCATCGCATCCAGCTCCTCCGCCGTCCACGTCACGCGGATGTTGAAGCTGATGAGGCGGCTCATGATGGCGTCGCTCTTGGGGAAGGTCAGGGTCTTGAGGTCCTGCGGGAGGCCGAGCTCGTGGGCCACCAGCTTGTAGGGCATGCTGAGGTTCTTCACGTGGTCCCACTGCTTGATGTAGTGGAACATGTTGTCGTACCAGTAGCCGTGCGGGATGCCAGCCTCGGCGAAGAGCTTTACCGTAGCGCGAGCCACGGCCTCGTTGGGCAGCAGCAGGTGGAAGAAGGTGGCGCTGTCGCCGGCCTCGTCGGTGTGGCGGCGAAATTGCAGGCCGGGGATCTTGCCGAGGCGCTCCTGGATGATGGCTTTGTGCTTGCGCTGCTGGGTGAGGATGTGCGGCAGTTTGCGCGTCTGGGCCAGGCCGATGGCGGCGTTGATCTCGCCGATGCGGAAGTTGGTGCCCATGATGGGGTGCTGCTCCATGCCGCGGTTGTTGCCGATGTGGTCGTGACCGTGATCGGCGAACTGCTGGGCGGTGTCCCACAACTGGTGGTCGTCGGTGATCACCACGCCGCCTTCGCCGCAGGTATTGATCTTGAAGAAGTCGTAGCTGAAGCTGCCCATGCGCCCGAAGGTGCCGAGCATTTTGCCCTTGTAGCTGGCGCCTAGGGCTTGGGCACTGTCCTCGATGAGCTGGATGCCCCGGCCATCTGAGCCGGGGTGCTCCTTGCACAGGGCGAGGACGCCGTCCAGGTCGGCCGCGGCGCCGCACATGTGCACGAGCAGCACGGCCTTGGTCTTCGGGCTGATGACGGCGCGGATGCCTTCGGCGCTCATGCACAGCGTATCGTCGATTTCGGCGAAAACGGGCAGTGCACCGGCGAGCAGCACGGCCTCGATGGTGGCGATGTAGGTGAAGGGCGGCACGATGACCTCGTCGCCATAGCCCACGCCACACGCGGCCAGCATGGTGTTCACAGCGGTGCTTCCGCTGCTGACGGCCAGCCCGTACTTCGCGCCGCAGAACTTGGCCACCTCGGCCTCGAAGTCCTTGGCCTTCCAGTGGCCTTCACGTTGCGCATCGTGGTTGAAACGGAAAAGGACGCCCGTGTCGAGGACGTCCATCACTTCCTTCTTTTCTTCTTCTCCGAAGAGTTCGGTACCGGGCATGGGCTAGCGAATTGGTTGCGCCGACAAAGGTAGCCGGGCTTCGCCAGTGCAACCTTGGCCCTAGGTCTATAGGCCGCCAATGTCCCGGTTGATCACCAAGCGCTCGATGCCGTAGACCGTGGACATGCCGTCCGTAAGACGCAATGAATAGTGACCGGCCGGCCAGGCCATGACACTTAGTGGCTCATTGCCGCGCACCACATCCTTAAGTACGAGTCGACCACTTTGGTCGTAGGCTTCCACACTGATCATTTCGAGATGTTCATGGGCCGCGAAGCGCACTTGATCATCGGCAGGATTCGGGTAGACCACGGGGTGGAACTGATCGGGATCCGGGGTGACTCCGGTATTCGACGAGGCCAGTACGGTGATCCGCGTCTTCGCCAAGACGGCATCCCGGCCTTCGGAAACGAAGTAATATTCACCGGGTTCGTTGATGGTGAAGGGATTCCGGTCGTTATCGAATGAAGTACCGAAACCGATGTGGATGCCACCATTCGGAGTTATTCCACCTGCGCGAAAGGTTCCAGAGGAGACCTCGGTGAGGGTGTGGTCCTCGGTAAGCTGCAGTGCAATGGGGTCCCCGGCTTCGACCACAAGGAATTCCGGGTAGAACACGTCGTTCTGAAGGGTCAAATGATGGGTGTGCTGCGCGAACAAGGCCGACCCGGTAAGGATGAATGCGAAAAGGATGATCTGTTTCATTGTGATAGGGGTATTTGTTCATGTATAGCGACGCACTGGGTTGTGCAAGAACCACACCAGCAACGGAATTGCTTGGACTACCCTTGGATCCGTACAGGATACAGGCGCATAAGG
>CAYQMC010000293.1:0-3088 GCA_964418285.1 uncultured Chryseobacterium sp.
GTGGCGCAGCAGGGCCTTCCGGTCCGCATCAAGGCCGGCGCTCCATCCCAGATCGGCCAACATGTTCGCCCATTCGGCTGTCGGCCTAAGCTGCTCATACTGCTGGTCCAGCAGGGAGGATAGCGCTTTATGCCGATGGTAGTGGTCGGGCGCTTCGGGATTCGCCGCGGCGATATGTGACCGGATCATGGGCAGGTCCTCCTTGTCAAGGTCGGGCAGTTGGTTGTTGAACCATTGATCGGCCGAACGGACGAGGTTGTTGATGGATCCGGAGATCGCCCCCAATGGGGTGTTCAGCTCGTGAGCGATGCCTGCAAGCAGCTGCCCGAGCACGGACATGCGCTCCTGCCGGATGAGCTCTTCCTGAAGGTCCTTCAGCTTGTGCATGGCCGTTTCATCCGTGGCATACACGTTCATGAAGTCGAAGTCCTCAACGTAGCTGGCCATGACCTTGAATACCCTGTCGCCGTGCATCTCATTGACCGAGGCCTTGCGCGCAGCTGCCCAACGCAGTTGGACCAATACGTTGTTATCCAACTTGTCGCCCATCGTGCAATTCCATGCTTTGAGCAGTGGCCCACTTGCGGGGTTCGCGTAGGTCAGATAGCCAGAAGCATCGACACGCATGACGGGCAGGGGATTGACCTCCGCAAATCGGCTGATGGCCGTGATCTTCTTCAATTGCTCTTCGCGTTCATGCAGGGATGATTCAAGTTGCTCATTGAGGGCCACCTGCAGCTTGATCGCTGTACGTTCATGGTCCAATGCCGCGGTGAAATGTTCCAACTGCACCAACTTCATGGCGATGATGTTCGACAACATCCGGAAGTAGCGCAGGTGCCATGTGCGATAGAAGTCCTCGAGCGGATGTTCCGTGTCGATCACGCCAAGGATGCGGCCATCGGCCAGGATCGGAACCGCCAGTTCGGAAAGACCTGCCATACCATCCGAGATGTACTCGGGCCTGGTGCGCGTGTCGGCCACCAGTTGGGATTCCCTGGTCCGTGCAGCGTGCCCCACCACCCCTTGGCCCAGGTCAAGGGTCAGGGTATTTGACAATATTCTCCTATCGGCCTTGGTGTCCCTCATAGCGGCTACTTGCACGAGCTTCTCCTGTGCAGGGTCGAACTGATAGATCACGCAATCAATTATGCCAAGTTGATCGGGAATGCCTTCAATGGCCGTCCAGAACACATCGAGCGGGTCGGTCAGGGGTAGGATGGCCGCAGTGGCGCGGTTGATGGCCTGCTCACTCACGAGCTCCAGCTCGATCTCCCGGGCCATGTTGTCGCGTACCACCGCACTCGCCATGGCCGCACACAAGGTGCGCAGGATGTGTTCCTCCTCCGGGCTCCAAAGTCTTACATGGGTGCATTGGTCGAATCCGAGGAACCCCCAGAAGCGCCCATCCACGGTTATCGGAAGTACCAGGATCGAACGGATATCCTGTGATTCGAGCACGCCGCGCAGATGATCATCTTCTATCTCGGCCACCACGGCACGGAAGGACATGCCCTTTTTCAAGGGATCCATGAACTTGCCGAACGCTTCTATGGGCATCTCCTGTAACTCGGGATTGTCCAATTGTGCGCTCGCCTGCCCCGAGTTCCATTCCATGCGCTGGCTGGTGGTCACCGCGTTCCCTTGGGCGTCGATCACATTCGTGAACAGATATACCCGGTCCACGGCGGTGCTTCTTCCGATGCGTTCTGCCGCTCGGTTCAGTGCGGTGAACAGGTCGGGTTCCCCGATCAGGAATGAATTGGCATCGGCAATGGCCGAAAGCAACTCCTGCCGTCGCAGGAGTTCTTCCTTCAACACTTCTTCGTTGCTGCAATCGTATACCGTTGCCACCAGGTGGAGGTTCGGTGCTACTGACTCGAAATTGCCGTTCTCCTGTATCCAACGTATCGCACCATCAACGCGGCGGATACGATACTTGATCTGGTATGCGGCCCGGGCATCCAAGGCGGCTTGGAAGTTGGCCTGCAGCATGGCGACATCATCCGGAATGCACAGCGCGTGGAAAGCGGGGGCGGGCAACCGGGCAAGTTCCGCGATGGCATGGCCGGTGATATCCTCGCCTTGCGGGCTGATGAATACATGGAGGCACTCCGACCCACCTGCCGGGGGGAACAATGAGCCCTCCCCTGACGAGGACGAAGGCAGCACGACCTGGAACGTACAGGCGGGGATGCTGTTGATGAGGAAGTCTTCGTTCATCTAGGGTCCACCATCGCGCAACCTTGATTGGGTGCGATGGCTATGTTCCGGGGGTTTACGGAAGCCACATTGATGTATGTTCATTGAAGTGACCGAAATATGACGGAGATAATTAAATTTATGATGGAATGCGTTCGTCATTGTTCGTTCGGTCGCTTGGGCTCGGCCAATGACCAGTCCAAGACTGGAACAGCCATTCGTCGATCCTGGCCGAGGCTTCGGTCCAAGAGCTCCCGGACGTGATCGCCCGGGTGGTGCATCATAATGGCGTTCGTGTCGCGGTTGGCTTTTGCCTTCAACACCGTGAACCATATACAATGGTCGTGGAAGCCATTTCAAAATGATCCTTCGGGCCGGAGCGCACTGGTTCATACGCGCCGCCTACCGGGTCGGATGCCCATGTTACCCAATGGCCCAGGCACCAACCGTGTTTTTTTGTTCCAAAACAGCGAATGATCGTCAGATACCTTATCGGACCTTGACCACGGCCTCGCACATTACCGCGAAGTTCACGCTGCGCGCAATGAAACAGTACTTGTGCACCTCGCTGTGGAAGTGCCGCGCTTTCTCGAGCAATGCGGCATCGGCCACCTCTACTTCCGGCCGCAGGACCACCTCGGTGAACTGCCCACCGCCATCCTTGGTGAGTACCAGCGTGCCTTCTGCTTTGTCGCGGTAGCCGAGCACGTTGATGCGTGCACGGGCACAGAGGGCCAGGTAGGTGAGCATATGGCAGCTGCTCAGTGCCGCCAGAAGCAGGTCTTCAGGATTGTGCAGGGGGGCATCACCACGGAACATGGGATCCGCTGTGGCGATCAGGTCGGGTTTGCCGGCGATGCGGATGTGGTGCTCGCGGGTGTAGCTG
>CAYQMC010000294.1:0-3086 GCA_964418285.1 uncultured Chryseobacterium sp.
TCGTCACCACGCCGCTGATGCTCGCGTCGACCGCGCTCTTCCTGCTCCACCGCGTCGAAGAGAAGGTGTACGGTTTCTTCGATCGACTGGCGTCCATTACGGGCACACCAGTGCCGGAGATCGATTCCGTCCCTGTCATCCTGCTGATCCTGCTATCCGTTGGTGCTTGGCTCGCCGTTCCCGCTCTGGTGAAGCGTGGGTACGCCTTCGGCTACTACCTGGCCTGGACCTTCTTCGCTGCCATGGGCATCACGGAACTCGCGCACTTCGCACTGCCCTTGTTCGAGGATCAGCCGTACGACTACTTCCCCGGCATGGCCAGTGTAGTGGTTCTTGCGCCCTGCGCCTGGTGGGGCATGTACCGGCTTTCCCGCAGTAACGGTCCAACCTTCTGATCCAAACACCATGAGCTCCGACCACGATCACGCTGGCACACCCGCCCAGGAACCAAGCATCAGTGCATGGCGCGCCTACCTGCCCGCCATCGCCTCCTTCGTCCTGCTCCTTGGCGGCATTGCCATCGACCAGCTTGCACCGAAGTTCTTCCAACCGGAATGGAAGCGGCTCGCCTGGTACCTCGCGGCGTACCTGCCCGTGGGCCTTCCCGTGCTGGTGAAAGCGATCAAGGCGATCGCAAAGCGTGATGTCTTCAGCGAATTCTTCCTCATGAGCCTCGCCACCATCGGCGCGTTCTTCATCCAGGAATATCCCGAAGGCGTGGCCGTGATGCTCTTCTACGCCGTGGGCGAATTGTTCCAGGACGCCGCTGTGGACCGCGCCAAGCGCAACATTCAAGCGCTGCTCGATGTACGGCCCGATACCGCGAACGTGATGCGTGATGGTGTCCCGGTGGAAACGCCCGCCGCCGAGGTGAAAGTCGGTGACATCATCCGCATCCGCGTGGGCGATCGTGTGCCCCTGGACGGCAAACTCCTTAGCGACCAGGCCTCCTTCGATACTGCTGCCCTCACCGGCGAGAGCGTGCCGCGCACCATCGTGAAGGAAGCTCCGGTGCTCGCCGGCATGATCGCCACGGACAAGGTGGTGGACATGGAAGTGACCAAGCCCTTCGGTGAAAGCAGCCTCGCGCGCATCCTCGATCTTGTGCAGAACGCCGCGAAGAGCAAATCGCCAACGGAACTCTTCATCCGCCGCTTCGCGCGGATCTACACACCTATCGTGGTGGCGTTGGCCGTGGGCATCGTTTTGGTGCCCTTGCTCATCGTAGAACCGTACGTGTTCAACACCTGGCTGTACCGCGCGCTGATCTTCCTCGTGATCTCGTGCCCGTGCGCCTTGGTGATCAGTATTCCGTTGGGCTACTTCGGCGGCATCGGCGCGGCAAGCCGTAAGGGTATCCTGCTGAAGGGCGGCAACTACCTCGACGTGCTCACGAAGGTGAACACCATTGTGATGGACAAGACCGGCACGCTCACCGAGGGCGTGTTCGCCGTGCAAGAGATGAAGCCCGCCGCTGGCATTTCTGAATCCCGGCTACTCGGTGTGATCAAGGCGATGGAAACGCACAGCACGCACCCCATCGCGCAAGCGGTCATGAAACATCCGCAGGGCGATGCCGTGGGCGAGGCGACGAACGTGGAAGAGATCAGTGCACACGGCATGCGCGGCACTGTGAATGGTGAGGAAGTGTTGGCGGCAACGCCCGGTTGTTGCGCAAGTTCAACGTGCCCTACCCGGCGGAAGTGGATGCCGTAGAGGACACCATCGTGGTGTGCGCTATCGGCGGTGCGTACGCGGGCTACCTCACCGTGGCCGACAAGATCAAGGACGATGCGAAGGAGACCATCGGCCTGCTGAAGGCTCAAGGCATCCGCGAGATCGTCATGCTCAGCGGCGACAAGACAGCCATTACGCAGCGCGTGGCAGCCACGCTCGGTATCACCAAAGCCTTCGGGGATCTGCTGCCCGAGGACAAGGTGACCCGGATGCAGGAAGCGAAGAAGGACCCCACGGCCGTGGTGGCCTTTGTGGGCGATGGTATCAACGATGCTCCGGTGCTGGCCCTTAGCGATGTGGGCATCGCCATGGGCGGTCTGGGTAGTGATGCCGCCATAGAGACCGCCGATGTCGTATTACAGAATGATCGGCCCAGCAGCATCGTCGAAGCGATCCGCATCGGCAAAGCCACCAAGCGTGTGGTCACCCAGAACATCATACTCGCCTTTGGCGTGAAAGCCATTGTACTCGTGCTTGGCGCCGGTGGTTTGGCCACGCTCTGGGAAGCGGTGTTCGCCGATGTGGGCGTGGCGTTGCTGGCCATACTGAATGCGAGCAGGATGCGATGAACGAATAGTAGATAGTTGCACGACATGAAGATCCATTGGTCAATGCCGACGCCGGTCAGACCGTACTATGAAGCGGAGCTGCGCAAGAGCGAAGAGGCACGCATGCGCAGTGACATGCAACTCGAATGGCATCATTTGGAGCGTGCTCATATCCTGGGGCAGCGCTGGCCCCGTGAACACAATGCCGTGCATTGGCGCATGCTCGTGTTCGGTTTCCGGACCAAGAACACGCGAGAGATCATCGGGCAGTTGCCGCGTCTGATCCTTGGCGGGGTGAAGAGCTTCGTAGGCACGGTGCCGATCGGGAATACGGGCGGAGCGAATGTGCCGGCGCTGAAGCCGCTGGCGTTACCAGACGACCTAGCAGCGATACTCAATGACACCTTTGCCGTGTGATCGATAGTGCGATCACCGTGTCCGAGAGTGAATGGAGTATCGGGCCCTTCGCGGGTCACATATTCCGCCGATACTGCCCCCCCACCTCGAACATCGCCGCAGTCAACTGCCCGAGCGAGCAATACTTCGTCGCCTCCATCAGCACGGCGAACATGTTCTCGTTCCGGATGGCCGCTTGCTGCAGGTCCTTGATCGCCTTCGCCGCTTCCGCGCTGTAGGCCGCGCGTAGGTTCTCCACCGTCGCAATCTGCGCTTCCTTCTCTTCCTCGGTGGCGCGGATCACCTCCTTGGGCAATACCGTCGGTGAGCCCTTGCTGCTGAGGAAGGTGTTCACGCCGATGATCGGGTATTCGCCCGTGTGCTTGAGGGTCTCGTAGTACAAGC
>CAYQMC010000295.1:0-3075 GCA_964418285.1 uncultured Chryseobacterium sp.
GGATGCACTGCGCAGCACGGCCCTCGACCTGCAGCCGCTCAATGCGCAATTCTCTCAAGGCCAGACCCAGGGGCCATATCGCAAGGACATTATCCTGCAAGCCACCACCGGTTTCGCCTTTCCTACCACCATTGCAAGGCGTGCAGCCTACCTGAAAGAGAGCTTGCAATTGGCCGAGAGCGAAAAGTTGGGTACGACCGCCTATGTGAAAGAGAGCGCCGGGGGCGCATACCTGCAATGGGCCATGGGTCTCGAACAGGTCCGCATGCTGCAAAAGCTGGACAGTGCTTATTCATCCATGGTGGCCTTTGCAACAATGCGCTTTGAACTTGGAGAGACGGGGCGGCTGGAACAGACCAGCGCGCAAAGCCGAACCGAACAAGTGAAGGTGCGCTTACGTCAGGCCCAAGCCGATCTGCGCGCCTTTCAGGCCGAAGTGGAACGCTGGGCAGGCCCGCTCAATGGTGCCATCCCACTCCCGGAAGAATTGTTGAATACAGCACGGGCACCCGATCCGGGGGGGGGCAACGATCCGCTCTTGGGCGCCATGGAACAACGTGCGCAGGTGGCCGAAGCGGATTGGAAACTCCAACGCAGCCAGTGGGCACCCAACCTGCAAGGCGGTGGCTTCTACCAGACCTTCGATGGCAAAGCACCCTTCACCGGCTATTTGATCGGCGCATCCGTACCGCTCCCCGGCAGTGGGCAAGGTGGGCGCACCAAGGCCGCACGCTTGCGCAGTGAGATCGTTGCAGAGGAGTTGGATGCCCTTCGCCGCCAGCGGAGCAGCGAACTTGCCAACACCCAAGCACAGCTCGCGCAACTTCGCGTAAGCCTGGACTACTTCGAAAGCAGTGTAGCCGCTTTGGCAGCTAACCTGTTCGATGATGCCGACCGTGCCTACCGCGCGGGCCAAGCCGATTACTTCCAATTCACCCAAGGCACAGAGCAGGCCTTTCAACTCAACGCCGAGCATCTGCGCGTGCGTTACGAGCTCGCCCTTACCGTCCTTCATCTACGCGCCCTGCAAGGGCTTTAACCTTCCATGAACATGAGATCACAGCAGATCGATCGTGCCATTGCACATCTGACCCACAGTTTGGGCCTCCTTCTTATCACACTTTTGTTCGTCGCCTGTGGTGGCGGCGCGGCCACCGAAGAAGAAGGTCAAGGCCACGCAGAAGAGGAAGGGCATGGCGGTGGCAGCACCGTTACCGTAACACCGCAACAGTTCGCCGCCATAGAAGGCAAGCTTGGCGTGGTGGAAATGAAGGACCTTACCACCGCATTGAAAGCGACCGGCTTTTTGAAAGTGCCCCCGCAGAACATCGCCGATGTAACGGCTGCACTTGGCGGTACGGTACGCGAAGTGTTGGTACAAGAAGGAGACCATGTGAAGAAAGGGCAGGCCCTTGCTTCGATCACGGACCCATCGATCATCGACCTCCAACGCGATTACCTTGATGCCAAGGCGCGACTGGTCTTTGCCAAGAACGACCTGGACCGCCAGACTGAACTGGCCGGTGCCAATGTGAGCGCGCAAAAGACCCTGCAACAGGCCACCGCCGAGCATGCCTCACTACGTGCCAGTATGAATGCCAATGCAGAACAGTTGCGCCTGATCAATATCGACCCGGAGAAACTCAACGCCGACGGCATACGCTCCACCGGTAACATCGTGAGCCCCATCGATGGTACCGTGGCGCACATTGCCGTGAACGTGGGCAGCAAGGTGAGTGGTGATGCCACCATGTTCCGCGTGGTGAACAACAGCAAGCTCCATGTGGACCTCTTCCTGTACGAACAGGATATCGCCAAAGTGAAGGCCGGTCAGCAGATCGACATCAGCCTCACCAACCTGCCCGGCAAGAATTACACGGCCGAGGTATTCGCGATCGGCAGTTCCTTCGAGAGCGAAACGAAGACCATCCCTGTGCACGCCGAGATCACGGGCGAAAAGATGGGTCTCATCCACGGCACGGGGGTAACCGCACGCATCGATGTCGGCAACGCAACTACAACGGCCGTGCTCACCGAGGCCATTGTGAGCATGGAAGGCAAGGACTTCGTGTTCATAAGGACGGAAGGTGAGGAAGAGCACGGGCATGAGGAAGAGCCCGCGCATAAGGAAGAACCGGCGCACAAGCACACCGAAGGCGAAGCGCACGACCACGCGAAGGAGAACAAGGCCGCGCATGCCAAAGGTGAGGACCATGGCCACGATCACGGCGAAGAGGCAGAGGGCGAACACAAGGAAGGAGATGGCCACGACCATGGAAAGGAGAAGGGCACGGGCCACACCGAAGGCGAAGGCCACGACCATGATGCGGCCGCGGGCAGCATGACCTTCCAACGCATCGAGGTGAAGCGTGGAACCACAGACGGCCCCTACACGGCGGTGACCTTTCTGCAGGCCGTACCACCCAACGCCGAAGTGGCGGTTGGCGGCGCCTACTACCTGATCGCGATGATGAACACCAGCAGTGGACACGAACATTGATCCGCTTGATCCAAACGAAACTGAAACCTCAAACCCCAAGATCCAATGAAACGCCTGCTCGCACCTCTTGCCCTCGCCACCTTGCTCTTCGCTTGCGGCCAACCCGCCGGTACCGATACGCCCAAACATGAGGACGGAACCCCCCATACCGATGGCGATGTTCGTGATGCTACCAAAGCCCACGATGAGAAGGACGGCCACAACCACGACGATGGCCATGCGCATGATGAAGCCGCGCACGACACCACCGCCGGTCACAGCCACGAAGACGGACATCAGCATTGATGAACCCGCACACTGCCCGGCGGGTCTTGTTCTGCCGAGCAGTAGTGCGAAACTCCCCATGAACATGCGCATACATACCAAGTTCCGTATCGCTTTGGCGGGCACCGCACTTACATTCAGCGCTTTGGTTTCCGCCCAGGACCAAATGCCTAAAGCTCCTCACGGAGGCATCCTTGGTGATGCAGGTACGCACTACATAGAAATGGTCGCGGCCGGGGACGAAGCACGCTTCTACCTGCTGGATACACTGGGCAACACGCTACCAGTGGACGGCTTGACCGGCACGGCCT
>CAYQMC010000296.1:0-880 GCA_964418285.1 uncultured Chryseobacterium sp.
GGACCGGAATTCATGGTGGCCTTCTTCTGGCGCCAAGTGGCCATGCTCACCACGGAGGATGCCGGCCACGGAGGATTCGTGGGCTACCACTTCGTGGTGCTCCTGTTGGGCTGTTTCCCGGCATCGGTCTTCGCATTGCAAGAACTATTCAAGCCAACGCGAACGGAAGATGCGCACCAGAACGACCACCGTCGTTGGATGCTGATCCTTTTCTGGGTGGTGCTGATCCTCTTCAGCATCGTGAAGACCAAGATCGTCCACTACAGCAGCATGGCCTACTTCCCGCTCACCCACCTGGCCGCGCTGCAACTGGAGCGCATCTGGCAGAAACGGGAGTCCTTCGGCTGGTCGCGCTTTCTGGTGGGTGGCTTGGGCACCATAGTGGCGGTGGTCTTCATTGTTGTGCCCTTTCTCGGCATGAACATCGAACAGCTGAAGCCGCTTCTCGCGCAGGATCCATTCGGCCAAGCGAATCTGGATGCCGATGTGCGCTGGCTCGGTCTTGAAGCGCTGGCCGGAACCTTCCTATTGGCCGCTCTGCTGACCGGTCACTGGCTACATGGCAAAGGCCGCCACCGCGAAGGCATCCTCGCGGTCTTCGGCGGAACGGCGTTGTTCGTCACCATCGCGCTCTTCTTCTTCATCGACCGCATCGAAGGCTATTCGCAACGCGCCGCGATCGATTTCTTCAAGGAACGCCAGGGCGAAACATGCTACGTGATCACCAAGAACTACAAGAGCTACGCGCACCTGTTCTACACGGCCAAAGCACCAGTGACCGACCCACGCAGCCATGACAAGGAATGGCTGCTGTATGGCGACATCGACAGGCCGGTTTACGTGGTGTGCAAGATCACTGCGGTGGACGAGGTGGCAGGCA
>CAYQMC010000296.1:890-3036 GCA_964418285.1 uncultured Chryseobacterium sp.
CAGGCATCAGCACCTTGGAGGAACTGTATCGGAAGAATGGGTTCGTGTTCTTCCGGCGCTATCCGAGTTGATATCGTTGCGGCTGCTTTCCTCTGCGTTCCTTTGCCGCATCAGCGCCCCCGCCTGCCGACCGGCAGGTCTGCGTTGATCTGACACCATGACAGACGACCTCTCCCACATCCTCACCCACCTCGGCGAGGACCGCGAACGCGGCTACGATGCCGTGGTACCGCCCATCGTACAGAGCGGCAACTTTACCTACCCCACCGTGGCGGCCATGCGTGCCGTTGTGCAAAAGGAGATGGACCGTCCATTGTACACGCGCGGGTTCAACCCCACCGTGGCCATCCTGCGCAAGAAGATCGCTGCACTGGAACACGCTGAGGATGCGCTTGTGTTCAGCAGTGGAAGCGCTGCGATAGCCGCGGCCGTCATGAGCTTCACCAAGGCGGGCGACCACATTGTGTGCGTACACAAGCCCTACAGCTGGACGAGGAAGCTCCTTGCCGAACTGCTCGTGCGTTTCGGTGTGGAACATACGTTCGTGGATGGAACCGATGTGGAGAACTACCGCAAAGCGATCAAGCCGAACACCACTTTCTTTATCCTGGAAAGTCCGAACTCGCTCACCTTCGAGTTGCAGGATATCGCTGCCGTAGCAGCGATCGCCAAGGAGCATGGCATCGTAACGCTCTGCGACAACAGCTTCAACAGCCCGCTGTACCAGAACCCGATCGACCTCGGCATCGACATGGTGGCGCACAGTGCCACCAAGTACCTCAACGGACACAGCGATGTGGTGGCCGGCGCCCTGGCCGGAAGCCACGTACACATGCGCCAGGTGATGAGCAAGGAGTTCATGACACTCGGTGCCGCACCTTCACCACACGATGCCTGGCTGCTGATGCGTGGCCTGCGCACGCTACCCCTGCGGATGGAACGCAGTGCCGACAATGCGGAGAAGGTCGCGCGTTTTCTGGAGACGCACCCCAAGGTGAAGGTCGTGCATTGGCCGGGGCTTGAAAGCCATCCGCAGCATGCACTTGCGAAAAAGCAGATGAAGCGCGTGGCGGGATTGATGAGCATCGAGCTGGAGGCACCCGACGTAGCTGCCGTGGAACGTTTTTGCGACAACCTGAAGACCTTCCTGATCGCCGTAAGTTGGGGCGGTTACGAAAGCCTGCAATGGCCTGTATGCGCGCTGCAAGGACCCAGCGGGTATTACACGGACCTGCCCTTTACGATGATCCGACTGTACGTTGGATTGGAAGATCCGGAAGAGTTGATCGCGGATCTGGAGCAGGCCTTGGAGCACGTGTGATCACTCCACCGGATAAGGAGTGTCCGGTTGCATCACGCATACGGCGTTGAGGTCCACGGTCACGGTGGCCTGCGCATCAGGACAATTGCCACCCGCTACGGAGTAGATGAAGGTGTAGCTGCCCGAAGGCATACCTGCAACCACGAAAGTGCCACCCACCAATTGGCCCGTACCAATGTTGTCCACCCAAGTACCTCCAAGTGCCGGAGTGCCGCCCAGCTGTGCAAAGAGGTCCACATCACCTTGGCTTAGGCAGCGTATTACCGTGGCGTTGTTTCCCGCATTCGGCCCTGGACTCAGGGTCACCATCACGTCGACCATGGAAGCTGTACAAGGTGAGACTCCAGGTATGGTATACCTGTACAGACCTGGAGCATCCACACCTGGCGTGAACATGTTCGAGTGTGGCTGGCCCTGGTAAGTCCATGTGCCACCCGCTGGTAGATCGGCCTGCATATCGACCGGTGTAATACCACAAACGGAGAGTGTGAAGTCAGGACCAAGATCCACCATTGGGTTCACGGAAATGCACAGGACTGCATTCTCGTTGGGGCAAGACAAATTCCCCGCGACCACGTACACGTAACAACCTGCCGGGGATGTACTCGGGATGAAGACCCCATTCATCACTGCTCCGTTAGGACCCGTCCAAATACCTCCTTGCTGAGGTGACCCGGTCAATTCCGAGAACATGATGAAAGGCACGTCGCTGCTACATACGGTCAAGGACCCACCTGTGCCAGCATTGGGCTCCATGACCACAGTGATGGACAAGGCTGCTGTTGCCTGCACGCATGGTGCGTTGGCTTCCACAACATACTGATA
>CAYQMC010000297.1:0-2988 GCA_964418285.1 uncultured Chryseobacterium sp.
CGAAGGTGATATTGATCGGAGCCGACCAGTTCACATTGCTGTCGCAGGTGTCCCGGTTGATGTAGACCCGGACACGGGTAAATCCAACGGGGGCCACGAACGTCACCGCCGAAGGGCCGTCGGTAACCCCGCAACCATCGTCGTCGCAGGCCGTGGGGATCACCGCGTTGGGTGCGGTGTTGTTCCGGATGGTCATCACGGTATTGTCCAAGGTGGCACCGCATACACTGGCCCGGTACCGGTTGCCCGCCACCACATTGAAGCGCCGATAGCGCTGGGTGGTCGTCACCGTGCCCACCACGGAGCCGGGGCAATCAGGGGTCAATGTGGTCAACGGGCCACTACCGATCAGTGTGCAATCGCAGCTGTTGCAGTCCGGACCTTGCGGAGATTGTGCCTGGGCCTGTTGGAAGAGGGCCAGCAGCAGCAAGGGAACGAGGAGGAAGCGGAGCAGGGTGGGGTACATGACCGGCCGGTGTTGTGTGTCTGTTAGGACGAAGCTACCCGCAGAAGGTTGCGCCTTTAAAGCAAGCGAGAGGGCTGCTTGGTTCGCAGGACGATGCATGGCGGCAAAGGGTAGCATTCTGTTCATGCGCAGGATATAGCGAGCAAAAATACGAACAAGACCGAGTGCTTGGTGCTGTCTGCCTCCGCTTCGTTCATGCTGCTCAGCCCCCCTCCCCCGCTGAGACGCCGTGCACGGCCCTATGGGGCTTACCATAAGGCTGGTTCCGTTTGGGATCCAAAGGATACGTGCCAGTGAGGCCGAAAACCGTTCGTTGCGGAATTTCCACCGGGCCGCAAACCTCTGGTCCCGGCAATGAGCAGGAAGCACACCACGCTTGGAGGCATCCAACCCATTGTATAACAGCGTATTGCAGCAAATACCCGCCGTTCTGGATACCACGAATGCATACTGGATCAGCACAGGCGGTCGCAGCGGCATTCCTGGCCAGATCCGCAACGGCCGCTGGGCTGTGGCAGGCAGGCCCCGGGGCGGCATTCCGAACCGCCGGGCATGGCCTTGAACCCACTGGTACTGTAGCGCTAAGGATGGCGGGGTGGCGGGGGGTGGACAAGGCGCTCAAGCAACTGATGGTGACAGCCCTCCAGAGGACGAGGGCTGGCCTTGTACGCAAGGATGACCTATGCGTTGCCTACTGTTGAAAAAAACATTGTGCTTGTATTTCTCGGCATCGCACCGATAACTTCGGCTCCCTTCCCAAGAAACCTAAACACTTCAAACCCCACCCGTCTCGACCCCTATCAGCATGATGTTCCTGACGAACTTACCGAACGTACCATAAGGGCCTGATGTTGTGCGCGGCCTTCGCCCTGTTGCGGGCCGCACGAACACCATGACTCCTTAGCCGCCTTCGACCCTATTCCCTTGGATCCCTGCGGCCACCCTGCTCAGACGGTCGGCAACCCGTGGATGTTGCCTGGACGAATCGACAGTATTCCCTAACCAAAACCCAAAACCATGTTCAGTCGAAACCCATCGACCCCCCGCAGCCGAACGCGCTGGTGGAAGGTACCAGCGCTGCTCTTGGGCACCGCGCTGCTTACCCTCCCGTTCAGTGCACGGTCGCAATTCAGTTCGGGTGTGGCCACCACCATCAATGCAAGCGGCGCGGCCACGCCATCTCCCAATACCATCGCGGTAACCGGCGTTGGCACCATCCTAGGCGGTGTGGAAGTGACCCTTACGGGCTTCCAGCACTCCTGGCCGGATGATGTGGACATCGTGCTGGTAGGCCCCACCGGAGCACAGAGCGTGCTCTTCACCGATGCCGTTGGTGGCGGCGGTGGCGACCTGGTGGCAAACCCGCGCACATGGACCTTCGTTGACGGGGGGCCTCTCTTCCCCGCCACGGGTTTCCCCGCGAACGGCACGTACGGACCGAACAACAACGGCTCCTTCGATGGTCCCACCCCTGCAGGCCCGTACGCTGCGGACCTGAGCGTGTTCAACGGCACCAATGCCGATGGACCCTGGGAACTCTACATCTGGGATGACACCGGAGGAGATGCCGGTGCCATGGCCGGTTGGAGCCTGAACTTCCCAGCCCCCCCGGATTGCCCGGTACCATCTTCCGTACTGGCCACGGTGACCAGCCCCACCAGTGCCGATGTGACCTGGAACTGTGTGGCATGCTCCGGCACCTTCCTGGTGGAGTATGGCATTGCGCCCTTCACCCCCGGTATTGACGGGACCGCCGGCACAGGCGGTACCGTGGTGGACCCCGCGACCTCCCCCGCGACCATCGCTCTTGCGGGACAGACCACCTACACGGTGTATGTGCGCCAGAACTGCGGTGTGGATGGTTGGAGCGCCAACAGCCCCGGCTTCACCTTCACCACTCCCTGTGATGTGTTCACCGCACCGTACTCGGAGGGTTTTGAAGGCTATGCCCTCGCCACCAACGCCAACTGGCCCAGTGGCCAGTGCATCGCGGCCAACCCTGCGTTGATCACTGCGGCGTACCGTTGGAACCAGGAGGATCTGACCACCCCATCAACGTCTTCGACCGGTCCAAGCGGGCCCTTCGCAGGTACCCGTTACGCCTTCACCGAAGCCTCCTCGGGCGTCGCTGGAGCCGTGGCCACGCTTACCCTGCCGGCCATCGACCTGACGCCTCTTGATGTCCCACAGCTTTCGTTCTACTACCACATGCGTGGTGTGAACATGGGCACGCTGAACGTTTTGGTATCCACGGACAATGTGAACTTCGACCCACCGGTATTCACCCTGACCGGGGAGCAGCAGGCTACTGCGGCCGCCCCATGGTTGCAGGCCTCGGTGGACCTCAGCGCCTATGTCAATGAGGTGGTGTACATCCGTTTCGAGGGTATCCGTGGCTTGGACTTCACGGGCGACATCAGCATCGACGAGATCCTTGTGGACGAGGCGCCGACCTGTTTCCCACCCGCCAACATCGAAGCGACGGCCCTTTCGTTCACCGCTGCTACGATCGGCTGGGATGC
>CAYQMC010000298.1:0-2986 GCA_964418285.1 uncultured Chryseobacterium sp.
GCCAGTTCCAAGGCCCCGGTGCCGTAGCCGAAGGCCTTTACCATGGCCATGGTGCGCACCCCCGTTGGCAGCAGCGCGCGGAAATGGTTCAGGTTGTGGCGGATGGCCTCCAGGTCCACCTCCAGCACGGTGCCGTGCACCTGCCGTTGCCAGCGCTGCACCACCTGCTCCAGGGCGAAGGTGCGGGCGCCCTTCACCAGCACGGCATGGCCGGCCAGGGTGCTGGGGGCAATGGCGGCCACCAGTGCGGCGGGGTCCGGGAAGGCGTGTACCGTGCAGGCGAAGCGCTGTTTGTGCGCGGCCAGCTGCGGGCCTACGGCGAAGAGGGCGGACACGCCGGCACGGTCCAGTAGATCGGCCACGCGCTGGTACAGCATGGCGGGTGCATCGCCGCTTTCCTGGATGTCCGACAGCACCACGGCCGTGGGTCTTCCGCTGGCCACCACGGCCAGTCGGTCCAGGGCGATGGCGAGCGAGGCGAGGTCGTTGCTGTAGGCGTCGTTGATCAGGGTCATGCCCTGCACACCGTCCACCACTTCCAGGCGCATGGCCACCGGTGCCAGGCTGGGCATGCGTTCCGCGATCCAGGCCGGTGCATGGCCCAGGTGCAGCAGCAGCGTTACACAATGCAGGGCGTTCTCCACCGAGGCATGGTCCACGAAGGGAATGTCGAAACCGAAGGAGACGGCATCGTTGATCACGGTGATGTGGGTGCCGTGGGCGCTGCGCCGCTCGTGCACCACGTGGAGCCAGGCACTGTTCTCCCGGCTCCAGCCGCGCAGGGCCACGCGCTGGCCCAGCCCGCTGCTGCGCAAAGCTTCCGCCACGGTGGGCTGGTCGGCACAGTACACGAGCACCTTGGCGTCGGCGAAGAGCTTCAGTTTCTCCTGGACCTTCTCCAGGTCGGTGTGGAAATTCTCGCCGTGCGCCGGACCGATGTTGGTGAAGATGCCGATGTCCGGATCGATCACGGCCCGCAGGCGCTCCATTTCGCCGGGCTTGCTGATGCCCGCTTCGAAGAGGCCCAGGGTGTGTGCACTGCTCATCTCCCACACGCTGAGCGGCACGCCCACCTGCGAGTTCCAGCTGCCAGGGCTGCGCACGATGTGTTCGGCGCCGCGCAACAGTTGGAAGAGCCATTCCTTCACCACTGTTTTGCCGTTGCTGCCGGTGATGCCCACCACGGGGCAGCGGAAGTGGGCGCGGTGCCAGGCGGCCAGGCGTTGCAGGGCATCGCGGGTGTCGCGCACCACCAGGAAGGTGCTGCGCCGATCATTGGCGTCGTGCGCGGCAGGCAGTTCCTCCACCAGGAAGTAGCGCACACCCCGCTCCTGCAGGGCAGGGATGTAGCCGTGTGCATCGTGCCGTTCACCCCGCAGGGCGATGAAGAGCGTGCTGTCCTGCGGGAAGGGCTTGCGCGAATCGATGGAGAGGTGCTCGATCAGCGTAGCGCCATCCGGCCCATGCACCGTGGCACCCAGCACCTGGGCCAGGGTGGCGAGCGTATGGCCGCGCTGCGTGCTCATGGCCGTGGTGCGGACGGATCGGCGTTGAGCGCCGCGTGGAAACACTGGCGGCACAGCGGCTGGTAGCTATCGGTCTCGCCCAGTTGCACCAGGTCGGTGCCCCCCGCCATGCGGTTGCTGAAGTTGGCCAGGTCGCCGCACTGCATGCAGATCGCGTGGACTTTCGTGACGTACTCGGCCATGGCCATCAACTGCGGCATGGGGCCGAAGGGGCGTCCTTGGAAATCCATGTCGAGCCCGGCACAGATGACACGGACGCCACTGTCGGCCAGCTGCTGGCACACCAGGGGCAGGCCGGCGTCGAAGAACTGCGCCTCGTCGATGCCCACCACCTGGATGTTGCCCGCTAGCAGGAGCAGGTTGCTGCTGCTGGGCACCGGGGTGCTGCGGATGCTGGTGGCATCGTGGCTCACCACTTCGGCGTCGTGGTAGCGCGTATCCACACTGGGTTTGAAGATCTCCACCCGCTGCTTGGCGAACTCGGCCCGGCGCAGGCGGCGGATCAGCTCCTCGGTCTTGCCGGAGAACATGCTGCCGCAGATCACCTCGATCCATCCTTTGCGTCGGGTGCGGCTGCCGGTGTGTTCCAGGAACATGCGTGTGGGAAGGCCCCGGACCGTTCCGGAATGGGCGCGGTTTGGTGGGTGCCGCTAAATTAGGGATCTTCGCGTTGGACCATCGACCACAGCACCGCTGAACATGGGCAAGGACAAGGGCTTCCGATCGATACAGGAACTGGTGTCGGCATTGGCCGAAGCCGAACGGGGATTGAGCTCCGGCACACTGCATTTGGACGGTCTGGAAACAGCCTGCGCCGATGCCCGCGAACTCTACGAACGGCTGGTGGTGCTGCGCCACAAGGCGCGCGAAGCGGCCGTAACGCCGGGTGCGAAACCGGCTGCCGCCGAGCCGGTACCCGAGCAGGAACAGCCCGAGGCACCAAGCCTGGTAGCAGAGCCTGCTTCCCTGCGCCTGGACACCCGCCCACCGGTGATCTCACCTCGCCAGACCTCGCTCATCGAAGCCATCGAGGCCACCGATGAAAATGAGGAACCCGTGAAGTTGACGCCCTTGGAAGTGCCCATTGCGACCGCCGTTGCGGAAGCGAAAGCACCCGCCAAAGCGGAGAAGAAGGACAACAGCAAGCAGGCCACAACGGTCGCGGAGAAGTTGGAAAAGGCCTCCATCACCGACCTCTCCAAGGCCATTTCCCTGAGCCATAAATTCTGGTTCGTGGCCGAGCTCTTCGGCGGTGATCGCATCACCTACGACAAGAGCATCGGTCTGCTGAATGCCTTGGGCGACAAGGAAAAAGCCATCGCGTACATGGAGAACGAAGTGCTTTCCAAGCTGAAGAAGCCCTCCGACCCGGAGGCGCTGGCCACGTTCATGGACCTGATCGAACGGCGCTACCCATGATGCGGACCATCCTACTGCTCCAACTGGCCCTGCTCGCGTTC
>CAYQMC010000299.1:0-2969 GCA_964418285.1 uncultured Chryseobacterium sp.
CGTATGAAAGACTGGGTGGTGGAACGCGGGGCGGGCATTGACTTCACTTCGGTCGTGGACTGTCACATCAAGGATTTGCGGAAGGTGCTCACACCTGAGCACTTCGATCAATGGAACGCCTGGTGAAAGTCCGAGCACCTCGACAAGGCCTCCAAGGGTGGAGTTCCCTCCCTGGAACACGAAAGGTGGACCAAGCAGGTCGACCCTTCCACACTGGCCCTTAGGGCAACTATCGGCTGAAGATCAGGCTAAGCGTTCTTCAGCTCAGGCTCCACATCCTTGTCCGCTTCCATCTCGGAAGAGTTCTCCGCGGTCGTATCGGTTCCAGGAGTTGCTGATGCCGTTGGCGCTGCAGGAGCGGCAGGCTTGCGCGCTGGCATCCGATCGGCGGCACGGTTGAAGACAAAGTCGAACTTGCCTCCGCTTTTGGCCGTGGCGTGGCACTGCGGGATCAGGTTCAGCATGTTCTCCTTCACCAGTTTCTTCAGGAACAAGCGGAAGTTGTGGCCCTGCTGAAGGTCGCGTTCCACAAGTTTCAGGTCTGCCAAGGTGCTGTACAGATCTTCACTGCGCACGTTGACAGAACGGGTGTTCTCAAGGTGCGCTTCGATCGCCTTACTGATGCGAAGGGCTTGCTGGATCTCGGCTGGGGTGAGGGACATGGGACCACAAAGGACGGTCAAATCGACCCGGATCGTTAAGAAAACATTGGTTTTTAGTATGCGACGGGAAGGGAGCCGACCGCGGAGGTGGGTCAAGCCACGTGCACGACCTTTACTTTCTGCTTCTCGCTTCCCAGCTGCAGTGTGGCTACACCGCCCTTCCGTTTGCCCATCAGGACCCGTGCTATGGGTGCGGTGAACGCGATCCTGCCCTCCTTGATGTTCGCCTCGTCCACACCCACGATGGTGAAGGTGAACTGCTTGCCCTGCATACGCCCCACTTGATGTTCGAAGGCCACCGTGCTGCCGAAACGCACCTCTTTGCTCACCTTCGGCGGTGCCTCCACCACATGGGCCGTTGCGATCCGTTCGTTGAGCAAGGCGAGACGCCCGTCCAATTCCCCTTGTGCATGGCGTCGTTCGTGATCGCTTCCCGATGCTGCAGCACGTTGCGCCTCCAATTGGGCCCGTTCATCCAGTAGCAGTTGCAAGCCGCGTGGGGTAACATGGTTGGGCACTCCATCAGGTAGTGCAGCACGCGGAGGAATGAACGGGGCTTCCTCCTGATCGTCCTCTTTTACGAATCCGCGGCTCATGGGTGTTTTACTTCCAGATCAGGTTGGACGGAGAGGTCGATGGGCCTGGAATGACCTGCCCGAACTGAGGTCTGCGTGTGGAAACAAGCGCTTTCGGTGGTGTGTGGCATCCGGGTCAGCTGCGGTGCGATCAGGGAACGGGCAGGGGAGGAGGGCGGTATAGGAGCGCGGGGAAGTGTGTGCGCATCGAAGGTAACGGTACTGATGGAGGCCGCTACCCCGAGCAGCGACCGACCTGTGGTCCACATTCCCCATGGTGTTGAACTCCCTGCGCACCGTTCCATCGCCACGACTCCTGCATCCCGCGATCGGCGGTGTCGCGGGTAAATGGCACGCGCGGTGCACTACCTGGGGCGAACCCCAAATACCCAAACCATCATGAACAGCACGAACGACAAGATCAAAGGCAACTGGAACGAATTGAAAGGCAAGCTGAAGCAGAAGTATGCCAACCTCACGGACGACGATCTGATGTACGTGGAAGGCAAAGAGGAGGAATTGCACGGCCGCCTGCAAAAAACCCTCGGTAAGTCCAAGGAGGAAGTGAACGAGATCATCGAGTCGCTCTCCTCCAGCAAGCATTCTGCTTAGTGTGATGGTGGTTGGACAACAAAGAACCCGACCAGGGATGGTCGGGTTCTTTGCGTTGGGGGGGAGGGCTTATGCTATCTGTGCTTGTGCGTTACGAGATCGCTTCGATCGCCCTGCCGGGCTCTCTCGCAACTCGCGAAGCGCGCCTTACTCATTAACCATCCCCATGACCTTCTCCACCATATCCTCCACGCTCGGCTTACTGAAGTAGTCCCCATCGCTGCCGTAGGCAGGGCGATGCGCCTTCGCGCTCAGCGTGCTCGGGGTGGCGTCCAGGTAGCGGTAGCCGCCCTGCACTTCCAGGATCTGTTGTAGGAGATATGCGCTGGCACCGCCGGGCACATCCTCGTCCACCACCAGCAGACGGTTGGTCTTCTTCAGGCTTTCCACGCAGACCTGCTCGCGGTCGAAGGGGAGGAGGGTGCGGGCATCCACCAGTTCTACGCTGATGCCGAGTTCGGAGAGGCGTTCGGCGGCGGTTGCGCACAGGTTGAAAGTGCTGCCGTAGCTCACCAATGTGAGGTCCTTGCCTTCGCGTACCACTTCGGCCTTGCCGATGGGTACGGTGAACTCGCCAAGGTTGCTGGGCAGGCGTTCCTTGCTGCGGTACCCGTTGAGGCACTCGATCACCAGCGCGGCATCGTCGCTTTGCAGCAGCGTGTTGTACATGCCGGCCGCTTGCTGCATGTTGCGGGGCACGCACACCACCACGCCGCGCGCCGCATTGATGGTCATGCCCATTGGACTGCCGCTGTGCCACACACCTTCCAAGCGGTGGCCACGGGTGCGGATGATCAAGGGTGCCTTTTGCCCACCCTTTGTTCGCCATTGGATGGTGGCCAGGTCGTCGCTGATGCCTTGTATGCAGTAGAGCAGGTAATCGAGGTATTGGATCTCGGCGATGGGACGCAGTCCACGCAACGCCATGCCGATGCCCTGGCCCAGGATGGTGGCCTCGCGGATGCCGGTGTCGCTCACACGGACCTCCCCGAAGCGCGCCTGCATGCCTTCCATGCCCTGGTTCACATCGCCGATCTTGCCGGTGTCTTCACCGAAGGTGAGCAACAAGGGGTTCTGCTCGAAGAGCGCGGCGAAATTGTCGCGGATGATAAGCCGTCCA
>CAYQMC010000300.1:0-2919 GCA_964418285.1 uncultured Chryseobacterium sp.
ACCTCTGTGGTGCGGGAACTGACCCGCGGCTTGCTGGGTGTGCTTGGGTTGACGGCAACAGGAAGGAGGCGCCGCTAGGGGCGCCTCCTTCCTGTGCAAGATGCCGTTCAGCGCCGGTTCATGTAGATCATCACGTAGTACAGCAGCGTGCCGATCGAGGCAAGCGCGGCCACGACGTATGTGCGTGCGGCCCACTTGAGCGCATCAGCACTCATGGCGTATTCGCTGCTGGTTACCACGCCCCGTTGGGTCATCCAGGCAAGCGCACGGTTGCTGGCGTCGTATTCCACAGGCAGGGTAACCAGGCTGAACACGGTCGTCATGGCAAAGAGGATGATCCCGAAGAGCAGCAACTGCGGGAAGGAGTTCACCAACAGAATGCCGGCCAAGAGGATCCATTGCATCCACCGGGAGGCTACACTCACCACCGGAACCAACTTGCTGCGCATCTGCAACCAACTGTAGGCCGTTGCATGCTGTACCGCATGGCCGACTTCGTGCGCTGCCACTGCGGCGGCTGCGGCATTGCGGGCGTGGTATACGGGCTCGCTCAGGTTCACGGTCTTATTCGCCGGGTTGTAATGGTCGGTCAACTGGCCGGCCACGCTGATCACCTTCACGTCCGTAATGCCATGGTCCCGCAGCATCTGCTCTGCCACCTCACGCCCGCTGAGGTTGCTCTGGAGCGGTGTCTTGGAGTACTTCTCGAACTTGTTCTTCAACTGCTTGCCCACCAGCCAGCTGGCCAGCATGATGAGACCCATGATCAGATACGCTGCTCCCATTGATAGTGCGATTTATGCAGGAACGATTCCAGCAAAGAGGATTCCGATTTGCCGTTATGGACAGATCGGCAGTGGAGTAGGGGATGGCACTACTCACCGGCAGCTTCCGCCTTCTTGATCTCCTGGTCCAGGATCTCGTCCATGATCTTCAGTTCCTGTTCGCTCACCTTGGCATCGGTGCGTGCCTGCTTCTTCATGAAACGGAACATGGCGTTCTTCTTGATCTCATAGGCCACGTAGACGGTGTACTCCTTGCTGGTCTCGTTGAAGTAGGTCTCTTCGCCGATCTTGCGCATGTCTGCCAGTTCGGTGTTCATCACCTCGCGCACCAAGCTTTGGAACTTGTCCGCCACATCGCGGGCCTCGGCATTCTCCGTCTGTCCCAAGTACTGGTCGGTGACCGCACGCATATTGGTGCCCACCTGGCTTGCCATTTGGTTCTTCGCTTCGATATCGGCCTTGCCGCGGGCGATGTTCTGCTTGGAGCTTGCGCCCATACCCGTGCCGCGGAACCAGGCATTGTTGCTCTCGTATTTATTGCCGGTGAAGGGTTGCTTCACGCGGGTGCCAGCCGGGTTGGCCTGTTTGCTGCAAGAGGGCAGCACCATAGCGAGAGTGGCTGAAAGGAGGAGGGCCATGGCCCAGTTGGTACGTAAGATGGTCATGGTTCGGTCGGGTTCTATTGAGCGCAAAGAAAACACCGTGCCATGCGCTTCGATGCAAGGAGTGCACGGAGTTTTCGACGAACGACGAACCAGATCGTTCGTAAAGCATGATCTTTCGGCAGAACCACGACAACCATGAGAGCTCTGAAGACCATCCTCATTATTCTCGCGGCACTTGGTGTGCTGATCCTGATCCTGGGCCTGCTGGGCCCGGCAGCCTACCGTGTAGAGCGTTCCACTGTGATCCAAGCCTCTCCCGAAGTGGTGTATGGCTATGTGAGCAGACTGTCCAGCATGAAGGATTGGGGACCATGGCAGGAGATGGACAAGGACCAGGTGCAGACCATCGAAGGGACCGACGGTACTGTTGGTGCGGTGTGGACCTGGGAAGGGGACACGGTGGGGAAAGGCATGCAGGAACTGACCGAGTTGGTGGAGAACGAGCGTGTACGCACCAAGTTGACCTTTTTCGTTCCCGTCGTTGGCGAATCAGTAAGCACTGGCACCTACGACCTTGAGCCTACGGCAGAGGGCACACGCATGACCTGGGGATTCGAAGGGGAGAACGGCTTTGTTGGACGGGCCATGGGCGTGTTCATGGATATGGATGCGCAATTGGGTCCGGACTTCGAAAAGGGCTTGGCAAAACTTAAGATCATGGCCGAAAGTGAGGAGCAGGGACTGAACGCTCAGATCACCGAGAAGACCTTCAATGGCTACGTGGTGGAGACCGTGGAGCGGCCCGAGCAGGTTTTCGTCGGCAAACGAGCCACCGTGAAGTTCGCCGACATGAAGGATTTCTATGGAAGCAGCTTGGGGGCTGCCGGCGCGGCAGTTGGTCAAGCAGGATTGGAATTGAGCGGTCACCCGAGCGGGGTGTACTTTAGTTGGGACGAGAAAGCCGGCAAGGCCGAACTGTTGGCAGGCATGCCTGTGAAAGCAGGTTCTGAGCTATCCGTTCCCGGAATGGATGTACATGTGATCCCCGCGTGCACCATGCTCCAGATCGATTTCTTTGGCGACTATGGTAGCATCGGGGATGCCCATGAGGCCTTCGATGCCATGATCGCGGCCAAGGGCCTGACCGAATACGGCAACCGCATCGAGGAGTATGTGACCGACCCGGGCACAGAGGCCGATCCTGCAAAATGGCTGACCAAGGTTTACTGCATGGTGAAATAGCGTGCAGGTCCTGGTGTATTTGGCCGCCTCGGATCGCGGAGCCTGGTTTTGGCAAACAGCCTTGAGGCCGGGCTTGCCGTTCGGTACCAATTAATCCCTTTGTGGACATGAATGGCCAATTCCGTTTGGACTTCGCCCGGTACAGGCTCCTGTTCCGACATCCGTTCGGTACAGCCCATGGCACACGCGATGGTACCGATGCTGTCTTCGTGCGCTTGACCGGACCTGCCGGGGTCGGCTACGGAGAGGCAGCCTTACCACCGTACTTGCAAGAGACCCAGGATTCC
>CAYQMC010000301.1:0-2915 GCA_964418285.1 uncultured Chryseobacterium sp.
TCCACACATGCAACTCCAGCACGCGCATCCGGATGTACGACGACAAGAAGGCCAGTCTGGAACGCAAGGCTTTGGCACGCATGGACCCCGACAGGCGGCGCGGTACATGGCGCGAATGGATGGGACGTAGGGCTTATGTGTACCTGGACGGAGTCTCCTTGGTGCCCGACAGTACAGCACCGGAGAGCATCGGAACACTTACGCCGGAGCTTGCCTGCCCTGCGGAAGTTCCCGCCGCGACGGGACCGGAACTTGTAGCCGATCCGGGCTTCGACCACAACCTGCACCCGACGACCGACAGCTGGCGGAATGCTTCCAACGGCACACCGGACCTGAACAATGGTGAGACCGGGATCTACCTCTATTCGGATGGCTACACCGACAACCGCGAGTACATCCGCATACCACTGGCGGAAACGCTGAGCCCTTGTTCCACCTACCGCGTTTCGTTGGATGTGCGGATGAACGCATCGTACGCCTTCGCTGTGGACGCGATAGGCATCGCCCTTGCGGACTCGTTCAGCACACGACACGATCGCATGCGCCTCGACCTGCCCTGGGCCTGGCGCTCACCACCAGGTGCTTTGATGACGAACGCTGATCGATCCATCACGCTCTGCGGGACCTTCGTTCCGGGCTTGTGTGCCGAACACTTGCTCGTGGGGAACTTCGGGCCTGACAGCGCCACCACCGTGGTGCGTGTGGGAGCCGATAACGACGGTCCCTTCGCGTACTACTTCGTTGACAACGTGCATTTGTCCGCAGTGGGAAGCGTGCCCGGATGCATGGATCCCTGCGCTGCAAGTGTGTCCGTTGCCGAGGCGGATGACGTGGTCGCGGACGAATGGCCGGAATTCGCCATCCTGCATTTCGATAGCGACAGCGAATTGCCTTTGGAGGTGGATGGCGATGCCCTTGACCGGTTCGCTTCCTCTCTGGTATCCGACACGGATCTTAGCGTGCACATCACAGGGCACACGGACGATTCCGGAAACGCGGACCGCAACCAAGCGCTGGGCCTTGCGCGTGCCGAACGACTGCGTGACCTGTTGGTGCAGCGTGGCGCACCGGCATCCTCCATCCATACGTCCAGCGCGGGCAGCAGCAGCCCGATCGCCGACAATGGGAGCGCCGAAGGACGAGCGATGAACCGCAGGGTGGAGGTGCAATTGAAGCGCTGATCCTATTTCAACAGCAGGTACAGCGCTGCCGCAAAGGACCCGCCCAACAAGGGTCCCACGATCGGCACCCACGCGTAGGCCCAGTCGCTGGGCCCACCGATACGGAGCAGGCCATGCATGATGCGCGGCCCAAGATCGCGTGCCGGATTGATCGCATAACCTGTGGTACCACCCAGCGAAAGACCGATGACCCATACCAGCAACGCGACCGGCAGCGCACCGATGGAGCCAAGTCCGATAGCGACGTCATCAGTGCCGTTGATCTTCAGGCTCGGTCCCACCATGAAGAGCACGGTGAACACCAGCACGAAAGTGCCGATGGCCTCACTGATAAGATTGCTGAGCGGCTTACGGATGGCAGGCCCGGTGCTGAAGCAGGCGAGCTTGGCAACTGGGTTGTGCGTGGCTGCGAAGTGGTCCTTGTGCGAAAGCCATACGAGGAAGGCACCGGCCATGGCTCCTAGCACCTGTGCCAGCACATAGAGAGGCACATCGGCCCAAGCGAATTTCCCGGTGATGGCCAGCGATACGCTCACAGCCGGATTCAGATGCGCACCACTGAAAGGCCCGGCCACCACTACGCCCACGAACACGGCCATGGCCCATGCGGTTGTGATCACGATCCAGCCCGAGCCGTGGCCCTTGGTGCCGTCGAGCAGCACGTTGGCCACCACGCCGTTGCCGAGGAGGATGAGCAGCATGGTGCCGAGGAATTCCGCAATAAATGGTGTCATGGTCGGGTGGTGGAACTTTTTCGTTGATGGTGATACTTCCGGCTCTCTTTCGCTGGTGACTGTCCGATGTCTTATGTCCTATGCAAATGCCTGCGCCCACCAGGCATTTGCATAGGACATCGGACAGCCGTCATCGGACATCTTGTACATGCGTTCATCGATCACTTATCCCATTTCCGCACCCCATCCACCGCCCGGTGCCAGCGTTGGAGTTGCTGTTCGGTGGTCGCTGCATCGGCCTGTGGTGCGAAGCTGCGGTCGGCGGTCCATTGTTGCTGAAGGGCATCGATGCCGGGCCAGTAGCCCACCGCGAGGCCGGCCAGGTAGGCGGCACCCAGCGCGGTGGTCTCGATGGATGCCGGGCGCACGATCCGCGAGCGCAGCAGGTCGGATTGGATCTGCATAAGCAGGTCGCTGGCCGATGCACCGCCGTCCACGCGCAGTTCTGTGCAGGGTGTTTCCGCATCGGCCTCCATGGCGCGCACGATGTCGTGTACCTGGAACGCGATGCCTTCCAGCGTGGCCCGTGCGATGTGCGCATCCGTTGTACCTCGCGTGATGCCCAGGATGGCGCCGCGTGCATGCGGATCCCAGTAGGGCGCGCCGAGGCCGGTGAGCGCAGGCACGAAGACCACGCCATCGCTGTCGGGCACGGAAGCGGCAAGTGCATTGATGTCGGCTGAAGCATCGATAAGCTTCAGCCCATCGCGCAGCCACTGCACCGCAGCACCGCCCACGAAGACGCTGCCTTCCAGCGCGTAGGTGGTATGCCCACCGATGGTCCAGCCCACTGTGGTGAGCAGCTGGTGCTTCGATGCCACTGGTTTGTCGCCGGTGTTCATCAGCTGGAAGCAGCCGGTGCCGTAAGTGTTCTTCACCATGCCAGGCGAAGTACACAGTTGCCCGAAGAGCGCGGCCTGCTGATCACCCGCGATGCCTGCGATGGGAATGGCGGCACCGAAACGTTCAGCATCGGTGTGGCCGTAAAGTTCACTGCTAT
>CAYQMC010000302.1:0-2904 GCA_964418285.1 uncultured Chryseobacterium sp.
GATGACCTTTTGTAGCGCGAGAGAGACTTGAACTCTCGACCTCAGGATTATGAATCCTGCGCTCTAACCAGCTGAGCTACCGCGCCTTGGACCTACGTTGTCGTGTAAGGGGCGGCAAATATAGAAAACGGCCACGCACCTTGGATGCCCAACAAGATCAAGTTCCTCTTGCAGGGGTGGATGATCCGCTTACCTTAGCCGCATCCGGTCCGTAGCCGGTGTTTCGATACCATGGCGAAGAAGAAGATCGCTGCAGCGGGCAAGGGCTCCAAAGCGGCAAACACCAAGAATGCCAAGCCCGTTTCGGGCAAAGGGGCGAAAAAAAGCGCTGCCGCCAAGTCCGCTGCCAAAGGCAAGCCTGTTGTTGCCGCAAAAAGCAAGGGCAAGCCAGCTGCGCGAAAGACCACTGCCAAGCCCATTTCCGGCAAGAAACCGGCCGTGAAAAAAGGACTGGCAAAGAAGGCCGGCGCAGCGCGAAAGGCCACCGCCAAAGTGACGAAGAAGGCTGCACCAAAAGCCTCGGCCACGAAAGCGAAGCCAACGTCGGCCGCGAAGAAAAAGGCCACGAAGACCACTGCGACCACCGTGAAAAAAGCCGCAGCGAAGAAGACCGCACGACCGGCAGGCAAGGCCGCAGCGAAAAAGGCCCCGGCCAGGAAGACCGCGGTGAAGAAAGCCGCGGTGAAGAAAGCCGCGGTGAAGAAAACCGTGGTGAAAAAGGCGGCCGTGAAAAAGACCGTTGCCAAGAAGGCTGTGGTGAAGAGGGCCCCGGCCAGGAAGACCGCCACGAAGAAGCCTGTTGCCAAGGTGGCGAAGGCAGCTCCGAAGAAGCCCGCTGCACCAAAGGCCCCGGCCAAGACAGCGGCCGTCAGCAAGAAAGCGGCACCCGCCAAGGCACCAGCCAAGACCCCCAAGCCGAAACCCAGCGCGGCACCGGCACCAAAGCCGGCAGCAGCGATCGCGCAACCCGCCATGGCCAAGGTGAAGGCGGCGGAAGCGGCGGCGAAGAAGCCCTTGAAGGAACGGGTGCAGATCGAGTTCCAGATACGCAGTTCGCCCACCATGCTGTATGAACTCATCAGCACGCCAAGCGGATTCGCGGAGTGGTACTGCAACGATGTGAACGTGCGCGATGACCAGTACACCTTCCTCTGGGATGGTGAGGAAGAGGAGACCACCATGATCGGTCGCAAGGCCGGCGAAGTGATCCGATTTCGCCGCAACGATGACGATGACCCCAATGCCTACTTCGAGTTCAGGGTGAAGATCGATGCCATGACCAACGAGGTGGCCCTGATCGTTACGGACCATGCCTGGCCCGATGAGGTGGAGGAGACCCGCAACCTGTGGTCCTCGCAGATCGGTTCCCTGATGCGCGTGCTGGGCGCTTGATGCCCAACGGACCATTGCCCGTGCATGCCGTGCCATGCATGCCTGGACCGTGTGCGTCGCACCTTTGCGGGCGCCGGGGACCTGCGCTGAGGAAGCGTGCCGTGATCCGCAGAGCAGCAGGGCCCCATACCGAAGAGCACAAGCGTACGTTCAACACGCGATGAAACGATTGCACCGCATGATGATCGCGGCCTTCACCGGTCCGCTGCTGGTCACCTTCGTGATCGTGCTGTTCATCCTGGTGATGCAGTTCCTGTGGAAGTACGTGGACGACCTGATGGGCAAGGGCCTGGAATGGTACGTGCTGGTGGAACTCCTCACCTACGCCACGGCCAGCTTTGTGCCCCTGGCACTGCCCCTGGCCGTGCTCCTCTCCAGCATCATGGTCCTGGGTGGCCTCGGCGAGAACAGCGAACTGATCCCCATGCGCTCGGCAGGCCTGGGTTTGATGCGCATCATGTTCCCCCTCTTCCTCTTCGTGGGACTGCTTGCTGTAGGATCCTTCTACTTCAGCAACAACGTGATGCCCGTGGCCAACCTGAAGTTCCAGGCACTGCTGTGGGACGTTACACGCAAGAAGCCCGCGATGAACCTGCAGCCGGGCATCTTCTACAACGGCATCGATGGATTCAGCATCCGGGTGATGGACAAGGACGAGGACACCGGCACCTTGCACGATGTGCTCATCTACGACCACCGCGACCCGTTCCAAGGCAACCGCACGGTGGTGCGCGCACGCACAGGAAGCATGCAGCGCAGCACCGATGGACGCTACCTGGTGCTGACCCTGCACGATGGCCACTTCTACGACGAACACGGCCCGGCCGACCGTGGCCAGGGACGTTTCCCCATGATGCGCGGCACCTTCGCACAGGACGAGATACGCCTTGACCTTACCGGCATGGGACTGGACCGCACGGACGAGGACCTCTTCAAGGACCACTACAAGATGTTGACCCTCGGCCAGCTGCGGGTGGCCGAGGACAGCCTGTACCGGAAGATGGACGAGCGCCTCGCCGACCAGCGCCGGCACCTGGGCAACAGCTTGTACCTGATGCGCGAACAGGTCCCGGAAACCGTTCCCGTGGATAGCGTCCGCCCCATGCGGGACTTTGCCGCTGCCCTGGGCAGTGCCGAGCGCAACAACCTCTACGACGTGGCCATGAACATGGTGCGCAACCACATCAACTACATCGACCGCTCCGTGGAAGAGCGGCACGGGCGCGAGGAACAGCTTTCGCGCTTCGCCGTGGAAATGCACCGCAAGCCCATGCTCGCCTTCGCCTGCCTGGTGTTCTTCTTCATCGGTGCGCCGCTGGGGGCCATCATCCGCAAGGGCGGCATGGGCCTGCCCACGGTGTTCGCCATACTCTTCTTCCTGGTCTTCCACATCATCTCCTTCAGCATGGAGAAACTGGTGATCGCCGGTGGCATCCCGGCATGGCCCGGCATGTGGATCAGCACCTTTGTGCTGCTGCCCATGGGCATGTTCCTGACGTGGAAGGCGGCCAC
>CAYQMC010000303.1:0-2879 GCA_964418285.1 uncultured Chryseobacterium sp.
GAATGTGCGGGTAGAGCAGTTTCCTTGAAACCATCGCCCCTTGGGGTTTCATGACTTGTGCGAGGCAACGCGGGTGGAGTTGACCGTTCACCTTCCAAGTTCGGCGAACAATGCACGCTTTCCGGCTATCGGATCGCGCTACCGTAGTTTTATTCCCCCATTGGGGAAACCCGATACAATTCTCCCGCGCACAACACCGTTCTGCGATCATGAAACGCCTGCTGCCCGTCCTGCTCTTGCTGCCAGCCTTCAACGCCGAGGCCCAGCTCCCCAACGGCAGCACCGCGCCCGACTTCACCCTCACCGACCACTACGGCGGCACCCACAACCTCTACAGCTACCTCGATGCTGGCAAGACCGTCTTCGTGGAGATCTTCGCGGCACACTGCCCCACCTGCTGGGCCTACCACGAGACGCACCGGCTGAAGAACATCTACGAGCAGTACGGCCCGGATGGCAGCGATGAACTGATGGTGCTGGCGCTGGAGTACGACGAGTACAACGATTCAACAGCCTTCCTCGGTAACCACGAGCCCTGGGTGACCCAAGGCAACTGGCTCGAGGGCACGCCGTACCCCATCTTCAACGTGGAGTACCCGGACCGTGGCGTATTCACGGACTACAATGTCACGTACTACCCGGTGGTCTACAAGATCTGCCCGGACCGCATCGTGGAGCGCGTACAGACCTCCTGGACCGAGGCGCAGCTCTACCAACTGGCGCAGGACTGCCAACTGGCCGCGTCCATCGAAGAGGAGCCGGACCTAGGCGCCACCTGGATCGATCCCCTGAGCCGTGGCCTGGTCATCGAACGCCACCAACTCGTGCAGGACGTCGAGGTCTTCGACCTTCAGGGCCGTTCCGTGCAACGCGTGCAACAGCCCGTCGCGCGCACCACCGAACCGGCCGCCCTGCCCACGGGGGTGTACCTGTTCCGGATCCGTACAACGGACGGGGTGGTGCTGCGGCGGATGGCCGTGGAATAGGGTCCGTCCATGGCGCCGCACCGGCCATGGCATACCCTGTTCACTCCTTGATGAACCGCACTGTACGCGCCTGCCCACCCGCATCCACGCGGACCACATAGGTGCCGGGAGCTAGTCCGGAAACGTCCACAGTGCCTTGGGCCGCGATCGGGACCGTGCGCAGCGCCTGGCCCATCGTAGAGAAGATGGTGACCATCCGGGGCTGTGCGGGCAACCCCACGATCGTGAGCTGGTCCGAACAGGGGATGGGGAAGACGGTGAGCACGCGGGCGCTGGCTTCGTCCACGGTGGTGATGATCGGATCCTCGGAAGCCTCGATGTAGATGTTGTCGAAGGAGGCGTACGTGGAGCGGATCAGGGTCAATCGCAAGGCCACCATCCCGTCCGTGGAGCCGGACACGTCCAGGCTGCCTTCGGCGCGCGCCCAGTTGAACACGAAGCTGTCCGTGTTCGGGCCGATGCCCACGAGCGTGTCCGCATCCAGAACGGAGGTGCTGCTCAGGTTGAAGACGCCTCCGGGCGCATCGATCACTTCGATCTTGAAGATGGCCGTATCCATGGCCAAGGGCCCGCCGCAGGTGGTGTTGATCGCCGAGATGTCCATGCCCACGTTCACGAAAGGCAGGCCCTCGGTTTCGATCAGCAGGCCCAGCCGGTCGCCGAAATTGTCTCTGAGCATGCCGATGGAGTAGTCGCCGCCGATGCCGCTCGGGTCGTCGTACACATCGGCCGGACCGGTGATCAGGATGGTCTCCACGGTGTTGGTGTTGACGAACTGCCCGGAAGAGGTGCCCAGCCCCGTACCGGCCCATAGGTCGTTCACGGGGTTTACGCCGAAATCCTGTTGACAGGAGGCGATGGTCGGCGTGGCGATCGGTGCGAGGAATTGGTTGCTGTACACCACCACGTTCTGGGCGTGGATGTTCAGCGCTTGCATACCCAGACAGCAGACCAGAAGAAGAGGAGCGTAGCGGTGTTCCATGTGGGGTGAATGTGTGCCACAAAGCAACCGGCCCCACACCGGGCCATCAATAGAGCATTGGTTGACACGGCCGCTGCGACCACGGGAGGCGCGACCCGGCCATGATCGTGCGTGCATCTTCCAAGTGGAGGACACCAACAAAGAGCGGAAGATCCACCTTTCGTTGCTGGGTGGATACACTGTTGGTGCACAAGCAGCCCCGCTCAGCGCCCAGAACGCCGAAAGAGCTCCGGCACCAAAGCGTACACGGTCTTCTGCTTCAGGCCCAGCTCGTACTTCTCGAACAGGCTCACCAGTGTGGCAACCATGGAGTACGCTGACCTAAGATCCGCCACTATTTCTTCTTAATGCAAGGCGGGACATGCACGGCGTAGCGGTGGCTACGGCGAAATGTTCCAACGCAGCAGGAAGGAGAAAGAGGGGTGGAGATGGGTAGTGAACTTCATGGTTACCACACGCACGCTCGCCATCGATCAGCTCGATGGGCGGGACGCCATCCCGGTTGGCTTCTTTCATTGCTTCCTGCGTGAAGCGACCGGTCGTGAGGATCAGCCCTTTCTCGGCACGGCCCTGCATACTGCCGCGGAAGTCGCGGACCAAGGCTGGGGAGACGGTCTCCTTGTAGCGTATACCATCTGGACTCTTGGATCCGGCTAGAGATGCGCAGCTATTTTTTCGCAGGACGAGCCGAGGAGAGCGTTGCGTAGTGGGGCTACGGGATGATCTGGTCGGAGAAGTCATGCGGAAAAAGAGCAAGCAGGTCGGCCCGAGCTTTAGTGTGAGATGGTATAAAGCCCGAGCTGCGGGTGCGGGTGAGCGACAAGATCCAGGAGCAGTACTTCAACGGCAAGGCCAACTATAGTTTGCACGACAAGCAACTGGCCGTGCCCCCCAAGCTGGATAGCCAGCGG
>CAYQMC010000304.1:0-2853 GCA_964418285.1 uncultured Chryseobacterium sp.
GTGCGGAGCTCAGGTGGACTGGACAAGCAACCGAAGGACCTTGATCCGGTCGCCATCATCCTCATAGCCCAGGTCCAGGGTGATCGTCGCATTTCCGTTCTCCGGTTCCGTCCACACGTGCCGGATCCCTTCTTGATAGGTGCAAGCCTCGTTCTCGAGCCTGTGTTCTCCGAAGAACCGGGTGTAGAAGCTGCTCAAGGCGCTGAATGTGGCATCCAGGACGTCTGTGCTCTTTTCGCGTTTGAGGAATTGAGCGACGTCCACCACGATCTTTTGGACCGCCCCCTGCTGGTTGTGGTATCGATACCGGATATCGAAGGGGGTAAGGGAAAAATCCTCATGCAGGCTCATGAACGGTGTAGCGAACCCGGGCAGGGTCTCCAAGGCCTTTACCTGATCGTAGGCGGTGCCAAGGCGAACGTTCCTGATCTTCAGGGGGTCGTTGCGGTCCTGGATCATATGGTCGGTCAATGGGGTGCTGGCCATGGTGCGGGGCTATGCGGTGGATCTGTTGATCCGTAACCGCTTCTAAGATAACGATAGGCGCTCATCCCACGCTGTGCGTCGCCTGCCGGTCCGATATACATCCACACTGTGCGTAGCCTAAGGCTACCTTGAGCCTGCGGTGTTGCGCGTCGCCACAGGTTTACCTGCCGGACCGATATCCATCGGACCTGTCTACCGGCAGGTAGAGGCAGGCTACGCGCAGTGGGGGGCAGGCGCAGTTGGGCCGTGAAGGGGCTCGTGGCCTACCTTTGAACAATTCCACCAACAGATGAAAACCACGCGGGAACTTACGGCGATCATAGAGCGGGAAGGCACCGGATACGTGAGCCTATGTCCCGAGTTGGACGTTGCCAGCCAAGGTGACACCATTGAGGAGGCGCGCGCCAACCTGGTGGAGGCCTTGGAACTTTTCTTCGAAAGTGCGTCACCCGCTGAAATGATGGAGCGTATGCACGAGGAGGTGCTGGTGACCCGTGTTCGGATCGCAGTGTGACATGCGCACGCTCAGCGGCAAAGAAGTATGCGCCATCCTGAAGAGGCAAGGCTTCGAGCAAGTGCGGCAGCGCGGCAGCCACATCATCATGCAAAAGCAAGTTCCGGGATCAACGATCACTGTTCCCGTCCCGGACCACAAGGAATTGCGCATCGGTACGTTGCTGTCCATTGTCCGCCAAAGCCAGTTGGATCGGTCGCTCTTCGCATAAGCGGCATGGACGAAGAGGGGCCCCGCACTATGCGTAGCCTACGGCTACGCACTACATGGCCAATAGCCGGGTAGCCATGCCTCTACCTACCGGCAGACAAGTCCGATGGATATCGGACCGACAAGCGGGCCTGGGGCTGCCTTGGGCCTGCGGTGTTGCGCGTAGCCAGAGGTTTACCTGCCGGAGGCAGGCTACACGCAGTGGGGGGACGAAGGAACCTGAAGGAGCTGACGGAGATCGTGGTGGAGCCACAGCACCTTGCCTACCACTTCTGCACGCGCACGCTGGCCGCACCGGCGCGCAGCAGGTACATGCCGGGGCTCAGGCGGCCCAGGTCCAGCTGGGCGCTTTGCGCGCCCAAGCGCGCCAGGGATACCTGTGCGGTGTGCAGGCGGCCGTCCGCGCTGTACACCTGCAAGGCGGCAAGGTCCAGGTCCGCTGCGGACCAGGTCACGGTAACGCGGCCATCGGTGGGCGAGGGGTAGGCGCTGAGGGTGCCGCCGGCATCTTGCTCCGCCACCACCCGCACCTGGGAATAGCTCGTGCTGCCATCGAAGTCCACCTGGGCCAGGCGGTAGTAGGTGGTGCCGCTCGGGGGGTGGGCATCCACCGTGCGGTAGGTGCGCAGGCTGTTGGCCTGTCCGGCGCCGGGCACCTGCGCCACGGGCTCCCAGTTGTCGGCATCGGGCGAACGGTCCACGCGGAAGTAGGCGTTGTCGCGCTCGCTGGCGGTGGCCCAGTCCAGCTGCACGCCCTCCGCCGTGCGCTGCGCATCGAAACTGAGCAGTTCGATCGGCAGCGCCACGGCGCCGCAGGGGTTGCCCAGGTAGTCGGCCCAGATCAGGCCGGCGTATTCCGGGTGATCGATAAAGGGGTTGCGGTTGCCTTGGATGGCGTACACGGCGTTGTTGCGGTCCACCTCCTTCTGGCTCACGGGGTCGGTGAGGTGCCACTGCGACAGCAAGCTGAGCAACCAGGGTTCGTAGGCGGTGTAGGGGTCGCCGCTGAGGGCGCAATCGCCGCTGGTGTTGAGGCCTGCCCAGCCCGCGATGAGGTCCTCGTAGCGCGTGGCGAGGTAGAGGAACATGCGGGCGTAATCGCCCTTGTAGGCATCGATGGGCTCGTAGTAGCGCATGGCGGTGCCGCAGGGGTAGCTGTTGTTGGCGCCGTACTTGAAGCCGTTGTTGCCGGTGCTGGTCGGGGCGGGCACCATGCCGGGCGGGTAGTTGTTCTTCAGGGCGTTCAGCGCTTTGTCCGAGGCCACCAGGTGGTGCAGGTCCACGTACTGCGTATCGGCCAGGGTGGTGCCTCCGCCCCACCAGGATACCGGTAGGGTGTGTTCGCGGTTGTAGCACACGCCCTCGCCGCCCGAGCAGGTGCCGTTGTCGCGGTCCGCGCAGTGGTCGTACTCGGATTCGCCGGCGGCGGTGGGCCGGTCGGTGAACATGTCCCACACGATCTTGGCGGTGCCGGCGTCGTTGATGCGGTCCTCGGTATGCAGGAAGGCGTCCCACACATCGTAGAGGGAGCTGGTGTAGCGGATGCGGTCGCTCTGCCGGGCCACCAGTGCGCGCAGCAGGGTCTTCAGGTCGGCGCAGGTGGTGCCGTTGGCGATGGCGCTCTCGATGCCGTCGTAGTAGCC
>CAYQMC010000305.1:0-2836 GCA_964418285.1 uncultured Chryseobacterium sp.
CCCTTGGCCAGGGCTTCCAGGATGCTTTCGGCATCCATGCCTTGCTGCAGGCCGTGCAGGAAGTTGAGGAGCAGCTGGGTGGCCTCGGGCTTGGCGCCGGGGAAGCTGGGTGGGTTCTTCTTGAGGGTGGCGGCCACATCGTTCACCACCTTCAGCGGGGTCTGCTTGCCCTTCAGCACGCCCTCGGTAATGCGCTTGTTCTTGCGCTTGCCGCTTTTGTAGAGCTGCTCCACCTTGTCGCTGGCCTTGTTGAGGGCCTTCAGCAGTTTGGCGGGATCGGGGATCTCCTTGGCGAACTTGACGGCCGTGCTGGCCTTGATGCGGTCGGCCTTGATGAGCTCCTGCACCTCGGCGGGCAGTGCCAGCACGCTAAGCAACAGGGTGAACTTGGGCTTGCCGAAGAAGTCCTCCAGCTGCTTCACATCCTGCCCGGAGTCCAGCAGCTGTTTCACCTGGTTGGCCACGTCCACTTCGTTCATCACGTCGTGGAAGTTGTTCTCGATGATGGGCAGCATGAGGCGGCCCTTGGCATCGCCGCTGTAGATGCGCACGGGCACACGCTCCAGGTCCACGCCGTTCAGTTGGGCCAGGGTGCTCAGGGCGGTATCGGCCTTCAGCGCCTGCAGGGCCGTCATGCGGGTGTAGCCGGCGTGCAGGTGGAACTTGCCATCCACTTTGTCGGCGATCAGCGGCACCAATATGCCGTACATGGCGATGGAGCGCGCATACTCGTTGATGCGCTCCTTGGCGGGTTTGGTGGTGCGGGCGTTGGTGCCGAGGACGATGTCCTGGAGGGCTACCCATTCGATGGATTCTTGTTTCTGCGCCATGCTGTGCGGTCGAAGATATGCGTTTCGGCGGTCGGACAAACGGATGTTCGTTGACCGGGTCGAGGGCGCCTGCGGCGCATCATTCCAAACCACGGATGAACACGGATACACACGGATGGGAATGCCTCGGATGGTGCGCCTGCGGCGGGCTTGGAACCGCGGATGACGCGGATGGAGGACTTGGATGGTGCGCCTGCGGCGGGTTTGGCGAATGGGCGACCTCGGGGAATGGCATTTATCCGCGTCCGATCTACATCGGACCACCTGCGACATCCGCGGTTGAACTCCTCGGATGCGTTCCGATGCTTTCGGCGGGCATGGAATCGCAGTTATCTGCAACGCCGCACATTGCGGTCGCAAGGATGCTCGCTGGTTGCGACACTGCTTCTCGGACCACACTTCACCGCGCATAAGTATCGGTGACCGACCTGTGAAGCAGCCAGCCCGGGTAACTTCGCCAGCCGCCCATGAAACGCCTTCTGTTCCAACTCGCTGGTCCGCTGCTGGCCCTGCTGGTGTTCGCGCTGATGCGGCACCACGGCGACCAGCCCGCGGTGATGGCGGGGCTTGTGGCTTGGATGGCGCTGTGGTGGATCAGCGAGGCGGTACCCATACCGGTCACCTCCATCCTGCCGCTGGTGCTGTACCCGCTCTTCGGCATCGACAGCGTGGCACAGACCGCAGCGCATTACGGCAAGGAGATCATCTTCCTGTTCCTCGGCGGCTTCATCATCGCGTTGGGCATCGAGCGCAGCGGGCTGCACAAGCGCATCGCCCTGCACATCGTGGCGCGCCTGGGTGGTTCGCCAGCGCGCCTGGTGCTGGGCATGATGGTGGCCTGCGCCATCCTCAGCATGTGGATCAACAGCACGGCCACCACGCTGGTGATGCTACCCATCGCCCTCAGCCTCATAGACGACGAGGACGCACCCATCGCGGTACGCCAGCGCATGACGGTGCCCCTCTTGCTGGGCGTGGCCTACGGAGCCACCATCGGCGGCATGGCCACCCCGGTGGGCACACCGCCCAACCTGGTGTTCATGGAGCTGTGGCGCCAGCTCTACCCGGAACAGGAGAGCATCGGTTTCGGCCAGTGGATGAGCGTGGGCCTGCCTTTCGCAGCGATCTTCCTGGTCCTCGGCTGGTTGCTCATCACGCATGTCATGTTCAAGCTGGGCACCGAGATGCTCGGCGAGGCGGATACCGTGAAACGCCGGTTGAAGGAGCTGGGAAGCGCCTCCGTGGCCGAGAAGCGGGCGGGCTTCGTGTTCGCGGCCGTGGCCGTGCTGTGGATGACGGGCGATGACCTGCGCCTGGGCGAGACCTTCCGGCTCATGGGCTGGCGGGAGCTTACCGGCCTGCAGGCGGTGAGCGATGCGGCCGTGGCCGTGGCCGGGGCGGTCATGCTGTTCATCATTCCCGCATCCAGGAACACCCGCATGCGGCACGATGCCTATTCGACCCATTCCCCCTCGGGCCACGTGCTCATGGACTGGTCCTTCGCCGAGCAGCGGGTGCCGTGGGGGATCCTGCTGCTGCTGGGTGGCGGTTTTGCGCTGGCCGCAGGGGTGGACAAGGTGGGCCTCAGTGGCATCATCGGCGAGAGCATGATCGGGCTCGGTACCCTGCCCCTGCCCTTGCTCATCGGCGCCGTCACCCTGATCGTATGCCTGCTGAGCGAGCTGGGCAGCAACACCGCCACCGCCACGCTGGTGATCCCCATCCTGGCCGCCATGGCACAGCGCTGGGGCATGGATCCGCAAAGCATCCTGTGGCCTGCCACGCTGGGTGCCAGCATCGGTTTCATGCTGCCCGTGGCCAGCCCCATGCAGACCATCGTCTTCGGCACCGGCCGCATCCCCATGCGCCAGATGGTGAAGGGCGGCGTGTGGATGGACCTGATCGGGGTGCTGTTGCTGATGCTCTTCTTCGGGTGGCTGTGAGGGGGGGCCTTTCATGCTCTGCAACGGCCTGTGACGATCCGTTGGCGATCTGGACGACCTTCG
>CAYQMC010000306.1:0-2823 GCA_964418285.1 uncultured Chryseobacterium sp.
AGGAGCTCCGGATCGGGCATGCCATGGGTGCATAGCCGCGAGGCGATGGCCTCTTCGTCGATCGCTTCCGGCTCCAAGCGTCCTTCACGTACCTCAGTGGCGAGTTCGCGTGCCATACGCACCATTTCCCAGCGGGCACTGTAGCTCAAGGCCAACGTCAGGGTGATCCGGTCGTTGTGTGCGGTGCGTGCAATGCCATCCTCCAGCACGGCACGGCACCCTGGAGGCAGGCTGTCCACATCGCCGATCGTATGCAGGCGTACGCCGTTGGAGTGCAGTTCGTTCACTTCGTCCACCACGGTGCGCACCAAGAGGTCCATGAGCGCATCCACTTCCTCCTGTGGCCTGTTCCAATTCTCCGTGCTGAACGCGTACAACGTGAGGTACTTGACCCCGATGGCCGTAGCGCCCTTGAGGGCAGCACGCACCGATTCGACCCCACTGGCATGCCCTACCAAGCGATGCTCCCCTTGGCGTTGGGCCCAACGGCCATTGCCATCCATGATGATGGCAATATGCTTGGGCACACGATCGGCATCGATGTGTGTCTTCAAGACTTCGGCTGATCGGGGGGCGTTTTCCAAAGGATCGCAAAAATGACCATTTCAACTGGATCAGCGCTTGTTGCGCATCCAATTGTATTGTGCATCACAGTCGGAGAACCGGCTCAGGATGTAGGTGAAGGAGATACCGCTGTAGCTGTACCAATCGCGTGTATTGCGGTCGCCCCGGGCCCGGTCGGCATTGCTGAAGCCGGGCAGTTCGTTCAATCCACTGCGATCGGCCAGTGCAGCGGCCAGTGGCCCGTTCTCCACCGCCAGAACATCATTGTCCACGTAAGTGCCGCTAACATCGTCGATATAGTCGGTATAGGTGCGCCGGAGCCCCCATTCCAACTGCATGTCGATCCTCCCGAAATTGAATTTCAATCCTGCGCCGAACGGAATGGATACCTGATCGATCTTGTAGGCTTCCGTATCCCGAGCGGTCGTTCCCTGGCCTTCGGTGCCCAGTTGTTGCAACGAATACCATGTATCGTTCAGCAAGGCCTGCGGGTTGGCCCTGAAGTACGCCAATCCCACGAACAGGAAGGGCGTCCAGGTCCGGCCATCTTTTTCCGTGGAGCGATACTTGAAGAAATTCACTTCCATCAACGCCGAGAACTCGAACAAGCGAGCGCGAAAATGCAGGTTGCGCAATACCGCCAGGCTGTCCTCCGAATCACTATCGTAAGCCTGTAGTGTTCCATAAAGCCCCTGCAATCGAAGGGCGAAGCGGTCGGTGATGTTGTGCCTGAACAGTAGTCCACCACCGAGTTTCGTATCGCGTGGATAGTGTTTGGTGGGATTCAGGTCCCCGATGTAGTACGTGGCACCGCCCGTAATACCGATCTCATTCACCTGCGCATGGACGCAGGGCATGGTCATAAGGGCCACGAAGAGCAATGCGTATCGGAACATCGGCTTCAGAACGGCAGAGTGCACATGTTGGTATGTGCACACGCTTGCAAGCGACGAAGTTAATCCAGCGGAGCTGGACGGTCCCCCGACGAGCGGGTGGAGCGCACATCAAGGCCCCAATTCAGTTTGGTGCGCAGGGTCTTCAGGAAATCCTCGCCGTCCAATTGCACCAGTTTCACCGGGAACGGAGCCCTTCGAACGGTCACCCTGCTTCGACCATCGACGGCCACGCTGCGCGAATCGAGGTTCAGTAGGCAGCGGTCGCTACGGGCTTCCAGTTCCAAGCGGATGGTGTAGTGGTCCGGCACCACGAATGGGCGGACGTTCAGGTTGTGCGGAGCTATGGGATTCACCACCAAGGCATCGCTGGTAGGGTATAGGATGGGACCACCGCAGCTGAGCGAATAGGCTGTACTGCCCGTGGGGGTGGCAATGATCAGGCCATCGGCCCAATAGGTGTTGAGGTAGTCGGATCCCAGGTACACATGCACGGTGAGCATGCTGGCACTGTCGCGTTTGTGGATGCTGATCTCGTTGAAGGCATAGTTGGTACTACCCAGGAGGGCCGGGTGGTCGGTCACCTCCAACAGCGATCGGTCCTGCAAGGAGTACCGGCCTTTGGCGATCGCTGCCAAGGCGTGATCGACATCCTCCAAGCGCACCGTGGAGAGGAAGCCCAGGCGCCCCAGATTGATACCAAGCACGGGGATCGAGGACCGCCCGACCAGAGCCACCGTGTCCAACAAGGTGCCATCGCCACCCAATCCTATGAACATGTCAAGGTCCTGCTCACCCAAGGCATGGCCTTCCAAGCTGTCATGATCGGTCAGGCAGCCGCTATTGCGCAGCCATGTGTGGAGTTCTGCGGTCAGTCGGGGCTGCAGGCCATGGGCCCTCAACCGGCCGATCAGCTCATCCACCACCGGGGCATTCTCGGGAGCCATTTCACGACCGTGTACACCTACGCGCATGGTTCAGAAGGGTTGAGTGAAATGTAGGAAGAATCCATGCTCGCCGAGCGAATTCACCGAGTATTCGGCACGTACGACCTGGTCGTAGCTCGTTACAAGGTCCAAGCCGACGCCGGTGCCGCCCATCCAGCGGTTGGCCAGGAAGTTCTCCTCTGCATAGCGGCTGTCCCAAACACGACCTGCATCGGCATACAGGTTCAGGTAAAGGGCGAAGTACAGGGTTCGGAAGGCTTCCAAGGGAATGAATTCGGCACGCTTCGTCCTGGGTGCCAGCAGCTGGAAGATCACGTTGCCACGCCCAAGGGCGAAGTGCTCCCCATCGATCACGTAGTACTCGAAGCCGCGTACATAGTGCCCGTACCCCAGACCCTCCTGGACGTAGTACGGAGGCG
>CAYQMC010000307.1:0-2755 GCA_964418285.1 uncultured Chryseobacterium sp.
GCTTGGGGGGCTTTCAGCGCGTAGGAACACAGTGTGGCCCTCGGACAGGCGCAGCCCACCGTGCTCAGCGGATGCGCAATTCCAGGATCTCCTTGGCACGGCGTCCCTTGCCGAAGCGACGGCGGTAGTGCCTGATCCAGAAGAAGATGAGCGGCGAACCCAGGATGGTGGGCCACAGCCAACGCAGCCAGATGGGCGATATCATATCCAGGGTAACTGCGCTGAAGGCGGATACCGTGGCGATGTATCCGCCGAGGAAACCGGTCATGTGGCCGTAAAGCCATTCCTGCTTATCGTGGCTGCGTTTGTAGAAACGGTTGAAGTTGAAGAACACCATGAGCAGACCCACGATGCCGAACACCAAGAAGATGATGACCTTCTGGAATTTCAGTCCCAGCATCATCAAGCTTATCGCCCAGAGGAAGAGACCACCGTTCACCACGGCCGCGGCGCCTTGTATGAGTATATCGGCACGAACGGGCTTCTGGCCTTCATGGAGCTTCTTCAGGTACAGTGAACGATACCCCGATGCGATCATGTGGAAGCTGAAGACCGCGACCATCGCCATGAGGAAATTGCCGCTGGCGATACCCAGTGTTACGGCTGTGACCACTACCACCGCCATGGACCAAACGAAAAGCTTTCCCCAGTTCCGGTGTGCATCGCTGCCTTTGCGCACCAGCATGGCCAGCGGGGCGACCACCAAGGCCACGAAGCCCGAAACCATGTGCACCTTGCGCAAGATCAGGATGAGACCTTCGTCCATGTTGGTTTTACGTTAGGGTAAAGAACCGGAAAAAACGGTATAGGATCCCTGAGGCAGGTCGAAATAGCGTGGATCCAGTTCGTCCACGGGCAGGTCGGTGTCCCAAGGTGCGAGGTATACGCCTTGGCCGAGCGTGCCCGACGTGGCCGAAACGACCATCGCCGTCAGACCTTGCTCGGGCCCATCGAGCGAGGATACGAGCAGTGTTTCGAAAGGCATTGCCCAGACCACGCCTATCCCTTCGGCCATGTCTTCCTGCAATACGGCCTTCCGCAGCCCCGCACCACGCAGCTCGTGCACCACATTTTCGATCGCGGCATACCGTGCGTGCGCTGGCCGTGCGGCGAAGGATATCCCCCTGAACTGCAGGAAGAGCACCAGTGCGAAGGGCAGCACCGCCCAGGCTTGCCAGCGCGCACTGCGTTGCGAAACGGCGAACATCACGGGCAGCGCGATAAGCGTGGCCAGGGGCAGGAAATTCTTCTCCATCATCACCGCCACCTCACCAGCGTGGTAGGTGACAACGTTGAGCGCCGTGTAGCCGAGGGTGCCAGCGAGCGTGACGCCGAACAAGGCCCATGCACCTTGCCGGGCAAGCAACAGCAAGGTCGTGGCCAGCAGTATCCACGCAGGCAGGTAGTGCGTGGTGTAATTCCAACTGTGCCCCAGCAGGAAATCCATGGAGGGCATTTCGCCAAGGCTACCCAGGTTCTTCAGCCCTTCCAACGTGGCGGCGTAAAGGTCACTTTCATAGCCCGATGGCGGGAGGAGCTTTCGGCCGATAAGCCCCCAGAGCAGCGTGGTTACCCCCAGGACGAGCAACAGCGGACGAAGCACCGGCCGCGCGAAGTAGAAGAAGGCCAGGACGAAGAGCGCGATGAGGAAGCCGACCGGGTGGACCAGCAACACCAGCGCCAGCGCGAAGAACACCCAGACCCAGCTGCGCCGGTTCCTGCCGTTGCGCGCCGACCCTTCCAACACGGCTGCCAGCAGGAAAGGATAACTGATCAGATAGTTGGCCTCCAGCACGATGCCGTAGAAGGTAAGTCTGGTGCAGAGCACAGTAGCCAACACTGCTGCAGCAGCCACCCAGCCCACGCGCCACACATGGGCGGCCAGCAGGAAGATGATGTACCCCACCAGCACATGCCCCAGCGAAGCGATGCGCAACAGACCTTCCAACCCGAAGCCCAAGCCCTTTGCCAGCTTTACCAGCAATTGCGGGAATACCGCGGAATAGCGGTAGGCCTCCACCTCCACCCCCGGCTTCTGCACCCATTTGAAGATCTGGAGTGCCGAATCCACGTGGATGACACGCTCGCGGAAGTGCATGTATGCCAGGATGAACAGACCTGCGAACAGGGCGTGACCCAGCAGTACGAAAGCATCCGTTGCGCGTATGTGCGAAAGGCGCCTCAAGGCCGCTCGATGAGGATGCGTCCCCTGCGCACTTCGCCGCTCTGCGCTATGGCCTCCACGATGTATGCGCCGGAGGGAAGTTCGGTGCCGATCCGCGATACACCTGCATTCATGCGGTGCTGTTCCACTTCGCGCCCCAAGGCATCCAAGAGACGTACCTCGCCCAGTGGGGCATCGAAGCCGATCTCGATCATACCGCTACTGGGATTGGGGTAGAGTACCAGCGCTGTTGCCGCCGCGCCCTGTTCCTCCACGGAAAGGGGATCGAAACTGGTGACAACGGTCTGGCTCGCGGTGAGGCCATCACTCGCGGTGCGTACCACGAACATGTCCAAGCCACCAGCACCATAGGTCTCGGTGGACCCGATGAGCATGAACCCATCGCCGATGCGGTCCAGCGCCACCCCATCATCATCCTCCGGACCGCCGAAGGTGTGTCCATAGATGAAGCCACCATTCACCGTCACACGCTGAAGGATCATGTCCTTGCCGCCTCCACCGGAGGTCTTGGTGTAGCCTGCGATCAAGAAGTCCTCGTTCGGCCCGGAGATATGTTCGAAGAACTCCTGA
>CAYQMC010000308.1:0-2743 GCA_964418285.1 uncultured Chryseobacterium sp.
CGGCTCCGGTTGTCACTGACGACTTTTTCGTCACCGGCACGGTTGCAGTATAGGGAATGGTCGGTGGGACTTCCAAAAAGGGGGGCGAGAGTTGGAATACCACCCGCAGCCGATGTAGCGTCGATCCCCTTGGATCGACCTAGAATGGTGTTCGGGTGAATGGAGGGGAGTGCGAGAGGTAACGTCCCGTATGTCGACCCAGTGGGTCGACGGTACGGAGCCGCTGATGAAAATCTCGGAGTGGCATTCAGCGCGCCACAACGAATCGCTGTGCACTGCTGCCGATGCGCCCCACGTACACGCCGGCATCGAGTGCCGATACATCGATGGTGCTGCGGCTAGAAACGATGGTGCCATCCAGCACGCGGCGCGATCGGGCGTCGTAGATCTCGAACAAGCCACGTTGCCCGACCTGTTGATCGACCAAGAGTACAAGCGTACTCGTGGCTGGGTTGGGGAATAGCTCGAAACCGATCGCTTCAGCGTTCTCCGCGATGCCGATGTTGATGCCGCTCATGCGCGTGAGGCCTGTGCTCGTTGCGACCCATAGGTTGCCGTTCTCGTCCATCGCCAGGCGTGTCACGTTGGGCCCTGCAAGTCCATCGCTGGTCTCCCACTGGCTCCAATCCGTTCCGTTGAACATGCTGATACCTCCTTCGGTCACCAGGTAGTCCACGTACACCCCGGCCCAAACGCGCCCGAAGCCGTCCACGAGGATGTCGGTGATCGGGTTCAGTTCGTCCGGAGGAGGCAGCGTGAACACGGCAGCATGGTCGGTGATGTACGTGTTGGTGGCATCGAATACGGAAATGCCTTCGGCCGTGGCCACCCAGCGCTCCTGCGCGTCGTTCACTGCGATGCTGCGGATGCGGTTGCTCAACAATCCACCGGCCGTGGTCACGGTGCCGAAGGTGCTTCCGTTGTAAACTATCATGCCGCCCAGACCACCACCGAGCAGCACGTCGCCGTTGCCTGCGAAGGCGATGTACGTGGTGCCGCCGAAGGGTATATCCGGTGAACCGAATGCTGTGAAGGAACTCGCACTGAAACGCGATGCACCGTTGATTGTGGCGATCCAAATGTCGCCGTTCGGCGCTTCCTTGATGTTGCGGACGACATCAGCGCTTAGCCCATCGGCCGTGGTATACGTAGCGTAGGAGCTTCCGTCGAACACACTGACCCCGAAGTCGGTACCAGCCCACACCTCGCCCGTGCTGGTGGCAGCGATGGCGTACACATCGTTGGCCGCAAGACCTGGATGCGAGGTCGTGTTGTGTACGGTGAAGTTGGTGCCGTCGAAGGCGACCACGCCTTCGGAAGTAGCCAGCCAGATGGTTCCGTCGGCCGCTATGGCAATGTCACGCAGGTCGTTGGAGGGCAGGCCCTGGTCCGTGGTCCATGTGGTGAAGACCTGTGCGGAGAGCAGTGCGGTTGCGAAACAAGCGGCGAGGGTAAGGATCTGTTTCATTCGACGATGATGAAGGGTTGTTGTGTGCTGCCCAGAGCAGTTTTGGCGCGCAGGATGAAGTGGCCCGGACCGATACCGAGCGTGTTGATGCGGAACAGTTCGTTGCTGGTGCTGGTGAAGATCGGTGTCACCGCACGGCCATCGCTGCGGAACACCTGCAGTTCGCAGGGGCCTTCTTCGCGCAGTACTACGAAGACCTCCGTGGTCGCGGGATTGGGATATACAAGCAGACTCCGTTCCAGGTTGGCGCCGATCTCCAGGCGGTTCACCGCGGAGAACGAAGGGCTCATTTCCTGAAATGCCCCTGTGCCGTTGGGGTAGCGGCCGTAGCTGCTGACGGGATACTGTACACCGAAGGCGATGCGATCGATCACCGTGCTGTCGTCGTAAGCGAGTTGAAGGGTCTCACCCGAAGCGGCGAGTTTGAAGTTCGCATGGTGATCACCGAGGCTTGCGCGCTCATCGGCCCATACCATGAGGAATCCACCGGGATCCAAGGTGCGTATGGGAAGCGCCCATTTCAAGGCATTGTCGGGCTCGTCGGATAGGAACAGGCCTGCAGTGGAAAGGACGTTGGGGCCTGGGTTGAAGAGTTCGATCCAGTCCTCCGCCTCTCCTGCTTCGTTCAGCACGCGCCCGGTGTTGAAGGCCATCAGTTCGTTGATCACCAGCGCTCCCGGGGCGATCCGCGTTTGGATCGTGTGGAACTCGTGTGCGGCTCGCGCCGGCGAGAATGCCCCGGCCGTATCGTTCTCCGCATAGATGTAGAAGTCGATGAGGCTGGACCCCGCTGTTATCGTTGTCCCGAAAACACCGTCACCTGCAGTGCCGTCATCGTGTTGGCCATCATCGAACAAGGCACTGTGCTGGAAGGTGCCACGCCGGTCGAAGCGGTACGCGAGGAATGCCGTGTCCGCCCCGGTGATCGAAGTGGTTATGGTCAACTGCCCACCCACCTGGATCGCCATGGGGGTATGTTGCGGACCACCGATCACAGGCTGACCAACAAAACCGGGATAAGTGGCGAGGTAGGTACTTCGCTGATCCATCAATTGAGCGATCCCGGGGTACTGCGCGATACCCGACACCTGCTGGTCCAGGTTGTCGAGGAAATCCTGGTAGCTGAAGAACTTGTTCGTGTCGGCCTGCACATACGGATCGATCAAGGCTTGCAACTCCTCGGCCTTCGTGCGGTAGCTGCCGTTGGCGAAGTGCTCCTCGATGATCGTCCGCAGATGCGCGATGTACATGCGCCGGTACATCGGGTTCTCGAAG
>CAYQMC010000309.1:0-2733 GCA_964418285.1 uncultured Chryseobacterium sp.
AGCCACTGGCCAAGCGACGGGTGAAACTGAGCACCGGCGAGAACAAGCTCACTTTCCGCGTGGCAGAAAAACCCAGTGCTGTGGAGATCGATCCAGACCACCTGTTCTTCGACCGCCTGCCTGCGGACAACCGAAAGAAGGTGGACTGAGGAAGGCAGCGTGGATCGACTATATTATGACCACGCGATCGACGTATTAACCGTCGATCACGTGGTCTGTGCTCCTCAACACCCACAGCTGGTTCAGCCTCAACAACGGCGTGCTCTCGCCCGAGCAGGTGCTGCAGGAGGTGCACGACCTGGGCCTGCAGCAGGTGGCGCTCACCGACATCAACTGCACTGCAGGCTGGAGCGACCTGTTCCGCATGGCCGACAAGTACAAGGTGCGCCCCTTGGCGGGGATCGAGTTCAAGGTGGGGCCACGCACCCTGTACATCGGCATCGCGCGCAACAACGAAGGCGTGCACCAGTTGGCCGCACTACTCACCGATCATCTGCTCGATGGCAACACACTTCCCGAGCAGGCTCCGGAACTTCCGGATGCTTACATCATCTACCTCTACGGTGCGGCGAACATCCCCGCGACGCTGCGGCCGAACGAATACATCGGTGTGCGACCCGGTGATGTGAACCGCATGCGCTTCTCACCGTGGGCGAAGCGGAAGGAGAAACTGCTCGCGCTCGTCACCGCCACCTTCCGGAGCGACCCCACACTGGCCAAACGCGACCACAACGTGCACCGCCTGAAACGCGCCGTGGACACCAACACCCTGGTGAGCACCACGCCTCCGGAGCACATATCAGCGGCCACACAGCGCTTCCTCAGCGAAGAGCAGGTCTGTACCGCGTTCGCCGATGTGCCGGAACTGGTATGGAACACGCGCCGCCTGATGGACCAATGCGATGTGCACTTCGCACATGGCAAGAGCAAGAACCGCAGGACGTGGAGCGACGATACGAGCGCCGACTTGGAGCTGTTGAGACGTGAAACGCAGGAAGGGCTATTGCGCCGCTACCCTTCGATTTCGCTCAGGGCAAACGGCGATCATGCACGAACGATCATGGAGCGCGTGCAACGCGAGCTCACCGTGATCGCCCAGAAGGACTTCGTGAGCTACTTCCTGATCAACTGGGACCTGGTACGTTTCGCCAAGCGGAAGGGCTTCTTCCACGTGGGGCGCGGCAGCGGTGCCAACAGCCTGGTGGCGTACTGCCTGGGCATCACCGACGTGGACCCCATCGAGCTCGACCTCTACTTCGAGCGCTTCATCAACCCCGGTCGCAGCAGCCCGCCCGACTTCGACCTCGACTTCAGTTGGAAGGACCGCGACCAGGTGACGCAGTACCTCTTCGACACCTATGGCGCACAACGGAAAGTAGCTCTGCTTGCCACGTACAGCACGTACCAGCACCGCGCTGTAGTGCGCGAACTGGGCAAGGTGTTCGGCCTGCCTCCTGCGGACATCGACGCGCTGGCCGAAGGAGATGCAGGGCGCTCGCGCTGGATCGGGCGCGGAGACGACCCCAAGGTCGTGAACGGCGGCGGTGCGGTGATCGACAACGAGCGTATCGCGCGTACCATCCTGCGCTATGCCGGGCACTTCCAGGAACATCCGCACCACCTGAGCATCCACGTGGGCGGCGTGCTCATCAGCGAGAAGCCCCTTACCCACTACACCGCGCTGCACCTGCCGCCGAAGGGCTTCGCCACCACGCAGTTCAGCATGCTCGAGGCCGAGGACCTAGGGCTGTACAAGTTCGATATCCTGAGCCAGCGGGGGCTGGGGCATATCAGGGATGCGGTGGAACTGGTGGAATACCGATCAGACGACCAGATGATCGGACGATCGGATAATGGAAAATGCACATCATCGCAGATGGCCAGCGAGCCGGAAACCGAACCGGCGATCAGAATGCATGCGGGAATGGTACCCGTGCTTGATCGAAGCACCTCTACCGTCGATCCTGTCATCCCGGCCTTGAGCCAGGAGGGCCGACCTGCCATTGATATTCATGCAATAGAACAATTCAAACACGACCCGCGCATCAACGAGCTGCTGCGTACCGGCAACACCATCGGCTGCTTCTATGTGGAGAGCCCGGCCATGCGCATGCTGCTGAAGAAACTGAACGTGGAGGACTACCTCACCCTGGTGGCCGCGAGCAGCATCATCCGTCCGGGCGTATCGCAGAGCGGCATGATGCGCGAGTACATCCTCCGACATCGCGATCCCGACCGCCGCAAGCAGGCCCACCCAGCGATGTACAAGATCATGCCCGACACGTATGGCGTGATGGTGTACCAAGAGGATGTGATCAAGGTTGCACACCTCTACGCGGGACTCACGCTGGCCGAAGCAGACATCCTGCGGCGGGGCATGAGCGGCAAGTACCGCAGTCGGGAAGAGTTCCAGCGCGTGAAGGAGCGCTTCTTCAGCAACTGCAAGACGAAGGGCTACCCCGACCATGAGGTTGCCGAGATCTGGCGACAGATCGAGAGCTTCGCAGGCTACAGCTTCGCGAAGGGCCACAGTGCCAGCTACGCGGTGGAGAGCTACCAGAGCCTCTACTTGAAGGCCTATCATCCACTGGAATTCATGGTGGCCGTGGCGAACAATTTCGGTGGCTTCTACCACACCGAGTTCTACTTGCACGAAGCGAAACGAGCCGGGGCAGTGGTGGAGGCCCCATGCATCAATAGAAGTGAAGAATTATGCTCTTTGCAACGAGTGAT
>CAYQMC010000310.1:0-2702 GCA_964418285.1 uncultured Chryseobacterium sp.
GCAGGGATCGAGCATGGTGATGGCCTTCGCTTCCTTGGGCCAGCCCTCGAAGGTGCCAGCGGCGGGCTTCCATGTCTTGGTGGCTTCATCCTGCACAAAGCGCAGATAGGCCCACTCGATGGCGGGCATGCCATCCCGTTCGGGTAGGGCCACATTACGGCGAGCATCCACTTCGCTGGCCGCGTGGATCGGTCCTTGCTTTCCTGCCCACCACGCACCCAGCGTGTTGTGGAGCAGGAAGTCAACCATGTAATCCTCGGTGAATAGCTGGGTCACCGGGCTTATCTCATCGGCCCCGATCCTGTTACCCCTTGCATTCACCTCATCCTTGCGTTTTGCTTGCCAGAACTGGTAGGTCCAGCCAAGGCTGTCGTCGGCGGTGAAGACCTCGGTGGGCAGCTCATCCAGCAGGGTCTTCAGGGCCACCTCATCGTTCGGCGCCAAACGCAGTTCGAGCACGGGATCATCACTGCGGAACACACCGGGGAGGATCTGGCTGGCGAAGCCGCAGGCCAGCTCGAAGCCGTTGCGGGCGCCAAGCTCAGCGGCCAGCTCGTCGCAATCGGCCAAGGTCACCGGCACGTAGCCATTGACGGCATCGGTGCGCAGTAGGTTGTTCTCCGTCAAGAAGCGGGTGAATAACAGGCGGTGCCAATGCTCGTAGGCGGCATCGGCCACCAGATGGTCCAGCTTCTGGGTGCCGTTGTTCTCCCGCGCATCTCCAGTGGCGCGTCCACGGGCTCGGAGGCGGTTGCGCAGATCACGTTGCTCCACGGTCATGTGGCCCCGTGGTGCGGCCTCGTGCACGGCGAGGTTCTCCAAGGCGGCACGCACGGCTTTCTCAGCGGTTTCGCGGGCCACCAGTGTCTTGCTGGAGAGCTTGGCACGGAGGTCTTTGGAGAGGGAGGGCATGGGGGATTCTGTGCTTACTTACTACACCAAGCTATTGAGCGCTTCATCCTTGGCCTTTGCAGCTTCGTCTACCATGACTGGATAGATAAGGCTCTTCACGACCTCATGCCGTACAGCAAGTTTCCTTCGCAAGTACTCCGCTAAGTCCTTGTGGATGTTGAAGCACTCGAACGGACCCAACTTCAGGTTCCAGCCTTCTTCTTGACTACTGGCGTTAAAGATCTCCTCGATCGACTTAGTGCTGAAAGGATTGAAAATGAACATCCCCTTCTGCGTGATGATGTTCTGATTGTAAACCGTTGTGTAGGGTTTTCTTCTCTTCAGAAGAAGCTTTCGCGGACCTTGACCACCGAATACCGACTCCCCTTTTCTTTCAAAGTCGGAGATGTAAAAAATGAAATTCGAATTTGGGTGAGCGGTCGAAACGTCGATATGATGGAAATCTGCAACACTGGGATATAGCTTGCCATAAGGCGTATCAATGATGTTGAGGAGTTCATTCGGATACTTCCTTTTATTCAGCCTGTACAGACTGAAGTAGTTCCCGATCAAATTGGCATTGCCCTGTCGGTTTTCCGCCCCGTCTACCGAACAATAGATCGATACGTTCAGGTCATAGGACCAGTCAAGCAACGGCGAGGGTGCACCATAGTGCTGCAACAAGCTTAGGATAGGAAACTCTCGCTCGGTTCGGGTATAGCCGTAGAGTTTGAACACTTCCTTTACAACCGGCCGTTCATTGGTCTTATCCACCAGCTTGCTGATGAACTCCAGATAGGTCATGTTTGCCCATTGGCCCATCTCGTTCACTATCCACAGTCGTTGGGCGGAGGTGAGTAGCTTGTACTTGGCCTCGCTCACGCCTCTGTATATCAATGCTGTTGCATCCTTTGCTGATTCCGCCTTTTCCTGCCCCTGTATTTCATTGAACCATTCATCAAGTTGCGCTTTGGTATTGATGATGAAGTTCGGTGATGAACCATTACTGAAGAGGGTCTTCTTTGCATCGAAATCCTTGTAGAGCGGAAGTACTGCCATTGGGCGTAATGTGTTCGTGGTATGAATACTCAGATGATCGCAGGTCCATTCTTGATCGCCTTGCTCAGCGTTTCGCGTGCCTCGGCCAACCAGGTGTCCAGTTCCTTCTCGTTAGTAATGGTGCGCTGGGGCAGGTTCACCTTGCGGGCCTTGGGCTGTGCGGCAATGATGGCTGCTTCTAAGGCTTGTTGGCAACGGGTGTTCAAGGCATCGGCATGGGTGCGCCAGGTGGCTAGGTCGCAAAGACGCAAGGCCGCCGCCAACTCGGCATCGGTGCCCATTGCGGGTGCTGGGCGCATAAGTGCACCGGCTGCATTCAAGAAGCCATGGCGTTCCGCGGGCTCCAGTTTCTGCCAAACTGGTTCCTGCTCCATGGCCTTCACAGCATCCTTCAACACCTTGTCGTGGTGTGCATGGGCCTGCTGCATGGCAGTGCGCAACGCCGCACCCAAAGCCTTGCGAATGCTGGCCACGGGGTCGGGCTCGGCCAGCAGGTCGCGCTGGTCCGCTACGGCCTTCAGTGCTTTCGCCTGTTCCTCCATGCCGGGCAGTCCCGCACGCTGGGCATGTTCCAGCAATTCCTGGGTCAAGCGATAGTCCGGTAGCCGTGTTGCGATGCGTTGTTGAAGGTCCTTCCAGGTAGCGATGTAGGCGCCAAGGTCATCTGCACTGCCGAAGATGGCGAAGAGCAGGTCGTTACCACTTTGGCCGGCCATTTCCTTGAGCAAGGGTGGTGCTGGTGGCAGCGGTGC
>CAYQMC010000311.1:0-2693 GCA_964418285.1 uncultured Chryseobacterium sp.
GAAGTTGTCGCGGATGATGATGCGACCATCCACCTGCTCGTCGCTGGCGTATTCCACCGGCACCTCGGGCACCTGGAGACAGCTTTTGGCGCTCTCGCTGTAGAGGTGGCTCCCGTAGCGGTCGGCGTTCAGTGCATGCTGTTGCGTTACCCAGGACTCCAGCGCCCGCCGGGCAGGACCATCTTCGTTCAGGGTGGCGGTAAGCGCTCGGCGGGCCGTACCCAGTATCTCCTTCCGTCCGGGATCCATGGCGCTGCGCAACTCACTGGCCAGAGTCGAGATCTGCTCGCGCTTCGCACTATCGCCGCTCAACCTTTCCAACGATCCGACCACTTCGGCCGCTTCCTGCTTCAAGGGTTCCAGGTAGGCCGCCCACGCTGCCTTCTGGGCATTGCGCACATCGGCCTTGGCCTGCTTCTCAATGGCATCCAGTTCTTCTTCCGTGGCAATGGCCTCACCACCTGGCTTGAAGTTCAGGATCCACTCGCGGAACTTCACGTTGCAGTCGTACACCTTGTACCATTCCAGCAGCGGAATCTCCTCGATGGGGTTGCCCTCCTTGTCGCGGATCCAATCGCTTACAGTGCTCTTGTAACGTTCGTGACTGCCGCTGGTGCTGTGGCCCTGCGGCTGGGTCACTTCCTCCACGTGGATCAGACAGGGCACATGCTCTTCGCGGCACAGTGCGATGGCCTCTTCGTACACGCGGTTCAAGCCTGCATAATCCCAGGCCTTGGTCTTGTACAGGCGGATGCCGTTGGTGCCTTCCTCCTTGCGGAAACCTTCCAGCAGCGTGCTGATGCTGCCCTTGGTGGTCTGGAAGTCCTTGCTTACGCTGATGCCCCATCCATCGTCCCATACGCTCATGGCCAGGGGTACCTGCAGCACACCGGCCGCGTTCATGGTCTCCCAGAAGTGGCCTTCGCTGGTGCTGGCGTCGCCAATGGTGCCGAAGGCCACCTCGTTGCCTTTGTCGGTAAGGTGGGTGCGGTCGTGCAGTTCGGGGCTTTTGCGGAACACCTTGCTGGCTTGTGCAAGGCCGAGCAGGCGCGGCATCTGGCCTGCGGTGGGGCTCATGTCCGGACTGGAGTTGGGTTGGGCCATCAGGTCCTTCCATTCGCCTTTGTCGTCCAAGCTCCTGGTGGCGAAGTGGCCGTTCATGCTGCGGCCTGCGCTGCTTGGGTCGGCATTCACATCCGCGTGGGCATAGAGCTGCGCGAACCACTGCTGCACGGTAAGCTCGCCTATGGCGAACATGAAGGTCATGTCGCGGTAGTAGCCGCTGCGCCAATCGCCGTTGCGGAATTGTTTGGCCATGGCCACCTGGGCCAGTTCCTTGCCATCGCCGAAGATGCCGAACTTGGCCTTTCCGGTAAGCACTTCCTTACGCCCCAGCAGGCTGGCCTCGCGGCTTTCGGTAACGATACGGTAGTCGCGGAGTATCTCCTCGCGCACCTCCTCCAGGGTCATGCCTTCCTCCACGGTGGCGGCTTCTTCATTGCTTGCCATGGCTTTGCTTTCGATAGGTTCCAAAGGTAGCGTTCAAGGGGTATTGGCACGGGCGGTGTGGACGGGCAATGGGATCGGCCATTTGCGCTGGAGGTCGACCCACATGTCGTCCCTACGGGACTTTGTAATGCGTTGGCGTGTGCTGATCGGGCTACCTATATGTCGTCCCTACGGGACTTTTTAACCCGGCATCAGCCTCAACATGTACGGTTAGCATAATCCGCCACCAGCCCCAGCGGGGCGACATGTGGGTAGCAGCAACGCTGCATCGTCACATCCTCTTCCCCCTCAATGCGGCTCCACGATATCGCACAAGCCCAGGTGAGGATGGGTGGCGCAGGTGGGCAGCGGCAGGAGATCATGCACGAGTGGCGGATGCTCCACCAGCCTCATGTTGTTGATGCCGAGCGAATCTTTCACCTGGCTGTTCCACTGGTACAGCAGGGCCATGCTTTCGCCGCGCCGCGTGTGCCGCACATAGGTGTCCAGCGTGTCGCGCAGGCGTGCCTCATGTTCGGCATGTATGCGACGGGCCTTGTCCACCGTCATGCCGGGCACATCCAAACGTTCCTTCATCCGGCGGTGATCCATCTCGGCCAGGTCGAATCCGATGTTCAGGAAGGCCCTTGTCCATGGCCGGGGTCCTGCCGCGTGCAGCGAGCGCATACCATCGAATACCGCGGCGGAGTTGCAGTGGAATGTGCCGCCCGTGGTATCCATGGCGAGATATAGCTGTGCGCGCAACTCCACGCGGTTCGGCTCAGGCGGTCTGCTGGAGTATTGCGGTATGGTACCATGCAAATGCTCCAGGCCGATCCGCGCACTCCGAGACCATACAGCATAGGTAGGTTCGAGCAGATCGTATTGGTACGCCAGCGCACCATACCAGCTGTTGCTGCCCAGGTCATGTGTCTCGATGAAGGCTTTATCGCGCAGCTGTCTTTCCGTGGGCACTGGCGCCACCAGTCGCTCCTCGAACACCGGATCGCGCGGCAGCCAGCTGATCATGCGGTATTCCTCCATGCCTGGTATGGCCTCGAAGAGCGTGGGAATGAAAGGTTTGCCCCGGTCGTAGGCGTGCATGAGGGCGTGGGTATGGAAGCTGTCGCTGAAGTCCGGTCCGCTGTAGACTGAGGTGGTAGGGAGAATCAGGACAGGTGGCGATCAGTACATTTCTGAACGAC
>CAYQMC010000312.1:0-2638 GCA_964418285.1 uncultured Chryseobacterium sp.
TTATATGTATTTTTTTGAGATAAAATAGGATTAGATACTTTCCATATTCTTGAATGGACATGGCGCCACAAACCCTGACCGTTCCGTCAACGCAAGGTTCGCCCGTACAGGGCGGCGCATCGGGCACGATAAACCCGCCACATGGTCAACCCGGCCATGTATGTGAAGTGCCCGTGGGACAGCCCCTGCCGTAAGGGCGCTCCTTCCGTTCATGTGGTGTTGCTTTCCTTTGGGGCAAGCAACAGAACTTGTCCAAATGAACGACGGCCACGTACAGACCGCTACCAACGATGGCGTAGCCATCGTGACCTTCCACCACCCCAAAAGCAATAGCCTACCCGGACACATCCTGCGCGCCATGGCCAAGGCCATAACGGACGCCGGGAACGACCCCGATGTGCGGGTGATCGTGCTGCAGAGCGAAGGCGAAAAAGCGTTCTGCGCAGGCGCCAGCTTCGATGAATTGGTGGCGATCGATTCCGCAGAACGCGGCTTGGAGTTCTTCAGCGGATTCGCCTTGGTCATCAATGCCATCAGGAAGGCTCCGGTACTGGTCATCGGTCGCATCCACAGCCATACCGTAGGTGGTGGTGTGGGCCTGGCCTGCGCCGTGGATATTGCCTATGCACACGAGAATGCCAGCGCCCGCTTAAGCGAGTTGGCCGTGGGTATCGGCCCGTTCGTGGTGGGGCCGGCCGTGGAGCGCAAGGTAGGAACCGGTCTATTCGGGCTCCTGAGCTCCACCCCGGCCTTGCGCCGCAGTGCCGCATGGTGCCAAAAACACGGCATGTATGCGGAGGTATTCGCTACCATCGAAGAATTGGATGAACGCATCGCCACGCACGGTCGCGAATTGGCTGGGTACAGTCCCGAGGCCATGGCGGACCTGAAGCGCGTGATGTGGCGTGGCACCGAGGATTGGGATACCCTCCTCACCGAACGCGCTGCCATCAGTGGGCGCCTTGTACTTTCTGAATTCACGCGGAATGCCATTGCTGCGTTCAAGGAACAAGCCGCCAGGCGCTGAGCCTATCGGGCACGATTATCTTGTGGACCAAACTTGTTGAACATGCGTAAGCTGAGTACCCTAGTCGCCTTCGTCTGCTCCATCTCCTACCTCGCCGGTCAGAACCTGGCGCCGGAAGTGACCATCACGCAAGTGCTGGTGGATGAGGGAGCTGGTACAGTAACCGTGAACTATGATCTTTCCGATGCGGAGAACGACCCGTGTACCATTCGCTTCCAGGCTTCCTTGGACGATGGCTCCACCTTTTCAGTTGACGTGTCCCAGGTGAGCGGAAATGTGGGTGTCGGGCAGTTGCCGGGCACCGGACTCAGCATCATCTGGACCTTCGATGCCATACCGAACATCTTCGAAAGTACCGTTCGCGTTATCGCCGACGATGGCAATACGCCGGACATCCAGATGATGGTGGATGCCGTTACCGAGCAGCGCATGGCACAACTCCTCGAGGATGTCGCCATTCCACGGCACCACAATACGGCCCTGGCAGGGATCGAGGCCATCCGCGACACCCTGGTGAACACCTTCGAAAGTGCTGGACTGGAGGTCACCACGCAGGACGTGACCTTCGCGGGCGGGACCGTACCCAACGTTATCGGCAGGCAGGTGGGACTGGAGAACGAGACCAACACCTACATCGTTGATGCGCACTACGATGCGGTCACCAATACGGCGGGTGCGGACGACAACGCCAGTGGTGTCGTAGCCACCGTGGAGATCGCCCGGATCCTTTCGCAATACCGATTCAAGAACACCTTGCGCTACATCGGATTCAGCTTCGAAGAGTTCGGGCTGGTGGGCAGTGGGCAGTATGTGCAGAACGGCATTCCGGCCTGGGAGGACATCGCCGGTGTGCTCAACATGGAAATGATCGGATACTACAGTGATGAGCCGAACAGTCAACTGCTGCCCAACGGCTTCGAACTGCTATTCCCGGCGGCTGTGGCCGAGCTTGAGGCGGACGAATACCGCGGCAATTTCCTCACTGTGGTGGGCAACACGGCTTCGGATCCGTTGATCGCCACATTCGTTGAAGCCACCGATACCTACGTTCCGGACCTGCGCCGGTTGCCACTTTCCGTACCCGGCAATGGCCAGATCGCACCGGACCTGCGCCGCAGCGACCACGCGCGCTTTTGGGATGCGGGACTGCAAGCCTTGATGTTGACGGACGGCAGCGAATTCCGCAACAGCAACTACCACACCCCTAGTGATGTGACCGCCACGCTGGACATCCCCTTCCTTACCCGTTCCACCAAAGCGGTGCTTGCGGCTGCAGCACTTCTGGCCGAACCGATCAATGCGGACGTGGACACTTACGCCCTGGGCCAACTTGTGGGCACACCCGAACATGTGCATGAACTACCCTGCAAGGCGGATGTGTATCCGAACCCAACGCGTGATGTGGTGAACGTTCGCCTCGGAGCGTGCGCTGGACATCGCGTTACAGCCCGCCTGTTCGATCTGCGTGGTAACCGGATCTCCGGACGAGACCTATACCCCACAGGTAGCCAGGACGTGTTCGAGCTACCTGTAAAGGGGCTTGCTCACGGCACCTATCTACTCGTGCTCCAAGTGGGCGAAAGCAGCACCACCCTGAAGGTGGAGGTGGAA
>CAYQMC010000313.1:0-2608 GCA_964418285.1 uncultured Chryseobacterium sp.
GTCTTGTTCTTGAGCATGGTGTCGAGGGTGTTTATCCAGAACGAATGTCGCGACGGTGCGCTTCCCGGGAGCTGATGAGCATCAGGTGTGCGCCCTGGCACCCGGGGGACGGCACCTTGGGGTTTTCACCCCCTCCCCTTGATAGAGGACTACCCGGGGAGCATGCCCCCCGGATCGTACATGTCGTTCGTTCAAGCAGTGCCCCTCCTCACTCCAAATGACTGCGCAACATCCACGCGTTCTTGGAGTGGATATCCATGCGGCGCGTGGCCAGGTCGGCACTCACCTGGTCGCCGGCCTTCTCGGCGGCTTTGATCACCGCCTTGGCCGCTTCTAGGATCGCCGCTTGGTCGGCCACCAAATGCTTGATCATCGCCTTTGCATCGGGATGCCCGGTCTCCTCCTTCACGGTGCTCAACTTGGTGAAGGCCGTATAGCTCCCCGGCGCTGGTGCTCCCAAGGTGCGGATGCGCTCTGCGATCTCGTCCACCGCCAGCGCCAGCTCCGTGTACTGTGTCATGAACAGGGTGTGCAAGGTGGTGAACATCGGTCCGGTGACGTTCCAGTGGTAGTTGTGCGTCTTCAGGTACAACGTGTAACTGCCGGCCAACAGGATGGATAGTGGCTCCACAACGGCATTCTTGTTCTGCTTGCTCATGGGTGATGGGGTATATCATGCCAAGGTAGGTCCCCGAGCATGGGACATCGGTGAGGAAGGTCACACGGTGGCTTGGTCCTTTCGCACCTGTACTCGCACGTGCCGGGTCCCGAAGCGGCGCGATCACCTTGAAATACCCTCGACTTCCGCAGGATCGCTCAGCGCAGCTTCAAGGTGAGCGTCGTTCCGGTATCACCCCAGCGGACGGCCATGGTATGATCGCCAACGGGCCAGTCCGTCACATCCACCACCGCATCGCTCCGGAAGTGTACCGGCGCGTTGCTCTTTTCCGTCAGGTACGGTACGAAGGTGATGAAGTAGGCCGTACTTGTTCCCAATGCTGGAAAGCGGACCATGTGCATTGCACAATACGGCGAGCGCATCAGCCATACATCGCTGTACCGGGGGCCGTCGGTGGTTTCCGGACGATCGGGGCCAGCCGGTATGAACAGGTCCTGGACGCAGGTATCGTTGTTCAACTGCGGTATGATCCGCTCGATCTTCACGGCCTGCTCCCAAAGCCTGTCGAATGCGGTGGTGAGTGCCGTGGTGCGTATATCCGCGCTTTCGTTCCGGTCAGCGCCAAAGGGCAGCCCATTGGGCAGGTACCATCCGCTCCGGAAGGGCAACACCACCGGTGGTCGGCGTGTGCATTGCATCCGTTCGCACCGCGCGCTGACATCGAGTTCCGATGCCGACCGGTACGCTGTCAGTTCCACAAGCATGGTATCACGGTCCCGGATCACGACCAATTTCTCCTCCGGAAGATGGTTTCCACGCGCAGGCGTGGTCAGGAATGCCGGGTACCCCGGACCAAAAAGCGGCAACAGCCGCATACCCTGTTCCGGCAGCCTGCCCACCACAGGGCTCGGCGCTTGGTAGTTCCACCACATGCCGCGCCGCAGGTGGTACACTTGGTATCCACCTGTCAAGGGAACCAGCTCCGCGCTGTCCTCCACGAAGGTGTAACGGGTCCAAAACGGGTTCTGATCGGGATCCAAGCCCTGGGCTTGGACTTCGAAAAGGGCCAGCAATGCAGGGATCAGGAGGAATGGGCGCATCCGATCAAGCCTGTTGCGCTCCATTACCTCTTCCGCAGATACACGTGCCGGTAGTCGTAGGCCGTGAAGAAGAGCGTGTCACCCTTCAGTTCCATGGTCCAGTCGGTATCGATGATGCTCAGCTTGTCGCCTTTACGCGTGTACCGCAAGGTGCCGATGATGTCCGACCCGGGCAACGTGAAGTCCGCGCTCCCACCTTCTTCGAAGGACACATGGCCGGGATTCCCGCAGCCCTCACAGCCCTCCTGGTGCTCGGCCTCGGATGTGCCGACGTATTCCAGACCCGAGAGGTTCTTGGGTGTTTGTGCGCAAAGCACCACGCTGGCGCATACGCTGAGGAGGGTGAAGAGTGTCCGCATGGGGTTCAAGGTAAATGGTCTTCGTTCCTTCATCGGCCCAGCTCGAATGCACTGGTCCTTAGCTCCTGCCTGTCGCCGCCGATGAAGACCAAGCGGTAGGTCCCTGCCTCAAGTTCCGCTTTTCCCGCGGGCGAAGATCGACCGACCCACCATCGGAGCGGGATGGCCAGCACATGCTCCTCCCAGTCGCCCCAAGGCAGGCCGCAATCCATTTGCGAGCGATCGACCGGAACGCGTTCCACCCAGCCCGCGCCGATGCGCTGCTCAAGGCCGAACATGGGCGTGTTGCTCCCACAGCCTCCGTTGAGCATAACGCGCCCGGTGAAGGTGACGCGTACGGTATCGGAATTCACGCCACTGATCCGTGCTTCCTTCAAGGTAGGCTGCTCGGACCAGTACGCCAAGATCTCCTCCTCGGTCAAGGGCGGTGGAGGTGTGTCGGGTGGCGCAGGCGGTGTTGGTGGTGGCAGATCACGGTCGTAGGTCTCCAGGTCCGCGAGCTCCTGCTGGTAGGAGGCCAGGACCACGGC
>CAYQMC010000314.1:0-2600 GCA_964418285.1 uncultured Chryseobacterium sp.
ACACATCGCGCGGCTCCGTGTAGTAGGCCTTGAACGCGCTGTAGGTATCGGGCAGGCTTACGTTGAGGTAGCCCGGATTCGCCACGAAGTTGCGCATGTAGTAGAGCGGCATCTGGAACTTGGCCAAGGTGCTCTGCTTGTCGATGCGCTCCTTTTCGAAGTTCGGTCTGATGCCCGCGAAACCGGCCTTGAAGTCGGTGTTCTCCAACTTGTTCTCCATCCAGATGTCGCAGTGGATACCGGTCTGCCGTCGGATGTTGTTCACGTGGACGAAGAAGTGCTTGTCGCCTGCCATGAAGAGCGGGATCATACCCAGGCGCGGGTTTTTCAGCCAGGCCTCCATGTTCAGGCGCACATTGCGGCGCTTCATCTTGATGTCGGCGCTGATCAGGATGTTCTCCACCCCCAGCTTGCCGGTCATGCGTGCGATGTTGCGCCGCGCCAAGTCGGTCACCAGACCCCAATCATACGTAAAAGTGAGCGGGGTCATACCGAACTCCTTCACAAGCAGGTGCAGCCCGTAGCTGCTGTCGCGACCACCGCTGAAGGCAACGACACAATCCTGCTTGCCATCGTTGCGACGGTACTTCTTCAGAACCTCCTCGAATTGGGGACGCTTGTCCACCGTGAGTCCTTTAGGCTGGTAGCTGTGGCAGTAGTTGCACACGCCATGGCCATCGAAGTGGATGTACGGGAAGGTCTGCGGAAGCAGGCACTTGGTGCATCGCAGGATGGTTCGCATCACCTCTTTGGGAAACTCGACCAGCTTGCGTAGGCGGCCTTCGTCGCTGGTGGCAACCGCCGGTGCTGCATTCTGCTTTGCACCCTTGGAATGATCGGTAATTGTGAGGGCTTCGATCGTCTTCAGTGCAGGACCTGGGGCATCATCCTGCAACCCGAAGTCGGCCACGGACCAGCTTTCCAGATCGATGACCTTGCCGGTGAAGGGCTGGAGCCATTGCACCGCTTTGCCCGCAAACCTCTCCTTAACGCCATCGCGTTGGGTGAAGGTGCGGGTGATGTATTCCTCGCTCGCGAAGACAAGACTCCCTGCACCATCCTCCACGAAATACATGGATCCGGTGTTGGTGGCCAGCAGAACCTGCCTTGCATCGTTGATCAATATGGCAACGCTGGCGGCACCTTCCATCTCCCAGAACACCTTACGTATGGCTTCAACAGGTCCCAAGCCTTCCGTCAAGAATAGGCGGAACAGGGACGCCAGCACCTCGGTATCCACTTCGTACTTGCGCTCGATGCGGCCCGCGTAATTGGCCCATAGCGCATCCACATTGGTGACGATACCGTTATGCACCATCACGATACCGTCCTTGATGCAGGGCTGGTTGTTGAAGTTATGCTCCTGGGTACCGTTGGTAACCAAGCGGCTGTGCGCAATGATCGCCAGTTCCTGCTGGGCACCCACGAACGCGGGTTTCAGGGCCTTGTCCAGAAAGCTGCGGTAGGCCTTTGATGCGATGAGTTCGCTGGCAGGCACATCGTCCTTGGTAACATGGAGCGTGCGGTCAGCACCGCTGCGCATGGCGATGCCACTGCTCTCCTTACCCCGAGTTTCGCTGAGGATGAAGAGTTCACGAATTACGCTCTCTGCCAGTGGAAGGGATATCCCCGCTTCCGCTTTGGCGACAATACCGAAGATCCCGCACATGGGCGGCAAAGATATCCGGGGCCAAGCGCCGATTTCCAGCAAGGAACCACGGATGCACACCGATGAACATGGATAGCCCCTTGCTCCAACATGCCCTTGGCCTTGTATCCGCGTTCATCTGCGGTTGATGAAGAACCCGCCAATAGGCGGTTCCATCACCATCGCGCGGTCACTTGTACAGCCGCTCGTTGTCCTGCATGTCCATCCACATGGCGAAGATGAGCGCTTGGAACCCGCTGGTGGCCAGGAAGAGGAAGGCTATCAGCGGTTCGGTATTCACCACCGCTCCGGTGACGAAGGCCTTACCGATCTTCCACGCATAAGGCAGCGAGATGAGGATGGCCAGGAAGGCGTAGTTGTAGAAGATGAACAGGGGGTGGAAATCCTTGAAAAGGTACTTGCGCCACAAGCGGATGAAGAAGCTTTTGATAAGCAGGCGGCTCACACGGGGGATCACCTTGCCCACCTTCATCTTGCTCTGCTCGCCCACGCGGTAGATGGGCTTGATCTCCACTTCACGCAGCGTGCATTGGGCGATGTTGAGCTTCACGAGCATGTCGTTGGGCATGCCGTAACTGCGGTAGATGTTGTGCAGCTTGATGGCCTGCATGGCGCGCAAGGAGATCGCGGTGTAGCCCGTCTGGGTATCGCTCACACGCCAATAACCGCTGGCGAGCTTGGTGAGGATGCTGAGGATGCTATTGCCGAAGAAACGCACGCGGGGTATCACCAACCAGGCGCTACGGTGTATCAGGCGGTTGCCCTTCACATAATCGATGCCCTCCTCGATCACGGGCAAACAGATGCTCTCCAGTTCTCCGGGGTCCATCTGGCCATCGCCGGCCATGACGGCCGTGCAGTCGATGGCGTGGTCCTGGCACCACTTGTAGCCCCGGGCGATGCCAGCCCCCACACCTCCGTTCTTCAGGTT
>CAYQMC010000315.1:0-2585 GCA_964418285.1 uncultured Chryseobacterium sp.
CAGGGGTTTAGTGGGACAGTGGATGAAGGCCACCGTGGAGGTCCCGCCCTGCCATACGTCGACCAGGAACGGGACGCGCGGAGGATGGCATGAAGATAGGTCGGCGGGGTGACCTTTTCCAAGGGCTTCGGTCGGCGGCTCCATGGAAACGCGAAAGCCCCGCTCCTGGCAGGGCTTTCAGCGTTCTTCGGCGGCGATCAATTCAAGGATTCCTGCGAGCGGGTGCCCTGCAGTTTCTTAAAGCGCGACACCACCTCATCATAGCTGCTGGGTAGGTTCAGGTCTTTGGTCGGGTCGAATTCAAGACCGGCATTGGACCTCGAGCATCCATAGGTGCGCTCGTGTTCCTGCTCCGCCGATCCTTCGGTACCACCTTCGGTGTCTGGTTGTGCTTCCGCTGTGGGTTTCATCACGTCCGAGGTCGATTACATGCGGTAGAACACCTCGCAACGTCGGAAGGTTCCAGTGCAGGGATCACGAAGATATGGTCGATCGGCGCCGTTTGTAAAGTGGTGTGTGCTATTTCGCAGGTAATGCGTTCACTTCGTGATCCGGTACGACCTTTGACTGGACGATCGATGAACCCCTACACCGGACCCATGCGCCAGACATCCTTGTTGCTTACTTCACTTGTGCTCCTTTCGAGCAGTCTTTTCGGGCAATACAACGACAAGGGTGCTGTTCATCTGGCCATCGGAGGAGCCTTCGGAGCCTATGCGACCGAGTATGACCAAACGATATCCTTCCTTGGTATTCCCATACGGACCACAAATGATGGTGGGGCCGTAACCACCACGGTTCCCATCGAATTCCAGTACGGATTTGCCCGTGTATTCAGCCTGGGATTGTATGTGGAGCCAGGCCGGTACATCGATTCGGTCGATACCAAGGAGAACAGGATCATGCTTGTTGGCCTGCATCCCCGATTCTATCTGGTGAACAAAGATCGCTTTGCATGGATGGCGGGTCTCCAACTGGGTAGTACGCGACTCACCATCGACGATGTGGCCGGTGCGGGATCCCCCAAGAGCGAATTCCGTGGAGCCCATTTCGGTCTTAGCACCGGGGTGGGGTTCCTCTTCAGTGATCTGATCGGTATCCAGGTGCACCTGCGCTACCTGGCCAATACGTTGCCCTTGACGGACTATGAGCTCAACGGCAATGCCGTAGCGCTTGATCTTGTGGATGCCGAGCTCAGGGCACGTGGTGTTGGATTGCAGGCGTCCCTGAATTTCCGCTTTTGAGACCAAGCTGATCTCCGACTTCGATCTTGCTGATCGATGTGGCCCGGGACGTGGTCCACAGGCCAGTTGGCCATACTGCACGTATGAATGGAAAGGCAAGTAGCGATGGCATTCAGCCGATCCGGAAGGACGATTCTGTGCACGCTACTGGCTTTGTCCTATTTTCGCTGCACGTAATGGTGCTGAAGGTGCCGGAGCAAGGTGGTGCATCCACCTGATGCCGATGCCGGAGGAGAATAGGGAATCCCGTGTGATCCGGGAGCTGTTCCCGCAGCTGTGAACCACTTACGCCTGGTGTTCAATGCCACTGTTCCGATCCGTTGGAATGGGAAGGTGCACCAGGCAGGATGCCCGCTAGGTGTGTCCCGGGTGGTGAGCCAGAAGACCTGCCACTGCGTACCAGACAACGACCTCGGGAAAGGGTCGGGTGCAGGGTGACCCTTATCGGGTGATCCCGGCCTGTTCTCCACCCCGAGGTCATAACCTTAACCTGCTGCTCGGTGAAAGCAGCGCAACCTTTTTTCCATGTTCCGTTCTCTTCTTTCGGCCGGGTTGCTGGCCTTGGTGCTCCAAGGGAGCGCCCAATCCTATGTCCACCAAGTGGTGGTGCTCAATGAAGGCTACTTCGATTACTTCGGTACCGAGGAGCAAGTGGTCCCTGTTACCATAGGCAGTTATGATCCGGCCAACGGCACGTATTCTACGGTGGTCACGCTTACGGGGCCGCGCTTCGGGTCCGATGTGCTCGTGGATGGCAGCGATGTTTTTGTGGCCGCCGATGATCGCGTGTTGCGATTCGCAGCCGATGGCTTCGCCCAATTGGGTGAGGCGGTGGTGACCGGTGTGCGAAAGCTGGCCGTGTGGAACGATCAGCTCCTGCTCACCCGTGGTGAATTGGGTGGCCTTGTCCACTACTTCGAAGCACGTGACCGGAATACACTTGAACTGCTATACACACTCGGGCCTGACGAAGGCATGATCCACTCGGCAGAGGATGTGGTGGTCTTAGAGGACAAGGCGTATCTCGCCGTGAACAATGCCTTCGATTGGGCCAATGTGGTGGGCCGTGTCGGTGTGGTGGACCTCCTCAGCGGAATTTATGCAGCGGAGGTGGATCTGGGTCCTGACGGCACAAACCCCGAGAAGATCATGGTGAAGGATGGTGCCTTGTATGTCTTCAACAACAAGGACTTCACTGGAAGCAGCATCAGCAAGGTGGACCCCGAGGGTAGCGCCTTGGCCTACACCACGAACGTAGCCACCAACAGCGGTTGTGCTGCATCGGTGATGGCAGATGGACGCATCTACTACATGGAATACGAACAGGCCGAACTGGCGCGT
>CAYQMC010000316.1:0-2584 GCA_964418285.1 uncultured Chryseobacterium sp.
TACGGAGGCGACCGATCCGAACGCGGTCGCGAAACGCCTGCTGAACGCCAAGCTTGACCGAAGCATGAACGATTACCGGGGCAAGGCGCGGCTGAAGTACATCCTGATCAACAAGCGCGATACGACCGAGTGGATCGTGGACTATGCCAGCACACACGAACGTATGGTGCTGGTGCGCACCCTGATCAGGGCCAAAGGGGCACCTGCCGATATTCTTGCCCCCACCGCGCTGCTCATCGACCGCAAAGCAGGCACCGAGACCCGTTACACCTTGGACCCTGCCACGGGCAAGGTCACCGCGAAAGAACCTGCGCCCCTGCGCACCGAACATCCATCGTTCGCCATCAGTCCGCTGATCGTATACGATCGCATCGGTGAGCCGATCAAGATCCTTCGCCGCGATTGTGTGCCCATGCAACACAGGTCCGAACTGGGGCTCCGCACCATCTGGCAGACCCAGGCGCCAGCATCGTTGTTCCGGGACCTGTGCAGTGCGCGCAAAGGCTGGGAAGGCACGAACGAGTACGTCATGGGCGGCTTGTTCGGCCTGCTGACCTACGATGGTGAGGGCATGGTGCTCAAGGCCGAGTGGAATGACGAGCGAGGTGGAAAGGGAACCATGGAAGTGATCTCGCTGGAACCCGGCGCGGTGGACCCGAACCTATTCCGGATCACTACAGATAGCTGGAAATGAAATCGCTCTCATCGCTTACTACGCTTGCCAGGGGCAATTGTACCGTCGACCCGCCCCGAGCGGAGTCGAGGGAGGGTCGACTTACCTACATGAGAACATTGGCAGCATTGGCAATCGCATGCACGGCCTGGGCGACCGTCACCGCCCAAACGGACCACAGCAACCTGCGCGACCTGCCCGGCTGGATCTACACCGAACTCACCGGCGAACCCGCACCCAAAGCCGCCAAGAGCAAGGTGAAGCCCTTGCACAGCAACGCCTTCATCGGCACCTGGACGCTGCGCGACAAACAAGGTCGGCGCATCCACTACTGGGGCGATCGGCACCGCATGGTCTTCCGCGAGCTGCGCGACCCGACCATCACCACGCGCATCACCGTGGTGGACCTGGCGGCCAACGTGAAGCTGAACCTGAGCCCTTCTCCGGGCATCACGCACATCACCCTGGACGATCTCAAGCTTGCACAGGTCGGCTACTTCTACGAAGTGTTCAGCGACTCAGTAATGACCACCGGGCGGAAGGAAGACGTGATGGGACTGCCGTGCGAGGTGTACGTGGGAGGCAACGGCAACAAGGACACCACCACTTACTACCGCACTGATGCATATCCGAAGCTCTTTGCCGATCTGAAGGAGTGGGCCTTGCTGTTGTGCCGCGAAGGCAACCTGGAATACCTCAGCGCCTTCAGCAACAAGAACGCGGGGGCCTCACTGCGCGTAACATGGAAGGACCAGGGCTATTCCACCCCTGCTGGCGACTGGTGGTTCGAGCAGATCACGCCGGGCAAGCAGCCGATGCCAGCGTTGCCGTGGCGGCCGAACAAGATCAGCGAGGAGCGCTTCCTCTACACCAACAACGTGCGGCTGGGCCGCCTGCCGCAGTGGATGCGCGAACGCATCAACCGCTTGCCGCCCTTCATGCCAACGGTGGATGCCACGCCGCCCGCCGTGGACCGCGGGTTCCCGGACAACCGCTTCGTGGGCACCTTCGCCTTGCAGACCCGAAGCCGCTATGTGAACGGGCAGAAGGACACCATCGAGCAATTCGGCAACTACACCTACTGGGCCGACGAGCGCCGCGCGGTGATCACCGCCGATGTGCCCCACGAGAAAGGCATCACCCTTTACCTGGTGGACCTGGACCACGATGTGGCCGTGGCCGCCTACAACGAAGGACACAGCTACGTGGTGCCGCGCTTGTATATCGGTACGCTGGCCGAAGTGGGCATGCCTGAGCTGATCAACGGGATCGAGGTCTCGCTTGCGCCCACCGAGCATTACCGGGAGATCCTCGGCAAGCAATGCCCGTTGTACCGTACGATGGAATTCAACCATGGCGCCCTCTGGATCCCCGATCACGATGTGCCGAACCCCGTGCTGGACATGGCCCGCTGGATGGAACCGCGCTACATTCAGGCCAAGCACGAGAGACGCTTTCAAGAGGTGTTCATGTTCGGTCTGCGGGACCATCCCATGCCCTTTGCCATCATGGGCACCACCCTCACCAGCTTCAAGCCGGGCAAGGTGCCGCCGCCCGCGATGAACCTGAGCAATTACCGGGTGTTGGACGAACGTTTCCGCGACTTCGTGAAGGAGCGGGAGGAGTATGAGCGTGAGAAGGCACTGCAACGAACACGCATCATCACCATCGAGGACATGGATGATGTGGCTGTGCCGATGCAGGAAGCCGACCCTGAGCCGCACAGGGCCATACCGGACTTTCAAGAACGCCCCGTGGCACCGCCGCCGCCACCCTTTGTGCCACGTTGACCCCTTTCCAAATAGCCCAGGAAAGCGTGCCTGATCGATGATCACAGCGAATTGCGGCAGCACCTCCATCCTATTACCTTAGCCCTTGAAAACCGAACCTACCATGAAACGCAGCCTATTT
>CAYQMC010000317.1:0-2570 GCA_964418285.1 uncultured Chryseobacterium sp.
GACAGAGACTGATTGGGCCCAAGTGTTAGGCATTCGGGACAAAAATGGTTGTGGAGAGGATAAAATTGAAATTTCACCAGATCTTGCTGCAGCCGGATTCCCTGCTTTTTTTACTCCAAACGGAGATGGGGTTAATGAAACCTGGAACTATATTCCAAATCCTATCTCCGGTATATCCATTCAGGAGATTTCGGTATTTGACCGACACGGAAAATTACTGGCAAAGTTCCGACCAGATAATTCGGGTTGGAATGGCACCTATGGAGGAAACCCCATGCCCGAAACCGACTACTGGTTTAGCGCAACCACACGAGAGGGCACTGTAATTACAGGTCACTTTACCCTAAAAAGATAAACTACGGGCCATGACCTTGCGTGTTCAAAATAGCTTGTTTGCCCTTTGTCTAATGCTTTTTGTATTTCAAGGAATAGGACAAAGTTGCCCTACCCTGGTTACCCCTTTGGCCAATTCGTTTAACGTTCCTGTTGAACAAACACTGCGCTGGACCTCTCCATCTTCCGAATTTTCAACCTTTGTGCTTTCCATGGGAACTACACCCGGAGGCACTGACCTGGTAAACCGCAGAACCTCAGCTCTAATAACAAGCTTTACTCCTGAATTTGGTCTGCCTGAAGACGCTAATATCTACTTAAATATTATCCTAATTCGGGAAGATCAAACCTCAATTCAATGTAGCTACACCTTTTCAACGAAAATCATCGAAGAAAAACCTGCATGTACCACCCTGTCAACTCCCGTAAACGGGGCCACGGGAATCCCGAACAATACGGCTATAAGTTGGGCCTATGCTCCCCGGGCTACAGGTTATGTACTCAGCATTGGCACCAGTCCGAGAGGTATAGATTTAATTGACAATTTGGATGTAGGGAATATCCGGACCTTTGATCCTTCTGAAAATCTACCGGCAGATCAAAAAATATACGTAACCCTTACTCCCTATAATCGATTGGGAACCGCTGAAGAATGTAGGGAGGAATCCTTTACCACTGGGAATACCAATATCGACTGTGACCCTCAACGCCCCAAAATAACCTCTATTTCTCAATTTGTTGGTCTGTGTACGGAACGTGGCTATACCGACCTCAGGGTGAGCGAAAACGCCGATGAATATTTGTGGTATCAATTGGATGCCAAGGGACAAGAACTTCCTATAGGCATGGGCGATTCCCTTCGAATTGCCGAAACCGGCAGCTACAGATTGGTTGCTCAAAATAAGGTAGGAAGTCTTACGGATTTCACCCTTTGTGAAACGGTTCGGGATTTTGAGGTCATAGCGGTTGGAGATCCTGTAATCTCAAAAATAGACGTAACCAGAGACCCTGACGGTTTGAATATTCAGGTAGTTATGGAGGGAAGTATAGATTACCAATTCGCACTAGATGAAGACGGCCCCTTTCAAGAATCTCCGTTCTTCTTTAATTTACCCTTAAAAACCTACGTCCTATATGTCCGCGACCCCTACGATTGCGGCACTACCTCCCAACCCATTGCGCGGAAATTAAGTGCAGCAGATTTTCCTGCATTTTTCACACCAAACGGAGATGGCATAAACGAAGTTTGGAAATACGAACCTCCGATTGACTTACCCGATACCTACCTGGAGTATATTCAAATTTTTGATCGGTTTGGGAACTTAGTGGCCAGAGTACAACCTGAGGAAGGCTGGGATGGTCGCAATTCGCAAGGAAAACCAATGCTCCCCTCTGTGTATTGGTTTAAAGCCGTTGCGCTAACCCGAGAATTGATTCACGGATATTTTGCACTGAAACGGTAAGCCGGCTTTTGTACCTTTGCCCCATGCAATTTAAAGTAGTATCTGAGTTTAAACCCACCGGCGACCAACCCCAGGCCATTACCCAACTAGAGCAGGGTCTTAGGCAAGGCGAAAAAGCCCAAACGCTATTGGGGGTAACCGGTTCGGGTAAAACCTTTACGGTGGCTAACGTAGTAGGTCAAGTACAACGACCTACCTTGGTGCTGGCCCACAACAAAACCCTCGCTGCCCAGCTCTATTCAGAATTCAAACAGTTTTTCCCTGAAAATGCGGTAGAGTATTTTGTATCCTACTACGACTACTATCAGCCGGAAGCGTATATCCCAAGTAGTGGGTTATACATTGAAAAAGATCTCTCTATAAATGAGGATATTGAAAAGCTGAGATTAAGTGCTACCTCCTCACTGCTATCCGGACGCCGGGATGTCTTGGTGGTAGCTTCGGTATCCTGCTTGTATGGAATTGGAAACCCTATCGAGTTTAAAAAAAATGTAATTAAAGTTCATAAGGACCAAGTAATTTCCCGTACCAAATTGCTGCACCTTCTGGTACAGAGCTTATACGGAAGGACCACTGCCGATTTTCGAAACGGGAACTTTAGGGTAAAAGGAGATGTGGTGGATGTATTTCCGAGCTACGCGGATCACGCTTTTCGCATCCACTTTTTTGGAGATGAAATTGAAGAGATTGAAGCCTTTGATCCCCATAACAATACGGTTCTGGAAACCTTTGAAAACCTGCACATCTATCCGGCAAATATGTTTGTGACCTCAC
>CAYQMC010000318.1:0-2569 GCA_964418285.1 uncultured Chryseobacterium sp.
TGTCTGCATCGGGCAACACGGCTTGTCCGGCTACACCACGGCCCTCTTCGGCACGACGCCCACCATTGTTGACGGAGCCACCCGCCTGCACTGGCCCGGCGATGTGAACTTCACCGGACAGGCCAAATACACCGGCACCAACAACGACCGCGATCTGATCCTACAGGCTGTTGGAGGCACCACACCCACCAACGTGCTCAACTCCGTGTACTCGGGTGCCGATGTGAACATGGACGGACAGGTGAAATACACCGGCCCCGACAACGACCGCGACGTCATCCTGCAGACCATCGGGGGTGTGGTGCCCACGGCGGTGCGGGTGGAGCAAATTCCTTGAGAGCCACGGGGCAACCCTTCGCAGTTTTAGCGTCTATTCCCTGCTCAGACGAATTCCCCCGAACGCATGGACCGCATTCGCACACTCGACCGCAAGCAGGTGATCAAAGCCAGCATGGTGCTGTTCGCCGTGTTGGCTGTCCTGTCCTTCAGCTTGGCCCACGCTGCGGCTTAGTCCATCTCCGGACCGTGGCCAGGCCGTAATTTTCCGGCATGAAGCGCACACTGGCGGGCCTGCTGCTCGCTGTACCGGTCTGGACCTGGGGCCAGGAACCCGCGAATTCCCTGCTGTGGAGCATTTCCGGCAAAGGTCTCCCAGCAACGAGCTACGTCTACGGCACGGTCCACAGCAAGGATGAACGGGCCTACGCCTTTGTCGATGGGGTGGAGGATGTCATACGGGGTGTGAACACCGTGGCCGGTGAGTTGGACCTGAACGCCACGCGCAGCAGTGCCGCCGCCATGATGGGGCGGATGATGTTGCCCGATGACAAAAAGCTGCAAGACCTCTACAAGAAGAAGGATTGGGTCAAGGTGGACGCATACCTGAAGGCCGAGATGGGGTTCATGGCGCCCATGGTGCAGCGCATGAAACCCTTCTTTGTGATGGCCACACTGACCGAGACCCTGATGGGTGGCAGCCGTCCAAAGGTGGTCGATGAGTACTTGATGAACCACGCCAAGGCCAACGCGCACCGCACCATTGGGCTGGAAACCCTGGAGGAGCAACTGGCGGCCATGGATGCCTTGCCGATCAAGGATCAGGCGGCCATGCTGCTGGAGCATGTGGAACGGGATGGCGATCGTGGAGCGTTGGAACGGATGCTCGATGCCTATACAGCACAGGATCTGGCGCTGCTGATGACCATCACCGAAGAGAGCGGAACCATGCCTGAAGCCATGGAAAAGGCCCTGCTTACGGATCGGAATGCCGTGATGGTGCACCGCATGGACAGCGTGATGCGGGCCGACGCCAGTGCCATGTTCCTTATCGGGGCAGCACATCTTCCCGGTGCATCGGGAGTGCTGCAGCTGCTGCGCGCGCAAGGCTACACCGTGGAGGCCATGCCCATGCCCGATCCGCCCGCTGGACCCGCATTCGGACCTGCCACCAGCCTGAAGGAGGGCATCCACTACGTGAACGATTCCCTGGGTTTCGGGGTCGATATGTTGGGCCCGCCGACCTTGACCTACGATGCGGAGGACCTCTTGATCGGGCATAAACACGGTCAAGGTGGCGTCATGGTGCTGGTGATCCCACTTTCATCGAAGGAACAGGCCCAGGACCTGAGCGAATTGGTGGACCGTGAGTTCGAGGACACCGAGGTACAGGTGGTCGGGCATCGGACGGTGCAAGGCTTCGAAGCAAGGCAGATGCAGGCCGTGCTGGACGGCAGCGAGATACAGATGTTGCTCGTGCGCAGGGGCGAACGCGCCTTCATCGTGAATAGTGTTCTACAGGATACGGACCGGAACGGGCGCGTGCTGGAGTCTTTCCACTTTACGGATCTGCCCAAGTAGCGGAAGGAAGCACTTCCTTTGACCATGCTTCGTCCTGTGGCGCTCCTTCCGGCGTTGATCGTCCTGTTGTTCTCCTGCGGCAGTGGTGGTGGTGAAGCGGATCACCGCACCGTCTTCCGCTTCAACCAAGCGGCCCCGCTCACCAACCTGGATCCGGCCTTTGCCAGTCACATGCAGAACGTGAAGGTGGGCGACCAGTTCTTCGACGGGCTGCTGGAGATGGACACCGCGCTCCACGTGCGCCCCGCCATCGCCCAACGCTGGACCATCAGCGACAGCGGCCGCGTCTACACCTTCCACCTGCGGTCCGATGTGCGCTTCCACGATTCCGAGGCCTTCCCGGACGGTGAGGGCCGAAGGGTCATTGCAGAGGACTTCCGCTACAGTTTCGAGCGCATCCGTGATCCGCGCGTAGCCTCGCCCGGCCGTTGGGTCTTCGACCATGTCCTGCCGGGTGGAGCAGGTTTCCAGGCGGCGGACGACAGCACCTTCATCATCCGCCTGCAACGTCCCTTCGCACCCTTCCTCGGCATCCTGTGCATGGTGTACACCAGCGTTGTGCCCCACGAAGCGGTGGAGCACTACGGTACCGAATGGCGCAGCAATCCCGTTGGTGCAGGTCCTTTCCGCTTCTTCCACTGGGAGGAAGGCGTGAAGCTGGCCATGCAGCGCAACGAACACTACTACCAGCAGGATGGGAACGGTACGCAGC
>CAYQMC010000319.1:0-1090 GCA_964418285.1 uncultured Chryseobacterium sp.
GCCTCGACGAAGTTGCCGAGCGTGCCATGCAACGCTGCCGCACGCGCTATCCGGAGATCCAGGTACGCTTCGACATGGCCTTGGAAGAGGATGAGCGCGAGCCCTTGATAAACGGAAGCTCCGTGCTGTTGACCGCTGCGGTCTACAACCTGCTCGCCAATGCGGCGAAGTACGGTGGTGGACATCCCGTGCAGCTATCGCTACATACCCATGCGGATGGGACGACCATTCGCGTGCAGGACTCGGGAACGGGCATGGACGAGGAGACCCTACTCCGCGCTCGTGAACTCTTTTTCCGCGGGCACGATGCGGTACCCACCGATGGCCACGGCATCGGGCTTGCGCTGGTCGACCGCATCGTGCGGGTACACGGCGGAACGGTATCCATCGCTTCGCCAACAGGAGCAGGTACCACTGTTGAACTCTTCCTGCCGAGGCAGGTGTGAGGGATCCTGACGCGATCTAATACCCCTTTAATATCGTCCTCGGATCGCGGGGGGACCTTTGTGCCATGGAGGAAGCATCGGTCTTGCACGCTGCGCACCGTAGCGATCGGAAGGCGCATGAGGGTAGCCTGTTCGATGAACATGCGGTGATCCACCACCTGAAGCACCTGCTGCCCGCACAGGCGCCGCTCAAGGACTTCATCCACCACAACACACTACACGCCTTTCAAGAGCATCGTTTTTCCGATGCCCTGAACATGGCCGCCACGTGGTTCGGCTACAAGACCACACTTACCGTCAACGAATACCGGAGGCTTTACCAACAAGGACGCATAGCCCCCGATGTCCTGCACCGTGTAGTAGCTGAACGGAAGGGTGAAGCAGCAGCGAAGACCTGGATCGATCGTTTGTTGACCAAGCGTTACGACAGCACCATCGCACCGCGCATCGGAGCCTTGCGTGCGCATTGGAAGCGCGACCACCGGATCGATCTTGACGCGTTGGTACACGCCACCTTGTTCCGTGTACTGAACAGCTACCTGGACCAGGGCATCGCCATCTGGCGTTTTCCGGTGTGGGACAAGGGCTTCCTGGCCAGCATCCGCGAGATCCAGCGGCATGCCTACACGGGTTTCCTGAAAGGT
>CAYQMC010000319.1:1100-2542 GCA_964418285.1 uncultured Chryseobacterium sp.
GGGCAAAGGCCTTGCTGATGGATGAAGGCACCAGCATGGAGCAGATGCTGAAGCTCCTTGTCGGTGACCCGGCATTGTACGAGCAATACCTTTTCGACCAACATTTCGCGCACCCCGGCTGGAGCGGCCTGGTGAGCGTGATCGAGGATGACCCCGGCACCTTGCTGGACAAGCGCCGCATCACCATGAAGGAGCTGATCATCTTCGAACTGTTGCTGGAGGTGGATGCCTTGGACCAACACTTTCCGAAGGGCTGGGAGCCACTTTCCAAGGTGCTCAGGCACCACCCCGTTCCGCTTTTCGCGGAGCTGGCGCACGCCGAGGTGGACGAGGTACGCAACCTATGGCAGGAGGCATTCGAGTGGACCTACTACGATGAGGCCTTGGCGGGCATGCTCCAGAACGACCGCCTACTGGATGCCGATGTGCCCCTCGATGTGCAGGGCATCTTCTGCATCGACGATCGCGAGTGTTCCCTGCGCCGACACCTGGAACAGGTGAATCCGGGCTTCCGCACATTCGGCACTCCCGGTCACTTCGGGATCGAATTCTACTACCGGCCCGAGCATGGCAAGTTCAACACCAAGGTGTGCCCGGCGCCCATCACGCCACGCTACTTGATCAAGGAGGTGGACAAGCGGAACAAAGTGGGGAAGGAGGTCCATTTCTCGCGCCGCACACATGGGCTGTTGGGCGGTATGCTCATCTCCCAAACGCTTGGTTTCTGGTCGGCGCTCAGGCTCTTCATCAGCATCTTCAAGCCTTCCGCCAGCCCCGGCACAACCGACTCGTTCCAGCACATGGACCACCTCGCGAGCCTCACCGTGGAGAACCGCGATCCCGCCGATCGCGAGGACGGCCTGCAGGTGGGCTTCACCATTCCCGAGATGGCCACGCGTGTGGATGCCGTGCTCAAAAGCATCGGTCTGGTTCACGAGTTCGCCTCCATCGTCTACGTTGTGGGCCACGGCGCCAGCAGTGTGAACAACCCGCACTATGCCGCCTACGATTGTGGCGCATGTTCCGGCAGGCCGGGATCGGTGAACGCACGCGTGTTCTGCCACATGGCGAACATGCCGGCCGTTCGCGAGCTGCTGCGTACGAAAGGCATCGACATACCGGTGACCACACGTTTCGTGGGAGCGCTGCACGACACCACGCGCGACGAGATCGTATTCTACGATGTGCAGGAGTTGGGTACCGCGCACCGCCAGCAGCATGGGCACCATGTGGGGGTGTTCCACGAAGCGCTCCAGGCCAACGCGCAGGAGCGTGCCCGGCGTTTCGAGTCGGTGGAAACCGATGCGCCGGTCGCCGATATCCACGAACAGGTGAAGCGCCGGTCGGTATCGCTGTTCGAACCACGACCGGAGCTGAACCACGCCACGAACGCCCTTTGCATCATCGGAAGGCGCAGGTTGTCCCGTGGGCTTTTCCTGGAT
>CAYQMC010000320.1:0-2516 GCA_964418285.1 uncultured Chryseobacterium sp.
TGCCCAGTTCGATGGATATGCCTTGTACAACAACTTGAACCAGACCACGGCGCGGCTCATCAATAGCGACCAGCAGATCGCCTACACTTGGAGTTGCCCCTCCACGGCCAACTATGCCATGGCCTTGCGCGACAATGGGAACATCGTACGCGGCGCGGTACACAGTCCCAACCTGATCAACGGTGCTGCCGTGGGCGGCAAGGTGCAGGAACTGGATCCCCAAGGGCAGGTGGTGTGGGAGTTCATCTATTCCACAGCGGACTACGTGTCCCACCACGACCTGTGCCTGATGCCCAACGGCAATGTGCTGCTCATCGCATGGGTGAAACAGACCTTGGCCGAGTTGCAGGTGCTGGGCTACACGGGTTCCACCGTCAAATATCCCGGCCGTATCATCGAGGTGCAGCAGAACGGCACCGGAGGGCAGATCGTGTGGCAATGGGAGATGAAGGACCGTTTCATTCAATACGTCGACGCAAACAAACCGAACTACCTGCCCATCGCAGAGAACCCGCATCGCATGAACATCAACGTGGCCACCAGCAGCACTGGCGGAGGGCCGGGAGGTGGTAACGATTGGTTCCACGAGAACGGCATCGATTACAACCCGGAGTTGGACCAGATCGCGTTCAGTTCGCGATTCCTGAGCGAGATCTTCATCATCGACCATAGCACCACCACGGCTGAAGCTGCCGGGCACACTGGAGGCAATGCTGGCCGCGGCGGCGACTTCCTCTTCCGTTGGGGCAAGTCGGCGAACTACGGCATTACGGGTCCGCAGCGTATTCCGGCAGCCGTTCATGATGTCCGTTGGGTAAAACCCGGTGGCCCCAACGCAGGCTGGTTGCAGTTCGTGAACAACAACGGTGGCGGAAACAACACCACCACCATCGATGCCATCAACCCGGTGCGCGATGGCTACAACTACCCCTGGACACCGGGAACCGTATGGGGGCCGGCCAACTACGAATGGAGGCACACCTGCCTGGCCTACTCCAGCGGTCAGAGTGCTTCGGACCGCATGCCCAACGGCAACACCTTCGTGGCCATTTCCGGTGGCTATATGTACGAGGTGAACGAAGCCGGAACTTTAGTGTGGCAGTACAATGCCGGACCTGCGAAGGCCTTCCGCTACGGCTGCAACGATCCCGGCATCATTGCCTTGCTTGGCGCCAACCCCTGTGGCCTTCCCACCGATGTGCCCGATACCGACCTGGCGCCATTCGCCATCTATCCGAACCCCACCACGGGCATGCTCAACCTCCAAGGCGTCGAGGTGTCCGACCTCATCGCCTTCCTGGTGATCGACGGCATGGGCCGTGAAGTGAAGCGCACCCAGCCGGGCTGGACAGTGGACGTGGGCGATCTGCCCGATGGGGTGTACCAAGTGCTACTGGAGCATGCCGATGGGCATCGTGATGCACGCCGCATTGTAGTGAAGCACTAGGCGAAGGATGCATCTTCAGCGGCTGCTCCCGGTGTTGGTCGTGGTGCTTCTGCACCCGCTGGCACATGCTCAGCCGGGACTGTACGACGACACATCCGTTCGCGAGGTACGCCTGCGTTTCACGGTACCCGATTGGCGCTCAACACTGGACAGCCTCTACCTGATCGGCGACAACGAGCGCTTGCTCGGCGATCTCTGGATCGACGGTGCGTACTACCCTGATGTTGGCGTTCGCTTCAAGGGTTACAGCAGCTACAGCCAGGGCCGTGCGAAGAATCCCTTCAATATTAAGCTCGATGAGGTCAGTGACCAGGACCATCAGGGCCACCGCAAATTGAAGCTCAGTAACGTCACCAGTGATCCCTCGTTCCTGCGGGAAGCACTGTCGTACCACGTGGCCCGCGACTACATGCCCGCATCGCAAGCGAACTATGCCAATGTATTCGTGAACGACACGCTGATCGGTCTCTACACCAACGTGGAGGACGTGGGCAAGGATTTCGTGGAGCGTCACTTCGGTTCGCGGCAGAACAGCTTCTTCAAGTGCAACCCGCCCACGGTATCGCTCACCGGCGAGAATAGCAACCTGAGCAATACGCCGGGTTCCGATTCCACGGACTACTATGGGCTGTACAGCATGGAATCCGACAACGGGTGGCGCCACCTGCTGGAACTGATCGATGTGCTGAACAACGATCCCGCTTCCATCGAGGAAGTCCTGAACGTGGACCGTGCACTGTGGATGCATGCCTTCAATTATGCGCTGATCAACTTCGACAGCTACGTGGGCTACGCCCAGAACTACTACCTCTATCGCGACGACAACGGCCGCTGGAACCCGATCCTCTGGGACCTCAACATGTCCTTCGCCAGTTTCCGGCTGAGCGATGCGTCGATCTACTGGAACGGATTCAATATTCCACAGGCCATCTCCATGGATCCGTTGATGCACCACAACAGCATGTCTGTTTTCCCGCGGCCGTTGTTGCGCAACCTCTTCGAGAACCCGATGTATCGGCGCATGTACATCGCGCATCTGCGGACGATCATCGAGGAGCACTTCGCCAAC
>CAYQMC010000321.1:0-2490 GCA_964418285.1 uncultured Chryseobacterium sp.
TACTAATGTTAAATAAATTAATTTTTTCATCTTTCCTTTTTAATGTTTGCTAACTACTCGCTATCCCAAGATCTTGTGTTATCGACGATATTACGCGGGGTGGATGGGCTTGTGTAAGGCGCTGTTCCTGAGCCAGTAACTATGCCAACTCCTGGGCGATGTTGTGATATGCGAACAGGGTTGCTCATCGGCTCAAATGTAGTAAAGGGGGCTGCGGCTCTTGCCACGGGCTTTGGTGCTTCAGTGGGTGTTTACCTCGACAAGCCCAGCAGGAAGGTCTCCCCGGTCGTGCTGGAACTATGCCTTGCGTAATTGTAAGGATAGGACGCTTCCGTCCGCCCTCCAAATAAACTTTTCCACGATCCGGTGGTGCGCTGTTAATAACGGGCCGCATCCCGCGCTGCACATGGCTCCTGGTGGCACGCCTACGCCCCCACCCGCCTGCCCAGCCCCTCCCCCAGCGCCACGATATCGTCCTTGCGGGCCAGGGCCTGCAGCCAGGCAGCGGGCATGGCTTCCCGGCCGTAGTACAACCCGGCCAGTCCCCCGGCAATGGCGGCCGCGGTATCGGTATCGTGCCCCAGGGTGATGATGGCGCGCAGGGTATCCGCAAAGGTGTCCTGGGCCAGCAGGGCCCAGATGCCGGACTCGAGCACCTCGATCACATAGCCGCCGGTACGGAGGTCCTCCACCGGCACCAGGCGGATGTCGCGCTGCACCACACGCTCGAAATGGGTGCGCTCGGCGGGGTCGAAGGCCATGTGCTCCCAGAAGGCCATCACCTCCTGGCGCATGGCGGCGTAGGCGTCCTCCTTGGTGGCGCCGTCCAGCAGGTGGCCGGCCAGGCGCAGGTACACCAGGCAGCTCATGGCGGCGCGTACATGGCCGTGGGTGAGCGCGGACACCTCCCAGATGCACTCGAACTGCTCGGCGATGGGCCGGCCGTGGATGTGGAAGAGCAGCGGCAGGATGCGCATGAGCGAACCATTGCCGTTGTCGCGCTCGGTGGCGCCGTGGCGCAGGGTATGCAATTCGTGCCCCTGCTGGTCGCGGAGCATGCGTTCCAGCCGGCGGATGGCGATGTGCGTGGTGTTGCCCACATCGAACACCTCGCCCCGGGCGGTCCAGTGCCCCTCGTTCAGCCAGCGGTACGAAGCGCACGGCCATGGCCTGCAGGTCGTAGCCTTCCAGCAGGGCTTCGGCCAGGCAGAGGGTTAGCGCGGTATCGTCGGACCAGGGGCTGTGGAGCATGTGGGTGCTGAAGAAATACCTGCTGCCGTGGCTGTACTGGAACAAGATGCTGAAAGGGACGATGTAGAGCGCTCTGATCGTGCATCGCGGAGGACCGGAAACACAGGGCTATCTTGGCGGGCCCCATGACCATCCGCAAACTCCTTTTGAGCCTCGTATTCGTGGCAGTACCGCTGTCCATGCTGGTTCCCGCATTGGCATGGATGCTGGGCCGCGAGCTGGATGCTGCGGAGGCTGCACAAGAGCGCAGGCACCTCTCCCATCAGTTGGCGCAGGAGCTGCTCTCATCCAGCGAAAAACTGACCGTGTTCGCCCGGAGCTACGTGGTCACCGGTGAGCCCCGCTACCGTGATCACTTCCAACAAGTGCTCGACCTGAGGAACGGCATCCTGGCCTTGCCACGTGAGCGGAGCGAGGTGTATTGGGCGATGGTGCTCGCGGGCCAGCTTCCTGCGCCCATGGACAGTGCTGATGGCAGCATGGCCCTGGAGAAACGCATGCTCGGCGCCGGCATTACGCTGGAGGAATTCGCCCTGTTGAAGGAGGCGCAATACCGGTCGGACAAACTCGTGGAATTGGAGCATCGCGCCATGTTCGACCTGATGCGTGTACCATCTTCCGAACAGGACACCGGCCTTGCCATGAAGGAGCGGGCGATGGCGATAGCCCTGCTGCATGGGCAGGAATACAACGAGGCCAAAGCCTCCATCATGGACCCCATCGGCCGCTTCACGAACGCGGTGGATGAGCGGACACGCGCTGAATTGGCGATGCTGAACACACGTGCCTCCCGCATGCTGTACGGGCTGCTCCTTTCGAGTGCTGCACTGCTCGCCTTGTTCCTGCTCATGGTATTGTTGCTCCAGCGCCGGTTGGTACGCCGGGGGGCGGGCCTGATACGCACAGTGGAACGCATCGCCGCCGGTGATCTGAAAGCCCGTACCGGCGAATCCGGAAATGATGAGTTGGCCCTTTTGTCGCGCACCATCGATGATATGGCCGCCCGATTGGAGATAGCGCTCGACGAAGCACACAGCAAGGCCAGGGAGCTGAACGATCAGCGCGCCCACAGTGAGAAATTGCTCAACAACATACTGCCGGTCCTCATTGCCGACCGGTTGAAGAAAGGTGAATCCAATATTGCAGAGGTCTTTCCCGAGGTCACTGTGCTGTTCGCCGACATAGTTGGCTTCACCCAATTGAGCGCCTCCATCGCCCCGCGACAGCTCGTACATATCC
>CAYQMC010000322.1:0-1169 GCA_964418285.1 uncultured Chryseobacterium sp.
CAAGGATGTGGGTGAAACGGTGGAAGCCGGTGAATGGCTGGGTATCGCGGGCAGCTCCGGTAGCAGCAACTGGCCGCATCTGCATTTCGAAGTGCGCCTCGGCAACGGCAGCTACATCGACCCGTGGGACGGCCCTTGCAACAGCACCAACCCCGGCCAAAGCTGGTGGGCCGAGCAGCAACCCGTCATGGTCCCTGCGATCAACCGCATCAGCACGCATACCAGCATACGCCACGACAACGATTGCCCGAACCCTGAAGAAACCTATGAAGAGGAATTCTTCAACTCCGGTGATTCCCTGATCCTGAAGTTGCACTACCGCGACCTCGACTTCAACGCGGTGACCAACCTGAGCGTGGTAGGCCCCACGGGACAGAATGTCCTTGCCTGGGATTTCTCCAGCCCATGGTCCTTCGGAGCCACCACGTATGCGTATTGGACGAACATCGTGGATGCCTCCTGGCTGCCTGGCCAATACACCTTCAGGGCGGTTTTCGGCGGCAGCACGTACGAGCGCACCTTTTATGTGGGCACGGCAGCTGGTCTTGTCGATCTGCAACAGCCAACGCTCACGCTCCTGCCCAACCCGGCGACCCAACACGTGCTCATCGAAGGAATTCCCGACACGATCGGGACCTACACGGTAGCTGTATCGGATGCGACCGGACGCGCCGTGATCACCCAACGGTCGGCAGGGCCACGTGCGCTGTTCGATGTCAGCGGTCTGGCCGTTGGCCATTACGTGGTGGAGATCCGGAGCAAGACCTTCCAGGGCATACAGCGACTCGTCGTGGATCGCTGAGGGCCGATCACCGGGCGCCATTTGGATCGTTGCCTGCGGGTGCTACGCGGGCTGTGCTTTTAGTTGCCTTCCATGAAGAGCAGGCTCATCATCAACGCCAAGGCATTGGTCGGTACGTACCCGCCGGGCATCACGACCGCTAGCGGCGCGGAAATGGCCACCCTGCCCATCATCGAGCATGGCTGGTTGCTGGTCCGTGACGGACGTATCGCAGGCTTGGGGCCGATGTCCAGTGCACCATCGATCACGGACGGGATGGATGTGATCCATCCGCGACAAGGAAGCATGTCCTTATCGACCATGCAAGACTAGAGCCTGCGCAGGTCTAACAGGTAAGGAATTGCCCGGGTTGCAATTATCTTGTCCA
>CAYQMC010000322.1:1269-2451 GCA_964418285.1 uncultured Chryseobacterium sp.
GGAGAAGCTGCAACGGATGCGCTACAGCCCGAACACGATCCGGGTGTACAGCGGGCACCTGCAGGGCTTCATGAGCTTTCATCCAGGCAGGCCCTTGGAGTCCATGGGGCAGGACGATATCAATGCCTACCTGAACCACCTGGCAGCCCGCAAGGTGAGCAGCAGCCACCAGAACCAAGCGGTGAACGCCATCAAGTTCTTCTACGAAAAGGTGCTTGGTGGTGAGAAACGCCACTACCGGACCGATCGTCCACGGGGTGAGCGGCGGCTGCCGAACGTGCTGAGCGAAACGGAAGTGAACCGGCTGCTGGATGTGCCCATGAACACCAAGCACAAAGCCATGTTGCTGCTGGTGTACTCCGCAGGGCTGCGCAGTGGCGAGTTGCTTGGCCTTCGCCCCCACGACCTGGACCGCGACCGCATGCTCCTGCGCGTGGACCAAGGCAAAGGCCGCAAGGACCGCTACTCGCTGCTTTCACAAAAAGCATTGGCTGCTGTAGATACCTATCTTGCCGAATGGAAACCCAAGCACATGCTCTTCGAAGGCCAGAACGGAGGACCCTATACCGCAGAAAGCCTGCGGCAGGTATTCCGCGATGCCTTGCGCAAGGCGGGCATCGATCGCAAGGTCACCTTGCATTGCCTCAGGCACAGCTTCGCTACGCACCTGCTGGAGCATGGCACCGATATTCGCTACATCCAGGAACTGTTGGGCCATGCCAGCACCCGTACCACGGAGATCTATACCCACGTTACACCGCGTACCTTGGGTCGCATAACCAGCCCCTTGGACCGCCTTTGACCCGATGAGCACCCTTGTGCGCATATCACAAGATCGCCCAGCACTGGGTCCACGTACTTGCTCAGGACCAAACCCTTACAAACACCAAACCACCCCGCGTAAGATCGTCGATAACACAAGATCTTGGGATAGCGAGTAGTTCAGAGCAATGGCCGCTTCCCCTAACGCACCGCACGACCGATACACAGGCCCGCCATCGCACCCACCAGCCGCTCACGCACAACCTGGAGCGCCACGCGCGGCACACTGCTCAGAACAGCGGGTTGCAGAAATGCTCCTGACGCACTACATTAGCCTTCGCGCGTCGCACTTCGTCAACCCGCGAACGTTAGCAAACATTAAAAAGAAAAGATGAAAAAGAAATCAGTTTCACTAATAAT
>CAYQMC010000323.1:0-2434 GCA_964418285.1 uncultured Chryseobacterium sp.
TGGTCCTCGAAGTCGGGCTTCACACGGATGTCATAGCGCACCACATCCCACCAGGTCGCCGCTGGCGCCGATGGACCCGAGATCGCGTACATGTGGGGTGACACCCGCGTTCAGGAACAAGACCAGTCGTTCGATCAGCTCTGGGCGCACACCGGAGGCACCGCGTGCAAGGGAATTGGCACGCAACAGCATGGCGGCTCGCACATCGGCATCAGGCAGCCGCCCGCTCGCACCCACCTTGAGGAACCAGAGCAGGTTGGCCTGTAGGCGTGCCGTGTCTGCGGATGGAACAGTTACGTGGCCCATGCCGCCGAAACCAGAGTTCACGCCGTAGATGCGGTGCCCATTGCCAATGGCCGCATGGATGGTGGCTCGCGATGCCTCCAGCGCGTTCAGCACCTGCGGGGCATCGGACAGCCGAACGGGCCGGCCATTACGACCCACTTCTATAAGGTCCTGGATGTTGAGGCCATCGCCCGTGATGTTCAAGGGATCTGGAAAAGGTCCCTTGCCTGCGGGTTTGATCATGGCAGACGGAAGCTCATCCACAGGCAATCGTCCACCTGCTCATTGGCGCCTTTCCAGGCATCGAATGCCGTGTCGATCTGGCATGCACCATCGGCATCGAACACTTCGCCCCGTTCCACCATGCGCAGCATGCCATCGAGCCGCAGGCGTTTCCCGTGAGGGCCTCCGAACTGGTCGGTGATGCCATCGGTGAGCATGATGATCCGTTGTCCGCATAGCGCCATGGATCCGGACCGGCAACCGTCACGGTCATTGGTGATCATGGAACTGATCCCCCTGCTTTTGGATAGGATCTCGCTGTTCCCGTGTTGATCGATCGCGAGCATATGACCGTTGAGGCTGCTCCAATCCATCTGCTTCTGTTCCAGGTCGATCCGCGCAAGGGTCAATTCCAACCCCACATGCGCCGAAGAGCCGCTGTCCCGCACCATCCTGGCCTTCAACCCCTGAACAACGGCCCTTATCGCGTCACAGGGAACAGGGTTGGTCGAATGATGGCGGCCGAGCGTGTTGCTCAGGATGTCGGTTGCCAGTACCGCGATCAGCGCACCGGCCAAACCATGACCTGTGCAGTCGCCAAGGGCCAGGTAGATGTGGTTCCCGGTCTGGCGGTACCAGCGGAAATCACCGGAGACCTCGGCCAGTGGGCGGTCCATGACATGCAGCCCGATGTGATCGCTGATCCCCGAATGCAGGTCGGGTATGAAGCACTCCTGTATCGTGCGAGCATAGGAGAGGCTTCGGTTCAAGTCCTTGTGTTTGGCCTCCAGCCCTTGGTCCGCGATCGCCAGGCCCATTGCTCTCGTATCGCTCTGGGCAAGCTCCACCTCGCTCCTCATCCGTTGCTCATCATTGAACAGACGCAGGGCCTCGTTCACCGTTAGTTCCATGTCCATGGAACGCCATGGCTTCTCCATGTAGCGATAAAGCCTCACGGTGGACATCACCTTTTTTACGGCAGCAAGGTCCGCCTGCCCGGTGAGCATGATCTTCTTGGTGGCCGGGCTCAAGGCCTCGATCTCCTGCAGCAATTCGCTGCCCTTCATGGGCTGCATCAGGTAATCGACGATCGCAACGGCCGGGACGGATCCCGTGCTCATCTCCTCCCGGAGAAGGGCGAGCGCCTCAGCGCCGCTGTTCGCGGTTCGTACTGGCAGTCCCGCTGGCAGGAATCCTCTGAACTCGATGCGGAGGGTGTCCGCGATCATGGATTCGTCGTCCACGATAAGTATGTACGTCTGTTGCATCATCCGCTTTTTGCGTTCTATTGGAGCTTCCTTCTCACTTATGGCGTTCGAATGCTTCGCTGCGTTATCGAGGCTTATCCCTGTACAATGGCAACTTCACCAGGAAAGAGGTCGCTTCCGGGGTTGAAGTGCAGGCGAGGGTGCCACCGTGTTCCTCCGCGATGGACCTGGCAATGCTCAGCCCCATTCCGGTGCCTTCTCCCTTGGCTTTCGTGGTGTACATCGGCTCGAATATCTTCTCCTGGATATGCTTCGGGATCATGGGGCCATTGTTCGTGAAGTGCACCAATGCATGTTCCCCTTCGTGTGCCATGCTCACGATAAGGTCACCATTGGCCCCCATGGCCTGTATCGCATTGTTGTAGAGGTTGGTCCATACATGGGCGAGGCGGTCTTCACCCCCCAGCACGACCAAGGGACCTTCGGACTTCACCGCGAAGCGGATTCCCTTGCGGGAGCCGGTCGCGAAGAGTTGCTGGATGTCATGTATCTGCCGGTGGATGTCCACCTCCACAGGAACCTCTCCCGGGTCCTTATGGGTGTAGTTGCGAAGAGCTTTCACGATCCTCCCCGAACGGTCCGTGGCATATCGGATGATCTTGGCGGAATGGCGCACCGTGCAAATGGCGTGGATCGTCGTTATGAGTCCCTTGCACCGG
>CAYQMC010000324.1:0-2411 GCA_964418285.1 uncultured Chryseobacterium sp.
TCCTACCCCGAACACATCTCACACCCCTCCGGATCATCCAGCGAGCATGCGATCTGCGCCTGCGCTTCTTCGGCGCTGCTGCTGCCGGCCATGGCAGCTTCGCGCACCTTCTCGGTGGGCACGGCTGCTTTGCCGTTGGCGGCGTTGGGCTCCGTCAACTTCGCCTTGTCCACCGTGAACTTGATGGCGTCGGTGGCGGCCTTGGTGCGCAGGTAGTACATGCCGGTCTTCAGGCCTGCCTTCCAGCTGTAGAAGTGCATGCTGGTGAGCTTGCCGAAGTTGGCGTTCTCCATGAAGATGTTGAGGCTCTGGCTCTGGCAGATGAAGGCACCGCGGTCGGCGGCCATGTCGATGATCACCTTCTGGCTGATCTCCCACGCGGTCTTGTACAGGTCCTTGAGGTTCTGGGGGATCTCCGGGATGTGCTGCACGCTGCCGTTGGCGCTGATGATCTTGTTCTTCAGGTCGTCGCCCCAGAGGTTCAGTTTCACCAGGTCGCGCAGCAGGTACTTGTTCACCACCACGAACTCGCCGCTTAGCACGCGACGGGTGTAGATGTTGCTGGTGTAAGGCTCGAAGCACTCGTTGTTGCCCAGGATCTGGGCGGTGCTGGCCGTGGGCATGGGCGCCAGCAGCAGGCTGTTGCGCACGCCGTGCTGCTTGATCTCGCTGCGCAGCACGTCCCACTCCCAACGGTCGCTGGGTTTCACGCCCCACATGTCGAACTGCAGCACGCCTTCGCTTACGGGGCTGCCTTCGTAGGTCTCGTAGGGGCCTTCCTCCTTCGCCAGGTCCTTGCTGGCGGTGAGTGCGGCGTAGTAGATGGTCTCGAAGATCTCGCGGTTCAGCACCTTCGCTTCCACGCTGTCGAAGGGGTGGCGCATCAGGATGAACGCGTCGGCCAGGCCCTGCACGCCGATGCCGATGGGGCGGTGGCGCATGTTGCTGCGGCGCGCTTCGGGGATCGGGTAGTAGTTCTGGTCGATGACGCGGTTGAGGTTGCGCGCCAGCTGGTAGGTGATGGCGAAGAGCTTGTCGTGATCGAACTTGCCTTTGTTGACGAACTTGGGCAGAGCGATGGAGCCCAGGTTGCACACGGCCACCTCATCGGGGCTGGTGTACTCGATGATCTCCGTGCAGAGGTTGCTGCTCTTGATGGTGCCCAGGTTCTGCTGGTTGCTCTTGCCGTTGGCAGCGTCCTTGAAGAGGATGTAGGGCGTGCCGGTCTCCACCTGGCTTTCCAGGATCTTGAACCAGAGCTCCTGCGCCTTGATGGTGCTGCGGCCTTTTCCGGCAGCTTCGTAGCCCTCGTACAGCTCCTCGAACTTGGCTCCCCAGGTGTCGGCCAGGCCGGGGCACTCGTTGGGGCACATCAGGGTCCAGTCACCGTTCTGCTCCACGCGCTTCATGAACAGGTCCGGGATCCACATGGCGTAGAACAGGTCGCGGGCGCGCATCTCCTCCTTGCCGTGGTTCTTCTTCAGCTCCAGGAAGTCGAACACGTCGGCGTGCCAGGGTTCCAGGTACATGGCGAAGCTGCCTTTGCGCTTGCCGCCGCCCTGGTCCACGTAGCGGGCCGTGTCGTTGAACACGCGCAACATGGGCACGATGCCGTTGCTGGTGCCGTTGGTGCCCTTGATGTAGCTGCCCTTCGCGCGCAGGTTGTGCACGCTCAGGCCGATGCCACCGGCGCTCTGGCTGATCTGGGCGCACTGCTTCAGGGTGTCGTAGATGCCGCTGATGCTGTCGTCCTTCAGTTGCAGCAGGAAGCAGCTGCTCATCTGCGGCTTGGGCGTGCCGGCGTTGAAGAGCGTTGGGGTGGCGTGGGTGTACCAGCCTTGGCTGAGCGAGTTGTAGGTCTCGACGGCGGCCTCCAGGTCGCTTTTGTGGATGCCCACGGACACGCGCATGAGCATGTGCTGGGGGCGTTCCACCACCTGGCCGTGCATGCGCAGGAGGTAGCTGCGCTCCAGGGTCTTGAAGCCGAAGAAGTCGTAGCTGAAGTCGCGGTCGTAGATGATGGCGCTATCCAGCTGGTCGGCGTTCTTGCTGATGATGTCCATGACATCCTCCGCGATCAGCGAGGCCTTCTCGCCGGTCTTGGGATCCACGTATTCGTAGAGGTCCTTCATCACATCGCTGAAGGACTTCTTGGTGTTCTTGTGCAGGTTGCTGACAGCGATGCGGCTCGCGAGCAGGGCGTAGTCCGGGTGCTTCACCGTCATGGTGGCGGCCACCTCGGCGGTCAGGTTGTCCAGCTGGGTGGTGGTAACACCATCGAAGATGCCATCGATCACCTTCAGGGTGACCTGTGTGGCATCCACAATGGGATCCAGCCCATAGCAGAGCTTTTTGACACGGGCGGTGATCTTGTCGAATTTCACCGCCTCCCGGCGTCCGTCGCGCTTGAT
>CAYQMC010000325.1:0-2407 GCA_964418285.1 uncultured Chryseobacterium sp.
CGATGGCATGCAGGCCTGCGTCCTCCACCTGCTGGAGAAGCTCCTTGGCGTGTTGTGCGATCTTCTCATCGCTGGAAAAGCCACCGAAACGCAGTGCCGCCACCACCTCCTCCGGAACGCGTTGAAGTTTCACGTCCGCGTCGTTCGGTCTGGGCAGGCTGTCCATGGTAAGCTCCGAAGGCATCACAAAGCTCATGCGCGAACTGTCGGTGCCCAGTTCCATGTGTACCGGGGAGGTCATGGCGATCTTCTTCCCGCCTTCGTTACCGCCGAAGATGTAGCCTGCCAGGCTGCGGAAACCCGGGCTGCTGATCTCCTTGTAGGTGGCACCGGGCCGCAGCACCGAGGCCGTCAATGCTTCGGGGTAGCGCCGCAGCTCCATGTCCCCGATGGTCTTCAGGACGGTATATGGCTGCTGCGGTGTGCCTTGGGTGCTCATGGTGGTGTATGCCTGGATGCCGATGAACGCGACAACAAGTCCGATAAGGATGTACATGACTATGCGCATGGTGGGTTCGTAACAAGATAACACCTGGAACAGCGCTTTGGTGCCGGCTTGGTTACAGCGATCCATCCACCCGGCCGGGCGAGGCTATGGAATGAGGGCGTACAGTGGGGGTGTGCGAAGGTCTGCTGTGGTCGGGTGGACCAGCCTGCGGCGGTCTAGATCTCCTCCAACACCGAACTCCCACTGGACCCATCGCCACTGGTCCATTGCCAGCTTTCATGCAGGCGGAGCTTCCCGTTCGACATCACCTCCGGCACGGAACGGCAGGTTCCCGTCATCAGCTCACCACGGTCGTTCACCTGGTGGTAGCGCATATCGATGCGGCCTTCGCCGTCCACCAGACCGATGAGATGTCCTCTGCGGATGCGCCCCCCTGCGTAAGTGCACGTGAGCACATCGCCTTCCTGCCGATAGTGGAAGATCGTCTCCTCCGAAGTCTCACCGTTGGCGGTGTTCTGCACCGGACGGAAGCTGCGGTCGTTGTAGTTGATCATGTGTTCGGATCCGGGAACAAGGATACCATCCAGCATGCATGGTCGCCGAAGCGGCGGACCGCTGCTACGGTTCGGGAGGACATCCTGTGGTGGTCAAAGTCCATGATCCCTCTGACACATGACGGCGGATATCTTTGATCCATGACCTTGGATCCAGCAACGAACGGCGCAGGTAATACTGCGACGGTGCTAGGAAACTATGCCTTGAGGCGTACCGATGCCCGGGATCGGTCATTCATCGCCTTGGTCAAAGAACTGGACGCCGACCTCGCGGTCCGCGATGGAAAGGACCATGCGTTCTATGCGTCGTTCAATACGCTTGACCCCGATACCCATGCCGTTGTCGTTCTGCAGGGCGAAGTCCCGGTCGGGTGCGGTGCATTCAAGCCACTTGGAAAGGACGCTGTGGAGGTGAAGCGCATGTACGTACCACCCGTGCATCGGCAACAAGGCATCGCCTCGTTGGTGCTGCGCGAACTGGAGAAATGGGCCGGTGAATTGGGCTATGTCCGCTGCATGCTGGAAACCGGCCGGAAGCAACCGGAAGCGATCGCACTTTACCGCCGATCCGGCTACCAGGTGGTAGCGAACTACGGCCCATACATCGGCGTGGAGAACAGCGTTTGTTTCGAGAAACGGATCCGGTAACTCCAGGAGTGACAGAGTCGCGACAGCGAGGCGGATGTTCGACTTGAAATTCTCCGCCACGATCTCCTCGATGCCGAATGGGTACTTCGAAGAACCTCGAACGGATGGCACGCGTGACTACCGTTCGGCCAGACGAGGAACGACGAGGAGCGGATACTAGAACGAAGTATCCAACCGAGGAGCAACGTAGTATGGCCGAACGAGAGGTATGCGCCCGAAGGGTCGGCGCAGAGCGCCGATGACACCGAAGCGAGGTTATTCGAAGTGCCCGTGTGCCTTCCCCGAGTACCACAGGTCGAGGAAGCGCTGGGCGGTCTGCATCATCTGCTCCATCTCCGCAAGCTTCGCACTGTCGGCCGACATCATGGCCCTATGTAGTAATTTGGCAGCATGGCACCGGAAAAGATGTTTTCATCCCGCCCCAGCGGTAAGCCATCCCGTAAACCCGAGGTGTCCGAGGATCAAATGATCCGCTCCATGATCGCCTCCTTCAGCATCGAGGGCATCAAGTTGACCTTTCAATAGGCCCGTGAGCTACTGCGTAAAGCCAAGCTCAACGTGCGAAAACCCGATGTACATTTGAAGCACTAACGCTGATCATGAGCACCCTATCACTCCGCACCGAACTCTCCGAACTGATCGCGAAGGAGAAGAACGCCTCCTTGTTGGAGGTGCTCAAGGACATCCTCAGCGGAGGTTCGAAGAACGCTCTATTGAAGGCCAAGCTCACGTCGCGCGCTTTGAAGGCCGAGGAAGA
>CAYQMC010000326.1:0-2406 GCA_964418285.1 uncultured Chryseobacterium sp.
AAACCCCGCTCCTGCTCCAGACCTTCCTTCTCGCGGATGGGCACATCGTTGCGCAGATACATCCCCTCGGGCTGGAGGACGTCTTCCAGCGTGTCCAACACCGTCTCTCGCCAACGCTCCATACCCAGGGTGAGGAACTGGATCGAAAGCACACCAGCATGCCCGTCACGTGCCACATCCACAAAACGGTCCACCACCAGGCCCGGCAATCCATCCGCCTCGCCGAAGACCACCCGGCAACTACCCGTGCGCCCCATGCGCTTCCGAAAGTCCCACGCCCGTTCGATGCGCGCCCGGATGAAGGCCTCGTCAACACGTTCATGCGAGCGTGCGGTCAGCATGCGCACACGGATGAGCGATGCTGGATTGATGTAGCCCTGGCCCAAGGGTTCGCGTCGGGCATCCACCACCTGCACGATATCGCCCGGGGCATAGTCGCCCTCTTCGCGTACCACCTGGTTGCCAAAGACCCAGGGATGGCCTTTCCGGATGCGGTCGTGGGTGTCGTTGATGGTGATGCGGGCCTGTGGCATGGCGGCGAAGGTACCCGTCATCGGAGCCTGTTCGTGACCTCAGCGGCCGCTCGGCGCCGATGGACCTGGCTCGGGCGCTTCCTCCCGGAAGAAGTCAAGGGTGGTGATGTCCACCAGGTGCACATTGGTGTAGTAGTGGTGCAGGATATCGGTGTAGGACCTCCCTGCCCGGGCCATGCGCATGGAACCTTCCTGACAGAGACCGACGCCATGGCCAAAACCACGCCCACGCAAGTACACCACATCACCCTCGGTGCGCACCGAAAAGAAGGTGGAACGCAGTTTCAGGTCCGCCCGCACCTGTTTCAATGGGATCAGTGAAGCCGTGTTTCCCAGGTAAAGATCCCTACACATGGGATCATAGTTCAATACAGCCTGTAGATCATTCCCAGCGAGCTCGCCCAACCCGTGCTTTCGCTTAAGGTAGCCCAGCCATTCCGCCCGGCCCATGGTCTTCTCCCAAATGGCCTGTGGCGCAGCGAGGCAGAAAGTGTCCGCAGTGGCACGTAGGTATGGTTCGCTCTTGCTCCACACGTCTTCGGCGTTCACCGTTTCACCACCGCAATTGCTGTGGAAGGTGGCGTGGATCAAGCGGATATCCGCATCCACAAGCACAAGGCCTTTCGTGGCATCGACCGCCATGATGATACTGTCGTTCCGCGAGCGTCCATGGTATACCTGACAGTGAACAGCATCGCAGAGCTCGAAGCCATCAGGCAGGTGCTTGCGCTGGTTGCTCAGTGCGTAGGTACGGCAGCTCACGCTCTGCAACTTATAGTATTCGGCATGGTGGTGGTTGCCTGCTTCGGATTGCACTACGCCGGCCGTATAGGCTTCCAGAGGCACCGTATTCACAAGTTTCAAGGCTCCTGCAGCGAGGCTCACCTCCAAGCTTCCATCGTATGTGCGCTCCACAGGCTTTTGGCCGGCCGTACGCACACGGACGCCACCATCCGCAACGCGTGGAACCACTTCGACCCGCTGCTGTGCCGTGAACGAAAGGCCCAGCGACCGGGCGGAAAGGCCACCCGCCACCACATCGATGCGAAGACCATCATTGGACTGCACTTCGCCTTTGCGCTCCCCATCAGCATACACAACGCAGTTGCCCTTGGCGCTCATGACCGTTACGCCTTTCACTGTTCTGCCCTTGAGCAGACCTATGCGGACATTGCGCTCCTGGCCCAGAACAGGCAGTACCAGCAGCATGGCCAGTGCGAGAAGGAGGCGATGGGGCATGGGCGCCCAAAAGTATCCGCCTGGCCAGGCACCTGTCAATGTCGAGCTTGTAGACTTATCCACACGGCCTTGGCGACCGTTTCCGACGCGCCGCCGCCGCCGAGGCGCTCCTGCAGCTCGCGGAGGTCGCTCAGCATGCGGTCCCGTGTGGGTCCATCGCGCAGGATGGCGCCCAAGGCGTTGCGCATGTTGACCACTGTGAGTTCACCTTGGATCAGCTCCTTCACCACCTCACGGTCCATGATCAGGTTGACCAGGCTGATGTACTTCACGTTGACCAGACGACGGGCCAGCCACACGTTCACCGCACTTCCTTTATAGCACACCACCTCAGGCACCCCGAAAAGGGCCGTTTCCAAGGTGGCCGTACCACTGGTCACCAAGGCGGCGCGCGCACAGCGCAGCACGTCGTAGGTGCGCCCCTTCACAAGGTCGAGGGGTGTGCCTTGCAGCAGTTCGTGATAGAACGCATCCGGCACAGAGGGCGCCGCCGCCAGCACAAAACGATGTTCGGGGAAGAATGCGGCCACCTCCTTCATCAAGGGTACCATGCGGCTTATCTCCTGCGCTCGGCTGCCGGGCAGCAGCGCCACCACGGGGCGGCCGTCGTCTCCGGGCAAGGGCTCCAATGGAG
>CAYQMC010000327.1:0-2373 GCA_964418285.1 uncultured Chryseobacterium sp.
CCCAGGCGTCGATGCGCCTGGAACCTACACCTATACCGTGCCTTCATCGGCACCTTGCATTCCGGCTACGTCCACTGTAACGGTACTTGTTTCCGACCAGCCTGATGCAGGAACCGACGGCTCCTTGATCCTTTGCAGCGAACCCCAGCAAGCATCCTCCCTCTTCGCAGCACTTGCCGGAACGCCTGACCCCGGAGGACTTTGGAGCGACCCTTCTGGAACGCCGCATGGTCCGGACTTCATCCCTGGTACTGATGTGCCGGGTACGTATACCTACACGATCGCAGCAGCAGCTCCTTGTGTCACGACCAGTAGCACAGTGGACGTAGGGGTCGTGGAGGCTCCAGAACCGGGCGTGGGCGGCAATGTCGTCCTGTGCGAGGATGATGGCACCATCGATCCCAATACCTGGCTTGGCGGGACCCCGGATCCCGGTGGCTTCTGGACCGACCCTGTCGGCAACAACATCACAACGGTGGATGTTGGTAATGGGCTTGAGGGTGACTACTTCTACTTGGTTTCCGGTGCCCCCCCCTGCCCGTCGGCCCAGGCTACGGTAACGTTGGTGATCGACCAGTTGCCGTTCGCAGGTCAGGATGCTGATCTCGGCGTTTGCAGCGACGCTCCCGCAGTTGTTCTGTCCGACCTATTGGACCCGGACGCGCAGATCGGAGGAATTTGGACAGGTCCCGATGGTCCCTCGAATGGGAGCTTCATACCTGGAGCATCACCTGAAGGCGGATACACCTACACCGTGCAGGGCTCTGGTGGCTGCGTTGGCACCACCTCATCGGTCATCATCGGCGTATCGGTTTTCGCACTGCCTGATCCCACTTTCGCTGTAGAGCCATCGACCGGCTGTGCTCCGCTTTCCGTGGAATTCACCAACACGACATCGGGCGATGCGCAAGTTGCCGTTTGGGACTTCGGTGATGGTGGGACGTCCCTTTCCCCGACCGTTGCAGGGAATACGTTCATCAATGGAGGAAGCTTCACTGTGAGCCTTACTGTTACCGACGGAAACGGCTGCACGGCAACGATAACGAACCCGGATGCTGTGCTGGTCTCCGAAGGTCCTCCGGCTTCATTCGTGCCTACGCCTTTGCGGGTGAGTCGAACGCGCCCCGTGTTCGACGTGCTCCACACGGCTGCCGATGACGTGGACTATGCTTGGTCTTTTGACGGTGCCGCGATCACAGGAGGAGGGAACTTCACGTACACGGTTGTCCCACCGCTTGTCGGGGTGTACCCGGTCTGCCTGGTGGCCACCGATAGTCTTGGCTGCAGCAATGAACTCTGCATCGACATCACAGTGGTCGACGACATCACGATACATGTCCCCAACGCCTTTACTCCCGATGGAGATGGGATCAACGATGTATTCGCACCAGTACTGATCAGTGTCGACCCAGAGGATTTCCTGTTCATGGTCTTCGATCGCTGGGGCGCGGAGGTCTTCTCTACCACCGACCCGACCGAAGTATGGAATGGTGGGCAAGGAAATCAAGGAGATGTGGTGGCAAGCGGTGTGTACGTCTGGCGGGTTATCGCGCGCGATCCGTTCAGTGCGGATCGCCGTGAGCTTATGGGGTCCGTCACCCTCATTAAATGAAGAAGCCCCCTGCAATGCAAGAGGCTCTTCGGTCCAACAGGTTCGTTACTGCCTAACGAGCCTTGTCTGCGCCAGCGGTCTGCCTTCCGCATCGAGCGCGACAACGATATAGACCCCGGGTAGCAGGAATTCGAGGTCCAATTGGTGTTCTATTGTTGCCACATGGGCCAGGCGGCCTGTGGCATCGTGGAAGCGCAGGCTGCGTGCACCGGATATGGTACAACGCACACCCACCTGTCCCAATGTTGGATTGGGCATGAAGACCAAGGTTTGTTCATCTCCTGCTTCCTCGATACCCGTTGGCAATTGCTGGCAAGCATCGCCGGTACCTGAGCCCATGGAATCACTTTGGTCGGGATTGTATACCCAGGGACAGTTGTCGCAACCATCGCCTACTCCATCCCCATCGAAGTCTTGTTGTCCTGGGTTGTACGTTTCCGGGCAACTGTCTTCGCAATCGATTATCCCGTCACCGTCGAAATCGGGGGCTTCCACTATGAGCACGCTACCGTTCCAACAATTGCCACACTCATCCAGTACCGCAGTCCCCCCGATCACTCCAGCACAATCCACGACTTGAGCGGACTGTCCTATGCATTCGCAATCGGATGACCACTGGTCATTACTTGTGTCGGGGTCACCGTCGTCGCAAGGACTTCCGGGAAGGGCGCTGCCACCAGCAGTACCGGTACAGTCGATCACTTCTCCAACGCACTGGCAGTTCGCATTCCACGTGTCGTTCCCCGTGTTCGCATTGCCAT
>CAYQMC010000328.1:0-2361 GCA_964418285.1 uncultured Chryseobacterium sp.
CTCTTCCTTCTTTGCTCCTGGCGCAGGCCACGGTGCAGGGAACCGTCAAGGATGGTCGCACACGCGAGGCGCTACCGTTCGTGAACGTATTGCTCGAGGGTACCACGAAAGGTGCCACCACCGATCTGGAAGGGCGCTTCACAATGACCGATGTGCAGCCGGGACTGTACAATGTGGTCGTTAGCAGCGTGGGCTATGAACGCCTTTCCCTGTTCGAGGTGCAGGTGGGAACGGCGCGCCCCACACAGCTGAACATAGAGCTGCAGCCAACGGCTACGGAACTGAAGGAGGTGGAGATCACACGGCAACCCTTCCAGCGAACGGTGGAAAGCCCCCTCTCGGTGCGTACCATAGGCAGTGCGGAGATCATGCGGAATCCGGGAGGCAACCGCGATATCAGCCGGGTGATACGCGCGCTGCCCGGCGTGGCCAGCACCGCCAGCTTCCGCAACGATATCATCATCCGTGGCGGGGCGCCCAATGAGAACCGCTTCTACCTCGACGGGATCGAGGTGCCCACCATCAACCACTTCAGCACCCAGGGATCCAGTGGTGGTCCTGTCGGTATGATCAATGTGAACTTCATCCGCGAAGTGGATGTGATCGCAGGTGCCTTTCCTGCGGCGCGGGGCAACACGCTAAGCTCCGTCTTCGAATTCAAGCAACCCGATGGCAACAGCGAGCGCCGGGCCTTCACCTTCATGCTGGGCAGCAGCGATGCAGGTTTCACCTACGACGGCCCCACAGGCCCCAATGCCACCACCATCATCTCGGTCAGGCGATCCTACCTGCAGTTCCTTTTCCAAGCGTTGAAATTGCCCTTCCTCCCGATCTACAACGATGCCCAGTTCAAGCACCGCATCCAGCTCAACGACAAGAGCCGGCTCACGTTCATCGGACTCGGTGCGTACGACAACCTGGACTTGAATACCGCGGCCAACGATGGGGTTACCGATGAGGAGACCTTCCAACGGAACCAATACCTGATCTCCAACCTTCCGACCAACAAGCAATGGAACTATACGGTAGGTGCGCGCTACGATCGTTTTGTGGAGAAGGGTTTCCACACCGTGGTGGCCAGCCGAAGCATGCTCTCCAACAGCTCGGAGAAGTACCGCAACAACGATAGCAACGATGCTGCGAACCTGCTCTTGGACTATCAGAGCCAGGAAGCCGAGAACAAGCTGCGCTACGAGGCCACGATGAACTACGGGCAGTGGCGTTTCGTCGGCGGTGTCAACTACGAGCGGGCACGGTACACCACCGCGACCTTCGTGCAGCGGATCATCAGTGGCGTTCCCACGGCGATCGACTATTCAAGCGGACTCACGTTCGACAAGTTCGGAGCCTTTGGGCAGTTCAGTCGCAGCTTCGGGAAGCTCTCGGGCAGTTTGGGTGTGCGTACGGATTGGACCGGACTTGGAGGCGCCACCGGCTCTCCCGTGGACCAGTTCTCACCGCGCCTTTCGCTCTCGTATGCCGTGAACGATGCCGTCAATATCAACGCCAACGTTGGCCGGTTCTTCCAGCTGCCACCTTATACTGTGCTCGGGTATCGCGAGCAGGGTGACTTGGTGAACCTTGCCAATGGAGTTGGCTACATCCAGGCGGACCACGTGGTGGCAGGCGTGGAGTACTTCACCAAGGTGAACACCAAGTTCTCCGTGGAAGGCTTCCACAAGTGGTACGACCGCTACCCGATGCTCATCCAAAAGGGCATCAGCCTGGCCAATCTGGGGGGCGATTTCGGGGTCATCGGCAACGAACCCGCCGCGTCCTTGTCCCAAGGCCGCGCCTATGGCGTGGAGTTCCTCGCCCAACAGAAGCTGTACAAGGGCTTTTATGGCATTGTCGCCTACACCTTTGTGCGCAGCGAATTCACCAATGCCGATGGTGACTTCGCCCCGAGCAGCTGGGACTACGGTCACATCATCAACCTCACCGGCGGCAAACGCCTGCCCAAGGATTGGGAAGTGGGCGTGAACTGGCGCTTCCAGGGCGGCGGTCCTTACACACCCTTCGACATTGGCACATCATCCCTGATCTCCGTTTGGGATGCCACCCAGCAAGGCATCGCCGACTGGTCGCGGATCAACACCCTACGCCTGCCGTCCTTCAACCAACTCAATGTGCGCGTGGACAAACGCTGGTACTTCGAGGAGTGGACGCTGAACCTCTACCTCGATATCGAGAACCTCCTGGCCAGTCCACTTACAGGCCCCCCTGTGCTTGATGTGGCCCGCGATGCCGATGGCCAGCCCATCCCCGATCCCAATGATCCTGCCCGCTACCAGACCAAGCTTGTGGCCAACATCTCCACCACCCGGGTGCCGAGCATCGGGGTGATGGTGGAGTTCTGAT
>CAYQMC010000329.1:0-2341 GCA_964418285.1 uncultured Chryseobacterium sp.
CGATATCGGCCGCTCCCGCGAGTCTGCGACTCGTGGTCACTTCCCCTCCTCCCCCTAATTTCACCCACCCGCCACAAGCGCTTCATGGTACTATGCCCCTCTTCCAAACCGCCGTCATCAACAAGTACGTGAAGCAGCATTCGTATAGCGCCAAGGAGACTATATTCGTAGCACATCTTTCAAGGCAAAGTCCATGAGGTTCCTGACCGCTCTCGCACTTGTTGCACTTATATCTTGTGGTGAGGCTGCTGCCCCCGCTATAGAACAGACCGCAGAGCCTGTACGAGCCGACGAACCAAGTATCGAACAGCGGACGGAACGAGCATTTGAAGAATTCAACGAGCTCTATGCGGCGCTTCGGATGATCAAGGATGACCCAACTTTTCACAAGGTCGGCTTTGGTGCCGGTGGACCACATGCCCAATGGCTCGCAGATGTTAAGCGCTTTGGAGGCACTGAGGATGCCAAGCTATTGGCGAAGAAGGGCGTTGTGTCCCAGGAGCTTGAAGCATTGGGGATGGCATATGCTTCTTCAGGTGGCCAGGAAACGGATGAGACGCGCAAATGGAACGACCTATTTGTGCAAGCGATCGATGCCAAGCCTGTCGAGGTAGTAGAGTCAGTTTCGGGGGCTACGCATTTCGATGCGCTTAAGGCAGAATCCGATTTGGTCGGGCGCTGGAAGATCACAAACACGTTTGCCAAGGACAGCTATCCATTAGAGATATATGAAAGGAAGAGCGGCGGATTCGTGGCTGTCTATCCTCAACGGGATTTCAAGACCGAAGAGCTTGAACTTAAAGGCAACGACTACTTCATTCGAGGGAGCAGATCTGGGGATTTCTACCGGATAGATAAGAACCGGAAGATGACCCTATTTGACAAGGACGGTGAATTAGCGAGCTCGGGTTGGGTGGCTGAACTGCTGAAATGAGCGGTGCCCCCCCATGCCCCATCTGGCCCTAGCGTGGCGCGTTCCTAAGCGTTGCCTGTGGCTACGCTCCACAAGCACAACAGCACGGTAGCCTGCGACTAAGTTGTAAGCTTCCCCGAAGTTCGGCCACTCGTTGCTGGAGGTGAAGGGATGCTTGTCCCCGCGGAGCCAAAATAACCTGCGTACCCAGCTATGCATGGCCGAGCCTGTGGAGCGTTTATGATCGGACATGCACCGAGCGCAGTACCTTCGGTGGAAATGGGCAACGGGTGCAAGCCATGCAGGCCGGTGTGCAGATGCGAAGATCCACTTGCCCGAACCAACGCTTTCCGCGTAGTGCCAGGCGTGCAACCTGTTCATCCTGCTGTGATCGGGAGCACGGTGGAGGGGGCAGCCAAGCAGGATCGACCAGCCCGGTCGATCGGGTGTTCCTTCACGCGCATGTGTTGGGATGAACCATGACCAACCACCATGAAGCTACTACTCAAGTTATTCGTTCTCTGCTTTGTGATCGACATGGTCCTTGGCTTTTCGATGTCCGCTCTTGTCGGTAACACGGGCGAGCCGGGTCTGGTCTTCAAGATCATCGATGAAGTGATCTCTTTCCCCTTGGTCCTATGGAACAGGTCGTTCCCGGAGTATGGTATTTTCAGGGCTACGACCAATATGTTCTGGTATGTGGTCGTTTTGAATGCGTTCATTCAGGCCGTGCTGGTCTACGGGATCATACTGCTCCTCAAAAGGAAGAAGGTGGTACCCGAGTAATGGGGACGGACCACAAAATGGGCTTCCCACGGGTGAGCAGGGTTCTGCTCAGCCTCCTGCACAGGCTTTGAACGGCCTCTTGGCGCAGGATCGCTCTGTACAGGCAAAGGGGCTTGGCGACGTACGGAACACACCAACATCGACCACCCCGCCCCAAACCTCCGCAGTCCCTGATATTCGGAACCTTCGTCATGCGCGTCCCTCAGCTATCCAGGATCAAGCGGTACCCCACGCCCCGGATGTTGGCGATGCGGATGCTGGGGTCGGCCTCCAGCTTCTTGCGCAGCTTGGAGACGAAGACATCGAGGGTGCGGCCCACGTAGTCGCTGCTGTTGCCCCACACTTCCTTCAGCATCTGCTCGCGCGCCACGGTCTCGTTCACATTGCCGTGCAGCAGGTGCAGCAGCTCGGCCTCCTTGGCGCTAAGCTCCGTCTTCTGGTCCTGGAAGCTCAGTTCCAGTTTGGCCCGGTCGAAGAGGAAGGCACCGATGGGGACGGCGGTGCTCTTGGGAGCCTCCTTGGGCGCGGCCTTGCGGCGCAGCACCAGGAAGGCGACGAGCGCAAGGAGCAGCAGCCCGGTACCCACCAGCATCCACTCCGAGGGTGCCTGGTCGCTGGGGGGCACCATGGCCGGCAAGGTGG
>CAYQMC010000330.1:0-2341 GCA_964418285.1 uncultured Chryseobacterium sp.
TGGAGGAGGAACCGAAGAAGGCCCTGCCCTTTTACGAGCGCGCGTTGGCCCATTACGATACGCTCCACAGCGCAGCCGACAAGGCCTACATCCTGCAGCGCATCGGGTTGGCCTACTCGGGTCTGAAGAGGTATGCCGAAGCAGAGAAAAGCTATGCGGAGGGCTTGGACCTTGCCAAGGCCACGGGGAGTGTGGAGTTGGAGATGGAGTACCAATTGAGCCTGGCCGAACTTGCCGTGAAACAGGGCAAGAGCGATCTGGCACTCGGGCACTACCAGCGGCACATGGCACTGAAGGACAGCCTGCACACGGCCGAAGGGCAGCGTGAGCTGCTACGGCTGCGCACCGTGTTCGAGACCGAAAAGGCGGAGCAGGAGAACGCCCTGCTGAAGACCGAGAACGCCCTGGGCCACGCCAACGAAGCCAGGCTGAAGGCCCGCTGGACCGCCGCCGCCGCAGTGTCCATCGGTCTGGTGCTGCTACTGGGACTGCTCTACCGCAACTACAGACAACGTGGCAAGCACACCAAGGAAGTGGAGGGCTTCAACACCGAACTGCAGGCCCAGCGCGACCAGGTGCAGCACATGAACGACCTGCTGGAACTGAAGATCCTGCGAAGTCAGCTGAACCCGCACTTCATCCACAACTGCCAGAACAGCGCAGCGGCCATGGTGAAGGAAGGTCGGAACATCGAAGCGCTGGCCTACATGCAAGGCCTCAGCAAGCTCATGCGCATGGTGTTGGAACACTCCGTGAACGACCGCATCACCGTGGAAGAGGAAATGGCCTTCCTACGGCTTTACGTGAAGCTGGAATCGCTTCGGCTCCCGGGCTTGGAGTGCGAGGTTGACGCTGATCGCGAGCTGTTGGACCATCAGTTCCACGCGGGCATTGGCGAGGCGTGATCCTATGGCCTGCGGATCCTGGCCAGCCGGCACCGCCTGGGGTTCGGTCGGTTCGCCGCGCAGCACGAAGTGGATGCGGTGGATCTTGTAGGGCACCGTTGCCGTGGTGGTGAGCGTTCCAGCGGCCGGCACGTTCACGGTGATGGTGTCGCGGTCGTAGGTCTCCAGATCGTTGGGGATGATGATGATCTGCAGGCCATTGCCGCTGGGCATGCTGAGCAGCACCTCCTGGTTGCGCGTGGTGTTGTTGCTGACCGAATTGATGATCATGCCTTCCTGCCCTGTGCTGGGGTCGCGGTAGTGGGCTTTGCCCGCAATGCTTCGTCCAGCTTCGTTCGCGAGCACCACTTTCACTTGTCCGCGTGGTGCAATGAAGATCTCGCCAGCCGAGTACTGGTAGCCCATCCGCAACATGGACACATCACCGGAGTTCGGTTCTGAGGAATTGCTGCCACTGCCACTGGCAGATCCACTGCTGGAATTACCACCGCCAATGACGTTCAGTATGCCGGATGGAAGCTGCGCGATATTACCGGGGTTGATCGTTCCACTTGTCGCTCCGAGGTTCAGCCGGTTCACCACCTTGATGGTGCGTCGGAATCCCGGCTTATCCACATCCAGCACGTAGTAGTACCCCACGGGTACGGTGCCTTCCTTCTGCACGGGCAACTCCTTTCGGTGGATCCGGCCATCGTTGCCGGTGACACCCGAGGCGTGCATCACCATGTGCCCTTGCGATACCAGCGCATTGGTAGCCATGATGAAACCGTTGGGCTGGTTCGCTTCCAGCATGGCGCCCCAGCTCGTGTTGCCGTTCCGGAGGATCTCCATCCCCTGCTTGTTGATGCGCCAGAGCTTCCAGTTCGCGTTGGGCTCGGCCAGGGCGAAGTCGGTCTGCGTGCCGGCCGCGCTGTTGCGCACTGTGGCCGTCACCGCTGGGTTGCGCAACACGGTGCGCTGGATGTGGTAGAGCCACTGGTCCTGGCCTTTGTAAGCTCTGGTGTGCGCGCGGGAAAGTGTTGCGTAGCCATCGCGCGAAGCGAGGTCGGGGCGCATGCAGCTCTCCTTCAAACTGTTGGTGTGGTAGTTGAAACAAGTGGGGGTCCAATCGCCCTCGTAGGCATAGACCATGGCTTGCGGCAGGTTCACCAGGCTGTGGCGTGTCTCGAAGTCGTCGGTCGGCCGGGCCCATACGTGGTAGAGGTTGTTGGCCGAGAGGGCGCCATCGAAACGCACCAGGTCGCGGAACTCGGCCATGCCCTGTGCATCGCTGGTGTCCCGCCCAAGTATCACGTAGCTCTGCCCTTCGATGGTGATGGCGGGGTCGGCCTCGAAATTGCCACGCGAAGCTTCATCCGCAGGTACCAGCGAAGGCCTGCTACCCACCTTGCGTAGCAGCAAGACCTCCAAGCCATCCTTCTTCACCGTGAGGTCTT
>CAYQMC010000331.1:0-2325 GCA_964418285.1 uncultured Chryseobacterium sp.
AGCGTACGTTGCGCACGTTGGTGTTGAGGTCGGCCCAGGTGTGGTCGATCCACGAACCACTGCGCACTAACGCTTCGGCCTGACCGGCTACCACCACGTCGTTGTTGTTCACCTGCAAGCCACTGAACTGCACCTTGATGCCGATGGGCAGGTAGCCCGTGGGCTGGACTACGGCTTCGCCGCTGTAGGTTCCGCTTCCGCTCACCTGCGTGATGGCGAGGATGAAGTTGCCCATGGCCACCAGGTCGCCGTTGCGCAGGTCCTGCTTCAGGTCGGTGACGGGCGGCACGGCCACATTGCAGGGCGATGCACAATCGTAGGTGCCGGGGAAGGTGCCATCGGTGAGCACCACGCTGCCGGGATCGGTGGGCGGTGGAGGTGGCAGCACGTCATCATCATTGCCGAAGGGATCGGCCGCGCCGGGCGTGCCATAGGTGAAGACCACCACGTCGCTCCAGCCGTTGTTCAGGATGTTCAGCGTTCCGAACTGGCGGTAGGCCTGCACGCGCACGGCATACTCGTGGCCGTCCAGCAGCTGCGGGTACTCCATGCCGTAGAGGAAGAAGTTGGTGGGGATGTCCAGCTCGCTCAACTGCAGCATGTTGCCGGTCAGGAAGGCATCGTAGGGATTGATCGGCAGACCGGTGATGTCCATCATCTCCAGGCGGTATACCAGGTCCGGTGCGCTTACTGAGGGCGGTATCCACGTGATGGTGAAGAAGGCCGGATCGGTGTAGGGTATCTCTTGTCCGTTCGTGGGAGAGGTGATGATGGGTGGATCCGCGGTGATCACCACGAAAGGAGCTGAACAACCCTGCGGGTCGGGTCCGCTAAGCGGGATGCCGGTGAGGAAGTCGTAAGCGCGGATGCAAAGGGTGTAGAGGCCTTCGGGCAGCGCGTTGTCGTTGATCAGGTCCTCCAGCGTGATGCCGCTGTAAAGCAGGTCGCTCTCGTTGTAGTTGTTGTAGAAGGCCTGCAGTTCGGTGCCGGTGAGCAGGAGCGACCCACCCGGCGCGAGTTCGATCGGCGTCTGTGGTCGGGCCTCGTCGCGGGTTCGGATCTGCACGCCGTTGTTGCCGTCGAGCACCGAGCCGAGATACACCGTATAGCTCTCGAAGGGGTTGTTGTTCTGCAGGCTGATCAGCGTGTTGTCGCCCATGTCCAGCACCTCGTCCGCATGCAAGGGGTAGGGCGGCATAAGCACCAACGAAACGCTGATGGGCTGTGGCTGGGCATGCGCCACGGCCGTACATAGCAGGCTGCCGAAGAGCGCTGCCGCACGACCTTTCCAGAGGTTTTGGAGGAGGGTTCGCATGCCAACGAAGGTGACCGGAATGGCCTGCTCCGACAAGCTGCGCGAAGGCTCCATTGAGCCATTGGCTGGATCCATTGAGCAGTTCACGATCATTATTTATCCGTTGGTGCGAATTGGTGCGAAAGGCAGGTCTTTCGGGCCCTTCCGGACATTTTGTGCCCCCTACTTTCCCGCTGTGAAATGCGCGTATCACAGCCTTTGGGCCTTCGCCTTTGCACTGCTGCCGGTGTTCTCCGCCGCGCAGGTGGTGGACCCCAATGCCGAGCCCGTACGCATCACCGGCGCCTTGGGTGGCACGCTCAGCGGCTATCGGATGAACGGCATCAATGCACGGCAGCAACCGCTCGGCTATTCGCTCAGCGGAACGCTCAACCTCTCGATCTACGGATGGTCCCTTCCATTCTCTGTTGCCATCAGCCGGCAGGGCAGCACCTTCTCGCAGCCCTTCACACGCTTCGGCGTAAGCCCGGAGTACAAGTGGGTGAAGCTCCATGCCGGGCACCGCAACCTGCGCTTCTCGGAGTTCACGCTCAACAACATCACCTTCCTCGGTGGTGGTGTGGAACTGCGTCCGAAAGCCTTCCGATTCAGCGCCATGTACGGCATGCTGCAACAAGCCCAGCGCGCCGACGAGAACCGCTACGGCGTGGCCCAGTACAAGCGTATGGGCTATGGTGCGCTGCTTGGTTTGGGGAAGAAGAACACCTTCGACCTTACTTTCTTCCGAGCGGCGGATGATGTCACGTCGTTGCCGCTGCTGGATACGCTGCAACGGATCACCCCGCAGGCAAGCACCACCATCGGCCTGCGCTCACGCGTGCAGTTCGCCAAGGACCGCCTTGTGCTGGACGCCGACCTCGCCGTGGGAGCCTACACACGCGACCTGAACGCCCCACGCTTGGATCCCGATGTCTACGCCGATCGCCCCATTGTGGACGATCTGGGATTCAACTACGCCAGCAATGTGGCGGGCGCGGGCACCGTGGGCCTGGACTACGTGAAGGACAAGT
>CAYQMC010000332.1:0-2321 GCA_964418285.1 uncultured Chryseobacterium sp.
GTGCATCGCCGCAACCTGCGCATCCGCCTGCAGAACGAGCCGTGGCCACAGGCGAAGGTGGACGAGTTGCGCGATCGGGTGGCCGCACAACTGGGCATCCCGTTGGCCGATGCCGCGCACTTCGTGATCACGGGCAGCATCGTGAACAACGCCTACGACCCCGGCAAGGACCGCATCGAACTACGCTACAAGGACGGCACCCTGCGCGATATCGCGGAGGCCAGCGACAACCTGGGCATCGCGGCGCTGGCGCGGCCGGTGGAGAAGTGGTATCTGGCGTGGCCGCGGTGGGTGTAGGGCCTCACTCCCGCACCACCACCCACGTCGCCACACCCGCTTCGGTGTGCAGTTCCAGCAGGTACACCCCGGCATCGAGGTCGCCGAGGTCCACGGCGACCGGCTCCGTGCCGCGCCCTGGGATGCTTTGATCCTGCACCAGCGCGCACCCGGCCACGCTTTCAGTTCGCCCGATGAGCAGGGAGCACCCTACAACCGCCCCTGATGCCTGAACCCAACGATCAATTGCTGGCCTTGCTGATCGCTGCGGACAAGGTGTCGGCCACGCCGATGAAGCAGGTGATGGAGGTGATCACCAATTACAGCAACCCCATCCACGAACGCATCCATGGCGATCAGTCCGGCATGCACCTGAAGGGCTGGCGCAATGTGCGGAACAAGCACGCATGATCCCGGTGCAGCAGTTCGCCTGCACGAGCGGCAAAGAGGATCACACTGCTTGACTTTTCCGTGTGCCCCACGATCACCGGTCTCCGGCCGTCATGCTCACATGCCATCCTCGAACATCATATTGGAGCGCTCCGGATGCACGCTGCCCAGCGCAGGGTACGGGCAAAGATGACCAACCCCTTGCGCATTCTGCGGGGACCGCCGGAAGCGGATGAACGACGCGCAGGCGGGGAAGCCGATCGTCCGAGCGATCGAAGGCCCTCGCGCCACCCCCGATATGCCCGGACCGTGCTCATCGCTTCATCACGCGCCGTATCACACCGCCCTCCCTGGCATCGATCCGGAGCAGGTAGCATCCGGGTGCGAGCCCTCGCGGTGCGATCGGTGCCCCCCCCTGACCCGAATGAACGCGTTGTTCGGCGAAGACCACCCGGCCACTGGCGTCGGACAGCGTGATCCGCATGGGACCGCGCAGATCGGTGGTGAAGTGGAATCCTTCCGTGAAGGGGTTCGGGAAAGCGAGCAGGTCCGGGTTCTCTTCCAGCGCGCCAACACCGGAGGTGCCGATGCACATGCACTCGGATGACCAGGTCCCTTCGCCGCCGTCGCCGGTGGTGCAGGGGCCACCCGTCCACACGGCATCGTCGCCATCGTTGCAATCGTTCGCGTTGGTCACATAGCCGTCGGTCCCGGGCGTGCACTGCACCACGGCGGTGGAAGGGTCGCCGTAGCCGTCCGCATCCACATCGGCGTAGTAGGCCGCCAGGTCACAGTCGGCCAGCGCGAACGTTCCAAGGCGCACCTCCAGTTCAACCTCGGTGAACCCGCCGCCCACGAGGACGAGATCGGCCTGCGGGGTGATGGACCGGCAATAGGCGTTGGAGCCGAAGCGCACCAGGGTCGGGGTCGCTTCCCCCGTCACCACATCCACCACGGCATAGGCACGGCGCGGCACGCCCGCGATGGCGCTGAAATTGCCGCCGATGTGCACCAGTCCGTTCCGGACCGCGAGGCCCCAGATCTCCGCACCCGGCGAGCTGGTCTGGCTGGTCCCGGTAGCCTGCGGATCCCAGCCCGTTACCTGCCCGGTGACCAGATCGATGGCAGCGAGCTTAGAACGGGGCAGTGCACCCAGCGCGGTGAAAGTACCACCGAGGTAGAGCACATCACCGTCCAACGCCAGGGTCCACACAGTGCTTTGTGCGGGGATGTCCAGGGGCGTGGCCAGGGCGGTGAGCCCATCCAGGGCAGCGAACCGCTGCCGGGGCTGGCCACCGATGTTGGCGAACGCACCGCCCACGTACACGATGCCGTCCTTCGCAACGACCGCTGCCGGGCCCGAGCTGGCGTCCGGATCCCACGGAAGCAGTGCACCGGTGCTCAGCGACATGGCCGCCCCGAGGCCCCTGGGCTGGCCATCCGCGGTGGCGAAGGTGCCCACGGCATAGAGCACATCGCCCTCCACGGCCATGGCGCTCACTTCCTGGTTGCTGGCGCCCAGCGGCACTCCCCACTCCAGTACGGTGGCGGTGGGGATGTGGATCGCCGCGATGTTCCTCCGGGTCTCACCACCCATGGTGCTGAACTGCCCTCCCACGATCAGGGTATCGCCCACCACGAGCAGGCTCTTGATA
>CAYQMC010000333.1:0-2302 GCA_964418285.1 uncultured Chryseobacterium sp.
TCGCCCTTGTGCTGCACGGCCGCTGGAAGTCCACCGCGCTGCGCTACCTGGTGGTCGGCCTGATCTTGGGTGCGGCCTTCGTGGTGCGCTACCAGACGGGGCTCATGATCGCCGGGCTGTTGCTGTGGGAGCTTTTCATCCGCCGCACAGCCATCAAACAGCTTGCGCTATGTGCCATGGGCATCCTGCTCTTCACCGGTGTGGGCATCTTGGTGGACCGCTGGTTCTACGGCACTTGGACACTTACCCTATGGACCTACCTGGCGGAGAACCTGATCGAGGGCAGGGCGGCGGCTTTCAGTACCGAACCCTGGTGGGACTACTTCGCGGAGGTGCTGGAACGTGGCGTGCCTCCGTTCAGCCTGCTGTACCTGATACCTCCGCTGGTGGTGCTGGTGTTCCGCCGCAAGGACCCGCTCGCGTGGATCGTGTTGCCCTTCCTACTGGTGCATCTGCTGATAGGCCACAAAGAATTGCGCTTCCTATTCCCGGTGCTGGGGTTGCTGCCGTTGATGGTCGTTAGCGGCCTTGCGGAGATCCAGCGCCGCTGGTGGCCGCGCATGAGCGAAGCGCGCGGTGTGCGTATTGCTGCCGGGGCCTTCGTGGTGGTGCATGTGCCTTTGTTGCTGGTGACCATGTTGAAGCCGGCGGATACCGAGATCGGGCTGTACCGCAGTGTTTACCGTGGTGTTCCGGGTCCGATCACGCTATACCACACGGGCGAGCATCCGTACCACCGGGTGGCGGACATCCATTTCTACCGCAGGCCGGGCTTGCAGGTGGAAAGTTGGCCGGGCAAGGACACAGTTCCGCAGGAGCATTTCCTCTTTGTAGGGCGCGCGGCACTGCCGGAAGGGATAACCGCCTCGGAAGCAACGGTGCTCTACACGTCGTTCCCGGAGTGGGTCCTGCGTTTCAACGTCGGTGGGTGGGTGGAGCGCACGAACAAATGGACGGTGTGGGAGGTGCGGAGGCGGTGACCGACAACTACTCTCGCTTGGCGCGCTCGCAACAGGAATCATCAAAAGCGAGCGTCCGCTGGACCTGTTCACGACCTAATACATAGTTCATCCGCAGATGGCGCAGATCGATCGGCTAACGCCTCTCATCGGACTGCCGGTAGGCAGGCTATCTGCGATATCTGCGGATAAAAAAGCACCTTGCCTCCGTGGGTGGTTGGAGCGCACGAACAAATGGACGGTGTGGGAGGTGCGGAAACCGTGAAATAATTGGGCGGCTTCGCTGTGGCGTTTTGTGGAAGGTTAGCGTTTATGTGCCGGGCCTTCAGCCCTCTCCGGAACGAGGCGCTTAACAACCCATGGCGGTGCCATGCTCCGATATGTATCGGAGTGGTATGTATCGGGCCTTCAGCCCTGTTCGAACACGCTTGTTCAGCATACCTATGTCGCCCGGCGGCCAGTTGGCAGGTTACCATGGGTTGGTATAAGTCGGTCAGCCCTATTCCCCCTTCGCCCGCTCCCAATACACATCCATTTCGGCCAGGCTCATTTCGCCGAAGCGTTTGCCGTCCTTGCGCGATTCGCGTTCAAGGAATTGGAAGCGTTGGATGAACTTGCGGTTGGTGCGTTCCAGGGCCTCGTCGGGGTCCACGCCGAGGAAACGGGCATAGTTCACCACACTGAAGAGCACGTCGCCAACTTCTTCGGCCTGTTTGTCGGAGCCGACGTCAACCTCGGCCTTCAGCTCGCGCAGCTCTTCGTGGACCTTCTCCCACACCTGGTCGCGGTGGTCCCAGTCGAAGCCAACGCCACGGGCCTTGTCCTGGATGCGGATGGCCTTCACCATGCTGGGTAGACCGCGGGGCACGCCTTCCAGAACGCTCGGGTACGCTTGTGCGCCGTCAGGTCGACCCAGCGGGTCGACGCTACGCGCCTTCTCCTCGAGTTTGATGCGTTCCCAGTTGGCTTTCACTTCTTCCTCGTCCTGCACCTTCACGTCGCCGTAGATGTGCGGGTGGCGGTGGATGAGCTTTTCGCAAATGCCGTTGAGCACATCGGTGATGTCGAAGGCACCTTTCTCCGCCCCGATCTTGGCGTAGAAGACCATGTGCAGCAGCAGGTCGCCGAGTTCCTTGCGCACCTCATCGAGGTCGTTGCGAAGGATGGCATCGCCCAACTCGTAGGTCTCCTCGATGGTGAGCGGGCGCAGCGTTTCCATGGTCTGCTTGCGGTCCCAGGGGCACTGCTCGCGCAGCTCGTCCATGATGGTCAACAGGCGAAGGAAGGCGGTGGCGCGGGGATCCATGGGACGGGTGTTGCGGAATGAAGGGCAAAGGTGGCAC
>CAYQMC010000334.1:0-2282 GCA_964418285.1 uncultured Chryseobacterium sp.
CAACCGGCCGAACTGACCTTTGCCCCCCAGATGTTCCGAATTACTGCACGCTCCCTTGTTCTTCTGGTCCTTGGCTTGGTGTTGGACAGCATGGTGCAAGCTCAAGTCCCCACCAAGTGTTTCGAGATCGAGCGCATCCTGGTGGATGCCTGCATCTCCTCCACTGAATGCCCCGGCAGCCAGGAAGGGCAGAACGAGATGGTGCGCTTCCGCACCGGTCCGGACCCCATCGCCTTGGCGGATATCGTGGTGGACTGGCCGAACAATTCCTGGCGCGGATTCGTGCAGGATGCCAGCACGGCGGCACTCACCGCCACATTGAACGCCACCATCGAGAGTTGCGGTTTCCTGTTGGAACCCACGGGTGGTGTGATACCACCGGGCAGCGGAGTGCTGATGGTCACGAGTACAGAAATGTGCGTTGCGGCGAACGCCTTCACCAACCTGGGCGATACGCTCTACCTGGTGTTCCAGGAGCCAGGCAACACGGCAGGCCATTTTGCGAACCACACCAACGGCAATACGATATCGCCAACACCCACCGGGGCATCGGGCCTGCGCACCTTGGTGATGACCTACCTGCCTACGGCTTGTGGCGATACGGCCACCTACGACCGGGCCCAGTTGGTGAACGTGTACGGCACCTATGGTGGATTGGGTCTGGAGAACGATGGCGCAACGGCACAGTTCAGCTGGCCGGGCATCCCGGTGGTTACCTACGTGAATTTCGGCTGCCAGGCGCCCATCGAGCCGGTGGGCGTGACCGTGCAAGTGGATGGCAACCTATGCGGTGGCACTGCCGTGGACCTGGAAGCGTTCGTTTCGGGTCCGTTCACCAGTTTGGTATGGAGCGGTGGCACCGGCACCTTCAGCGATCCCACAGGGAGCACCACGAGCTACAGCGCAGGGGCAGGAGATGTGGGTACTGTCCAGATCACCGCGTGCGCCGTGGGTGCGTGCGCCGACCCCGTATGCACTACCGTTGAAGTGCCCACTGGGGATGCGCCCTTGGTGGAGATCAGCAGCAGTGGACCGCTGACCCTGTGCCCGGGAGAAACCCTTGTGTTGACGGCCAGTGGTGCGGATGGCTACACCTGGTCTTCCGGCCCGAGCAGCAGTGCCATCACCGTGTCCGAACCGGGCACATACACGGTCACGGGCAGCAACGCCTGTGGCACGGCCAGCGCTTCGGTCACGGTGGACAGCAGCACCGGCCCACAGGTGTCCATAGCGGGCGAAACGGCACCGTGCATGGGAAGCACCACCCAGCTTGTGGCCAGTGGCGCGGACAGCTACGTCTGGAGCAGCGGCGAGACCACCACTTCCATCACGGTCGCGATGGGCGGCACATACACCGTTACCGGCACCACCGACTGCGGCAGCGGGCAGGCGTCGATCTCCATCACCTTTGTGGAAGGGCCCGAAGTGTCGGTAACGAGCTCGGGCTCCCTGTGTCCCGATGCGGTGCTTTCCGCCACTGGCGCGGATAGCTACCTCTGGAGCACGGGCGCTTCCGGGGCCAGCATCACTGTGGATACGCCGGGCACCTACACGGTGGTAGGCAGCACTGCCTGCGGAGCGGATAGTGCCAGCATTGTGGTCGAAGCTTCGGATGTATCGGCCGCTTTCCAGGCAAGCACCTTGGTGGGCGATGCGCCCTTGTTCGTCCAGTTCACCAACACCTCGCAACCCCCGTCCGCCGACTTCTCATGGACATTCGGCGATGGTGCCACCAGCACGGCCTTCGAGCCTTCGCATGTGTATACTCAGCCCGGAACCTACACGGTGGTCCTCACCGCTGCGGAGGGCGCTTGCACCGATGCCGCCACCGTCACCATCCTTGTGCTGGCGCCCGTGGTGGACCCCAGCTCGGTGCGTGTACCGAACGTCTTCAGCCCCAATGGCGACGGGGTGAACGATCAGTTGGTGGTGGAGGTCACGGGTCTTACCAGCCTGGAAATGAGCATCCTGAACCGCTGGGGTCAAGTCGTGGCCGAATTGGACCGCGTGCGCCAGAGCTGGAGCGGGCGGACCAGTGCTGGAGAAGTGCTGTCCGAAGGCACCTATTTCTATGTGCTGAAGGCCGAAGGGGCCGATGGAAAGCGCTATGACCTGTCCGGGAGTATCACCCTGCTTCGGTAGGCGGTAGCAGGGCATTGCCCCAAGGGGCATTATATTTCCGGGCGCTGCTGTCGAACAGCGTCCAGAACACATGTCCATCGTGCGGATACCACTACTCGTTACACTGGTAATTACCGCAGCTTCCGTGCTGGGTCAGAACC
>CAYQMC010000335.1:0-2264 GCA_964418285.1 uncultured Chryseobacterium sp.
GATGCCCGCCATGGTAAGGAACAGGAACGCAGTGAGCACCACCACGGTGGCGATCATCACGGGCAACACGGGGATCAGTTGGTGCAGGTAGTGCATGGCCTCGCTGCCGCTGATCACGGCCGTGGCCATGTAGCTCAGGATCGTCAGGCAGGCCGCGACACTGGCGTTGGTCTTGTTGGTGGTGTTCAGCAGCACGTTGTAGGCTCCGCCGTTCAGTGGTAGCGCACCCACGACTTCCCCGTAGATCTTCCGGTAGAGGAACAGCACTCCGGCCACAAGCAACAGGGCAACGAAGGCCCAGGGGCCGGCATAGCCGATGGTGAGGGCGCTGACGTAGAGACAGCTGCTCGTGATGTCGTTGCCGCAGATGGCGGTCGCTGCCAACTGCCCAAGTTTCTTGGGGCTATGCATGGGAAGCGGGAGGGATCATGTGTACATCCCGTTGTGGGAAGGGGATGGTGATACCGTGTTCGCGGAACGCGGCAAGGACGGCCAGTCGCAGTTCGCTCTTGGTCTGCTCGATCAGGAACGTGTTGCGGCTCCAGAAGAGCAGCTCGAACTGAAGCCCGTTGTCGCCGAAATCGATGAGCCGCACCAGGATGGGGTGGGCTTTGTTGTCGGTCATGACATCGGGATGCTCGGAGGCACATCGCATCAGTTGCTCCTTCACCACGTGTTCATCGGATCCATAGGACACACCGACGGTGATGCGAAAGCGGTTTTCGCGGGCGTTGTGCGACCAGTTCACTACGTTCTCGTTGATGAACCGGTGGTTCGGTACGATCACGTTCATGCCATCGCGGGTCATCACCGTGGAGGTACGCAGGGCGATCTCGATGACACGCCCACCAGTCCTTCGATCTCCAAGACATCGCCCACCCGGATGGTACCCTCCACCAGGATGATGATCCCCGACACGATGTCATTGAAGGTCTGTTGGATGCCAAGGCCGATCCCCACCAGCAAGGCGGCGGAGCCGGCCAGCAGGAAGGTGATGTCGATGCCCAGGGTGCGCAAAGCGGAGATGATCGCGAAGACCCAGATGAAGTAGGTGAGCAGAAGCCTCACCGAATGCACGCGTGAGGCCGTGCCGGGGTACCGTCGGGCCCATCGGTTCGCTACGCTGCGCAGCAGCCAGAGCAATGTGAAGGCGACAACGAACACGAAGGCGGTCCGAAGCAATTCGAGCCAAGTGATGTGGATGTTGCCGATGTCGAGGAGATCCTTGTGCAGATCCATGCAAGGTCGGGTTCGAATGCAGGCATTGGTCCGTAGGCGTGCCGCCATGGATTTGTCCGGCCCACACTGGTCGGTCCAAGGTAAGGTCGCGGCGCATTCCACCAAGGTGCGTGTTCTCCGGTTGGTATCGTTGAAGCACTTCCCGGTCTGGTCGTGCTCACCCTTCCATGCGTATCGTTATTGCCCACCATCCACAGTCCCGCCTGCGCATCGATCTGCGCTCGTTCTTTACCCATGATGCTGCACCTTTGCGAACACCTGCAACACCCTCCCATGTCCACCACCGCCACACCGCCTTCAGCAACACTTTCGCACCTCGCCGAGAACCTCATCGGGTCCGAGATCATCAAGATCGGTGGTCAGCTCAATGCGCGCATCGCAGCGGGCGAGAAGATCGCCAACCTCACCATCGGCGACTTCGATCCCAAGGTGTTCCCGCTGCCGGAGGCATATGTGAACGAGATCATCACCGCCTACCGCGAAGGGCATACGAACTATCCGCAGGCCAACGGCATGGAGGTGCTGCGCGCCGAGGTCGCGCGCACCATCGGGCGTATGCAGGGGCTTGCGTTCGACAAGAACGAGGTGCTCATCGCCAGCGGCGGCAGGCCTTTGATCTATGCGGCGTTCCGCACGATCGTGGACCGCGGTGACAAGGTGGTGTTCCCCATCCCCAGCTGGAACAACAACCACTACACCTTCCTTACTGAAGGTCGGCAAGTGGCGGTGCCGACCTCCGCCGCCAACCGCTTCCTGCCCACTGCCGATGATCTCCGTCCACATCTGGCGGATGCCACCTTGCTGGCCGTGTGTTCACCCCTGAACCCCACGGGCACGTCCTTCACCGCCGAGCAGCTCTCCGCCATCTGCGACCTGGTGCTGGAAGAGAACGCCCGCCGCGCCGGCCGCAAGCCCCTGTACCTGCTCTACGACCAGATCTACTCCGCCCTCACCTTGGGCGACACCGTGCACGTGGACCCCGTTTCCCTGCGTCCGGAGATGCGGCCCTACACCATCTTCGTCGA
>CAYQMC010000336.1:0-2262 GCA_964418285.1 uncultured Chryseobacterium sp.
GGGCTATGGCGTGTGGGGCGGGACATAGCCCCCGGCCAGTTCGCACCGGCCAGGGGCGCCCCACGGATCACTGTTGCTTCTTCGCCTCCCCGTAGAAATCATCCTTCTCCGCCGCCACCCCCCGGCGCTTCTTGTCGCGGTATTCGAGCATACTGTCGGAGAGGTCGTACAGGGCGCCTCGGGTGCCGGCGCTGCTGGCAACGAAGTGCTGGCGGGAACCTTCGCGGATGCCGAAGGTGCCGGCCTCGCGGTAGGCATCGATGCTGGCGCTGAGGAAGACGAAGGTCCAGCCCTGGGCTTCGCAGTCCTTGATCAGTTGGCGCACCCGCTCCAGGGTGTATTCGCGGCTCTGGTTCTCCTCGCCGTCGGTGATGGACACGAAGACGATGTCCTCCTTGGGCAGGGCGTTGGCGCCGCGGAGCTTGGCCTCCAGGCGGGCCCGTTCGATGAGGCGGCCGGTGGCATCCAGCAGGGGTGTGCCGCCCCGGGGCTGGTACTGCTCGGCGCCGAGGGGTGTTGCTTCGGCGATGGGCACGCCGGCCAGCAGCACCTCCTGCGGGTTGTTGGTATCGAACTGCACCAGGGTGATGCGGGCATCGGGCCCGTCGGCCTGCTGGGCAGCCAGGAAGGTGTTGAAGCCGCCGATGACGTCGGGGGCGATGGAGGCCATGGAGCCGGAGCGGTCGAGGAGGATGTGGATGTGGGTGGTTTGCATGGTTTGGGGGGTTGTGTAGGGGTTTGATGGTTGCACCTGTAGCGCCTGCCTGCCGGCAGGCAGGTCGACCCACTGGGTCGACCACCCAGGTGCTGGTTCTGTCCTGTTCGAGCAGTGTTGAGGGTGGTCAAGGTGGGTCGTTCATGGTCTGGGGTGGTGGGGTGGAAGTGAGGCCCCCATAAAAGCGCGCTACGCGGGCGAACCGCGTGTGCGCATTATGCAGGGACCTGCGTATCATGTGCCCTTCGCGGGGGCGGGAAGCGGCTCCCGGTGGTAAGATGGGGGTGCTACAACGCCGTATCCTGACGTAGTGCCACGACTACCTTGCCGCGGCTATTATCTTGTACCATGCACCTCCTCTCCAGATCCACCCACATGCGGGGCCGCCAGTGCCCCGTGGCGCATTGGGTCCTGGATTATCTTCACCCATGATCCAAGAGATCCATGCACGACCTGATCGGTGCCATCCAGGGTCATGCCGATGAACTGGAAGCCCTGCTGTAAACCCGCACGAAGGAGACAACAATGACAGGAGCCACAGCATCCTCAATTCCCATGGTCATCGGCATCGACGTGGGTGGCCGCAAAAAAGGCCTGCACGCGGTGGCATTGCGCGGTGGCCAATACCACGACCAGCTCGCCACCTGCGATGTGGATGAGATGGTGCGCTGGTGCCGTGCACTGGGCGCCACTGCGATCGCCATCGACGCACCCTGCGGCTGGAGCACCGATGGAAGGGGGCGGCCTGCGGAGCGGGAATTGATGAAGGAACGGATCTGGTGCTTCTCCTCTCCGCTGCGCTCCAAGGCCATCGAACACCACAAGAACTATTACGGCTGGATGCTCTTCGGCGAGGAATTGTACCAAGCGCTGAAGCGGTCGCACCCGATCACCACCGTGTGGCCGCCATTAAGGGAACGCTACAGCTTCGAGACCTTTCCGCACGCCATCACCTGGCACCTGCTCGGCGGCAATGCAACTGCTCGCAAGAAGCGCCTACAGCGGCGAAAAGCGCTGCAGGACTTGGGCATCTCCACGGAGGCCATGACCAACATCGACACCTTGGACGCGGCCCTCTGCTCATATACCGCTCACCTGTCAGCGCTGAACAGGGCTACCCACAGCTATGGCGAAGGAGGTACTGGGTTCATCATCGTGCCGCCCATGCGGCCAGCGTGACCTCCATTCGCTATGTGATCAGTGTTGCCCCCATGCACCTCCTTTCCAAATCCACCTACATGCGTGGGCGCCAGTGCCCCAAGGCGCTGTGGTTGTACAAGCACCGGCGCGAGTTGGTACCGCCGGTGGATCCTGCGCGGCAGGCCATCTACGACAGCGGCACCGCCGTGGGGCTGCTGGCGCAGCAGCTCTTTCCGGGTGGGGTGGACTGCTCGCCGGCCGACCCGCGCGACTTCGGGCCGTCCCTGGCGGCCACGCAGCGGGCCATCGCCGAGGGTGCCACGGTGATCTACGAAGCGGCCTTCCTGCATGAGGGTGTGCTGGCGGCGCTGGACATTTTGGTGAAGGATGGTGACGCCTTACCTGAC
>CAYQMC010000337.1:0-2256 GCA_964418285.1 uncultured Chryseobacterium sp.
CATCCGGGGCCAAGAGCACGCTGAAGCGCTCGCCCGGGTAGATCTCCAATGTTCCGCTGTCGAAGGCTTGTGGCAGTACACGGCCATCGCTCATGTGCACAGTGGCATTCGCCCCTGGAGGGAATACGCAACGCACCACCGTATAACCGATGTTACCGAGTCGCAAGGCCACTTGTTCGCCGGCGTTCGCCTCGATCCGCAAGCTCTGGTCCTGCTCCAGCTGTGCACCGCTGAGGCCATTCACCATGAAGTGGTCCGGCCGTATGGTGTGAAATGGGAAAGCCGCCAATGGCGCGTCATTCACGCGCACCTCCAGATCGCTGAATAGGAAATCCCGTTCGTGATCGTAGGCGGGCCCTCCATCGTAAAGCACGCCGCCCGGTTCCTTGACCACCAGCATCCCATACATTCCCATGGTCAGGTGCTGCGTGGTTGTCACATGGCAATGGTACAGGTAGGTACCGGGGTATTTCGCGATGAAGGAATAGGTAGCGGAGTCGCCTGTAACGACATAGAACGAGGTCTGGGGCACTCCATCATTCACCTGATCCACATCCAAACCATGCAAATGGATGGTGTGCGATTCGTTGGAGACGTTGAACATCACCACATCCACCGTGTCGCCTGTTTGCACCACCAGCTTCGGTGCGGGCATGGTCATGTCCTCACCGACATAGCCGTATCCCCAGAAATTGGTGAATACCCCGTCGGACAATTCCAATTGACCATCCATGGCCGAATACAGATCGAAGCGAACACGTTGCGCATTGGCCTGTTGCTGCAGGAACACAAGTAGGAGTAGAGCGATGGTGTACTTCATGGCAAGATGCTGATCCGGGTGAGCATTCCTCCAGGATACGAGCCCGCGTTCGTAACCGTGATCAGATTATGGTCATGCACGGGATAAACACCGATCTGGTCGGCCACCAGCAACACGGTCATGGCCTCACCGCGCTTAACGGGGAACGTGTCCTTTACCCAACCCACACGCTCCGGTCGCTGCGTGGAATCCAGGATGCGCACATGGAATCCGTGAAAGTGCAACACATGGTCCATGTTGCCCCCATTGGCAATGGAGATCACCACCGTGTCAGCGAAACCGATACGCACGTTTGCATCTTGATCCTGCTCGGTCAGCGGCGCGTGCGTGCCGTTGATGTAGAACAGATCGGGCACGTACGGTTCAGGGATCGAGGTTAGTTGCCCGGAGGCCAAGCCATACGTGGTGCTGGAACTCAGGTCGAAGAGGTTCCAGTAGAACGCCTGATGCGGTTGGTGCCCTACGAGGATGATGCCACCAGCGCCGATCAATGCCCCATACGAACGGTCCGAATAATAGCGGTAGGATCCGGCGGCTTCGAACGTCGTTGTGAGCATGGCGGTGCCACCGCTGGCGATCACGTTGTCCGTCACGATCACACCGTCTATCGTGAAGGTGTGGTCCATGCTGTCCCGGTTCACCACCGTAAGGTTCACGGCCTCGCCGATATCTGCGCGAAGCAAGGCGCTTTTGCTGCTGTACGTTTCGGAGGAATTGAAGGCACAACCGTATACCATCCTACCATACACAAAGGAAGAATCCTTGTTGATGTACAAGGTGACATCCAAGGCGAAGGAAGGTGCCAAGACCGCTAAGAGGAAGGCGCAGAAAAGTGATCTCATCGGCATACTGTTTCCCCAAAGTTATGCGCTACTCGCTGCAGAGGTCTACGAAGGTTGCAAAACCGGACTAACACACATTCGTGAAGAGTCTCCGAAGCCACGCGCATCACTTCACCGCCCCGTGATCATGCCCCTTCGGCATCGGCCCACCCTGCGGCGACATCATACTCGGTGTGCCGTTCAACTGCGCGGCGATGACCGCCTCGAGTAATTGGAGAGAGGATTTGGTGCTCATGGTCGTTATATTTTGACGCTTCAGAACATGATGGATCAGAAGGGCTGAGTGCTACATCATTGTGGGGAAGGCTGATCGGTCACGGACACTACATGCGATGGTGAACCTGTAGTAGGATCCCGATCCTCGCCCATTATTAAGCATTGCCTTAATTAAGCATGTCCTTAAGTTTGTAGCATGAAACTGCGAAGAGTTCCTGCCTGCATCCGCGCCGAGGCCGATGGCCACATGATCGATCGACAACGCCGATCATTGAAGCGGTTCAAGGATGAACTCGAGGCACAGGCCGCGCGATGGAGCGCAGCCGGAAATACGGTGCGGGCCAGTATCCTCTACCTCTTGCACGGGGAAAGGGAGCT
>CAYQMC010000338.1:0-2239 GCA_964418285.1 uncultured Chryseobacterium sp.
CCGTGGCCGGGGGTGCTGGCCTGCACGTTGAGCACTCCGGAACGCGGAACGGCAACGGCGGTGGGCATTCCCTGTTCGACCACAACATCAGGAATGAGCAATCTGGGAAGCGTGAGCACCTCCAGGTCGTAGGTCCCCACACGGAAGCGTTGTTCCTTGTCCAACTCCTGCACATGAAGCGTATTCGGGTCGCCCTTGCGCCGCACGATCGCTTGGATGGACTGTCCATCGCCTGGTCCGCTGCCCACTTGGAATTTCAGGGAGCCCATCCCGGCATCCACCGTGATGATCGTATGTTGGCCTGGCTTGATCTTCACATCCTGGCGTACCGAGGGGGGGAGGGTATGGGCCACTACACGATAGGTGAACACCGGGTCGAGTTGCAAGGTGTCCGGCACACCGTGATCGTTCATGGTATGCACGAAATGGTAACGCACCTGGCCGGTACGCTGGTCGTACAGGGTAATGGGCACATCCGTTTCCGTTGGCTGGCCTGCGGTGGTTAGCAGGCTGATCTGCGCCGTGGTGGTGTTGAGCGCTTGGGTGAGCACGATCTGCAGCACGTGCTCGAACAGTTCCGGTGTATCGGCGTCGAAGAAGTTGCCGATGCAACGGAGCGAATACTTCTCCGATTCATCCAAGCCCACCCCGATCACGAAGGGCTTGAGAACAATGCCTTTCGACTGGAGCGCGCGGCTTACGGCACACGGGTCCTCGTCACAGGCCTCGATGCCATCGGTGATCAGGATGACGACATTGCGTATGGCCCGTTCACCTTTCTTCACTTTGGTCGAGGAAGGGAAATCGTCGGCTGTGCGTTCCAAGGACCGCGCGATGGGGGTGGTGCCGACGGCCCGCAGGTTCTTCATGAAATTGCGCATGGCCGGAGCGCTGTTGGCACTGAACGGCACTTCGAGATGCGTGTCATCACAGTCTTGCGTACCACCCGAAATGGGCGAGCGATGGCCATAGACACGAAGTGCGAGCTCAAGGTCCGGCTGCCCTTCCAACTCCTCCAAGGACTGCATGATGAGTTCGCGGGCTACTTCAAGCCTGGTCTTGGTGCCCCAGAACGCATTCATGCTGTTGCTCGCGTCGAACACGAAGAGCATCCGGGTGAGCGGCGGTTGTGTGGAAGGATCTGTGTTCCCGCCGGCTTGGGCCGATCCCCTGCAAGGAAGAAATAGAACGGCAAATGCGATCAGGGCAAAAAGTCCTGCATAGCGCAATCGATCCGTGACTGGATGTAGCATGCTGTGGTTGTTCCGGAGAACAACGGTGAAAAGCGTGCCGATCGCGTGCATTGCGCTCAATAGTCGCCGAGGGTCTCTTCCAACTGGCCAAGGGCCCTGCCCAACTGCTCGTCGTTCGGTGGTATACCGTGCCATTTGTGCGATCCGGTCATGAAGTCCACGCCCTGTCCCATTTCGGTGCGCATCAGGATCATCACCGGCTTACCCCTTCCGGTTCGGCTCCGGGCCTCTTCCAGGCCTTTGACCACTGCTTCCATGTCGTTGCCCTCCATTTCCATCACGTCCCACCCGAAAGCGAGCCATTTGGCCTTCAGGTCGCCCAAGGGCATCACATCTTCCACATCACCGTCGATCTGGCGGTTGTTCCAATCCACGGTGCTGATCAGGTTGTCCACCTTCTTCGCAGCAGCGCTCATGGCCGCTTCCCAGATCTGTCCTTCCTGCAATTCGCCGTCGCCATGCAGGCTGTAGATCAAGTGGTGGTCCCCGTTCATTTTCTTCGCAAGGGCTGCGCCTATGGCCACGCTGAGCCCCTGGCCAAGCGAACCACTTGCCATCCGCACTCCAGGCAACCCTTCATGCGTGGTGGGGTGGCCTTGCAGCCGGCTGTCTATCTTGCGGAAAGTGGCCAGCTCGGCTAAGGGGAAATAGCCTCTTCGTGCCAGCACACTGTACCAGACCGGGCTGATGTGGCCGTTGCTGAGGAAGAACAGGTCCTGTCCGGTACCGTCCATGCTCCAATGCCTGGGGTCGTGCCGCAAGGCATGGAAATAGAGCGCGGTGAAATATTCCGTGCAACCCAGTGAGCCGCCCGGGTGGCCGCTTTGCACAGCATGTACCATGCGTACGATGTCGCGGCGTACTTGCGATGCCATGCGCTTCAGTTCCTGCGTGTCTGCCATGGTGGAAGAGGCCGCCTGTGAGGGCGCCGACATGCATGTTGGGGATGTTGGATGCACCGCGGCGAAAGTAGCCGGAGGCCACAG
>CAYQMC010000339.1:0-2234 GCA_964418285.1 uncultured Chryseobacterium sp.
TTTGACGATGTACGACCAGAGCGAGAAGGAGAACATCACGGAGAAGGAACGCGACCACTTGATCGCGCTGGCGGACCAGCTGTAGCACTGGCTCATGATGATACGCCCGGATCCACTTGCCCCCGTAACGTGGCTGACCACTGATGGCGCCTCGGAAATGACCCCGCAGGATGACGACTTCATGGCGGAAACGGAGGATGGATATCTGCTGAGGGTGGAGCAGATGGACCGGAACAGGTGGTGGTGGATGGTCTATGGCCCCAGCGGCGAACAGGTGATCGAGGACATCCACATAATGAGCAGCATGAAGGACGCGTTCGTGATCGCGGAGACGGTGTACTTGGTACATCGCGCCGGGAAACACTGACGGCTCGCAGGCCGATCTCATTCGTAGCTGAAGCAACCGCGCTCGGGTAGCACTCATCAGCCTGCTTCTGCAATTTCATCAGGATGTCGTTGACCAGCCTGCTGGCGCCGAAGCGGAACCAGTGAATGCGCTGTGCCCCGGCTGTGATGCTCGCGCACGCGCTCAGGCTCCGCTCCCAGCAAGTGCTGCGCTCCACTCCACTGCGTCACCAGCCCGGAAGGGCACCAACGTTTCCCCATCGAACGGGAATGTTCCGGGCACGGTCCACGCTTCACGGCTCAGGGTGATGCGGTCCGTATTCCTCGGAAGCTTGTAATGGTCCGGTCCATGGAAACTGGCGAAGGCCTCCAGCTTGTGCAACGCGCCGGCCTGTGCGAAGACCTCAGCGTACAGCTCGATGGCCGCATGGGCGGTGTACACGCCTGCACAGCCGCAAGCGGTCTCCTTGGTCGGCCGGGCATGGGGGGCACTGTCAGTACCCAGGAAGTACTTGGGGTTGCCGCTGGTGGCGGCCGCTACCAAGGCTTCGCGGTGTGTGCCGCGCTTCAGGATGGGCAGGCAGTACAGGTGCGGGCGGATGCCACCGGCCAGCATATCGTTGCGGTCCAGCAACAGGTGGTGCGCGGTGATGGTGGCGCCGACCTTGGGCGAAGCGTCCGCCACGAATTGCGCGGCATCGCGCGTGGTGATGTGCTCCAGCACGATGCGCAGCTCCGGGAAGCGCTCGATGATCGGGCGCAGGTGCCGGTCCAGGAAGACCTTTTCCCGGTCGAAGATGTCGATCTCCGCATCGGTGACCTCCCCATGGATGAGCAACGGTAGGTCGTGCTTCTCCATGGCCTCCAATGCCGGGAAGCAGTGCTCCAGCGCGGTGACGCCCGAATCGGAGTTGGTGGTGGCACCGGCGGGATAGAGCTTCACCGCGGTGACCACGCCGCTCTCCTTCGCCAGGGCGATCTCGGCGGGCGAGGTCCGGTCCGTGAGGTACAGCGTCATCAGTGGGCGGAAGGCGCTGCCTGCAGGCACGGCGGCCATGATCCGTTCGCGGTACGCCATGGCATCCTTCACCGTAGTGACCGGCGGCTTCAGGTTGGGCATCACGATGGCCCGGCCCAAATAGCGCGCGGCATGTGGTACGGTGGTGGCCAAAGCGCCACCATCACGCAGGTGGATGTGCCAGTCGTCCGGACGGGTGATGGTGATGCTGTCCATGGGAACGGAATGCGGTTGCCGGAAATGGCCTTAATCGATGCTGAAATAATCCGCGCTCTGGTAGTGCCCGTCGGCCTCTTTCTGCAACTGCATAAGAATGTCATTGGCCAGGCTGCTGGCGCCGAAGCGGAACCAGTGGTTGCTCAACCATTCCGGTCCGAGCTCCTCCTTCACCATCATCAGGTAGTGCAGCGCCTGCTTGCTGGTGCGGATGCCTCCGGCGGGCTTCATGGCGATCATTTCGCCGGTCCTCAGGTAGTGGTCGCGGATGGCGTGGAGCATCACCAGGGTCACTTCCATGGTGGCCGCCGGACTGATCTTGCCCGTACTGGTCTTGATGAAATCGGCACCGGCCGCGATGGCGATGTCGCTGGCCAGGCGCACCTTGTCGTAGGTGCCGAGCTCTCCTGTTTCGAGGATCACCTTCAAGCGGGCATCGCCGCAGGCTTCCTTTATCGCGGCGATCTCGTCGTACACGAAAGTGTATTCGCCACTGTGGAAGTGACCCCGGCTGATCACCATGTCGATCTCGTCGGCACCTTCGTTCACTGCGAATTTCGTGTCCGCGATCTTCACGCTCTTCGGGGCTTGACCGCTGGGGAACGCCGTGGAAACGGAAGCCACCTTTACACGACTATCGCCCAAGGCCTTCTTG
>CAYQMC010000340.1:0-2224 GCA_964418285.1 uncultured Chryseobacterium sp.
TCGTCCGTCGCCTCTCGGAAGTATGCTGAGAGGGCATCCACCTTGGCGTTCGTGCTGGTGGTGGCGTCCAAGGCGTCGAATAGGGCGGCGGCGCGAATCATGCGTCCGGGCGTTCGGGGACTGGTGTTGTTTGTCGACCCGAGGGGTCGACAGGCTTGGTACTTTCCGAAGGAACCTCATTTCCTTCGGCGCCGCTTTCACCGGTGAATTCCGTGCTTTCCGCTGTTGCATCATACCCGATGCTGCGCAGGTATTGGCTGAAGATGTCCGTATAGCCGTGTGTCGCGACAACACGTTCCGCTCCGGTCTCCTTCACGGCCATGAGCAGCGCATCCCAATCGGCATGATCGCTGAGCACAAAGCCTTTGTCGATGTTGCCCCGGCGACGCCAGCCGCGCAATTGCATCCATCCGCTGGCCATGGCAGTACTGTACGGCTTCATCCTATTGGTCCAGGAAGTGCCGATCGCGCTACCGGGCGTTATCACCAATGCCTTGCGGAAGTGCTCCTTGGGTATGTCCTTGGTGATGACCTCCCAGGGGGGCAGTTGGAGCCCTGTCGCTTCCAATACGGTGTTCATGTTCGCCACTGCTCCATGCACCAGCACCGGGCCAATGCTTGTGTCGATGCCTTTCAATACCCGCTGTGCTTTGCCAAGGCCATACGCACTGATGATCGAGCACACACCGTTCGCGGAATTTGCCTTCCACCAGGCATTGATCTCATCGAACACGAGCCGGGGTTCCTTCCATCGGAAGATGGGAAGACCGAAGGTGCATTCGGTGATGAACGTGTGGCAATTCACGGGTTCGAAAGCGGCGCTGATGCCATCCGCATGGCGTTTGTGATCGCCGGAGGCCACCCACACCTCACCCTTGTACTCCACACGCACTTGTGCACTTCCCGGTATGTGTCCGGCCGGGTGCAGGCTGAACCGCACACCGTTGATGGTCACCGCTTCGCCGTATGCCAATGCATCGATGCTCAGGTCGGCGCCATACCGTGCGTGCATCAAGGGCTTGGTGATGGGGCTGCACAGGTAGTGGTCGCTGCCTCTGCGAGCATGGTCGGAATGGGCATGGGTGATCAATGCCCGTTCCACGCCTCGCCACGGATCGATGTATACGTCGGCGATCGGGCAGTGGATGCCACGCGGGGTGAATTCCAATAAAGCTGTCGATCCCATGCCCTCAAGATAGCACAGTGATGTATGCATCCCTGGAACCCAGTGCGGCCTTTCGCCTTTTCAATTGCGGCGCATGCACTTTCGCCGAAGGTGCTACATTAGGGTCATGATGGAGGTCCCGAAAAAGGTTTGCAAGGAGTGCGGGGAACCACTCGTTGGGCGCACCGACAAGCGGTTCTGCTCCGATGCTTGTCGCAATCTGTTCCATTACCATGCGAACAACGCACCCATCAACTATGTGCGCAACGTGGTCAATACCCTGAAGCGGAACCGTAGGGTGCTATCGGAATTGAACAAGGGGCAGGATGGCAAAGTGAAGGTGCACCGCGATAAGCTGGTGGAGCGTGGTTACAGCTTCCTGTACCACACGAACATCTACAGGACAAAGGCGGGAAATACTTACGTGTTCTGCTTCGAACACGGTTACCTGGAACTCAGCGAGAGCTGGTTCATGCTGGTACGGCGGGATGAATACCTGGAACGGTCGGGTGACCGCGAGGACTAAGCCTTAGCTGGCCGCCCAGATCAGCAGCACAACGGTCGCAAGGACCATCAAGGCCACCAGCACGGGGCCCATGATCTCGTTCTGTTCAGCTTCCTCGGGGAAGTGTCCTTCGAAGTGGTGGTCGCTCATCGGTGCAAGTATTCGATGCGCAAATATAGCAGCATGCACGTGGTGTCGGCAGCCGACTTGGGGTATGGTTTTTCCACAACCCATGCGGAACACTCCTGTTCGGAACAGCCTTAGTTCAGGCTGAAGGTCGGTTCGCGCAACACCATTCGTGCGATCACAGCGCTCTCGTTGTGGCGCATGCGCTGGATCATGTCCTTCACGTGTTCGTCCAATTCACGGTCGCTCAGCCGTGCCAAGTCCCTATACACCGGCAGGCTGCTCCGGCTCTTCAGGATGAGGGCTATTTTGTAGGTGCGTGACATGGTCCTGGTATCAAGACGCGGTTGGGCGGCTTGGGGATGCCTGCAATGGACCATGCGCCGGCAGGAATGCGGGGAACGGTCGAAGAACGCGGGGAAGCGGTA
>CAYQMC010000341.1:0-2217 GCA_964418285.1 uncultured Chryseobacterium sp.
GGGAAGATGTACGTGCTGAAGGTGACGTTGCCATTGGGATTGCTTTGTTTCACTTCGGCCGGATCCTTGAAGCTATCGATCGTGACGATGATCACCTTGGTGCCTGCTGCGTCATAGACGTAGTGTGTACAGGTCGCATCGAATCCGCAACCCTTCGTTTCCACTTTCAGGTAGTCCTTGCCATCCTTGGTCACCATGTCGCTGCCTTTCCTCTGTTCGTATTTCTGCGCCATCGCCGGCATGGTCATGCCGCCGACCAGCAGCAATGGGACTAGGGGTCGCAGAGTGATCGCTCGAAAGCGACACGAATGGGCGATGATCGTTTTCATGCTCCTGATCACACTTTCATAGTTCATGGGTGGAGTGGTCTTAGGGAGTTAAAGTTCGGAGTAATACGCGGGCATGGGGAAATTGAAGGCCAGGGATGGAGCGGTGGTCCGATCGGACATGGTGGCGTCCCCGTGCCACCCCTATCCAAGGAGCGCCCGGAGTTGCGCCAGTGGAACAGCTTCCACCTTCGGCGCCAGCTTCAAACGAAGGTCTCCGGCATGGACGAGGTAGAGTTTGTCCAACTGGAGGTCTTCCAAGGCGATGTGCATGGAACGGGTCATGGCCGGCGTGGTCGTTCGTTTGATCTCCACACCGATGCGTTTCCCCTTGTGCAGGAAGAAGAGGTCCAGTTCGGCACCTTTGTGGGTGGCGTAGAACCAAGTCTCCCGTGGCCGGAACACAGCGATCGCCTCCTCCATTACGAAGCCCTCCCAAGAAGCTCCGAGTTGTGGGTGCGTCCACAATTGCTTCATGGAGCTGATGCCGACAAGCGCGTGGAGCAACCCCGGGTCGCGCACATAGATCTTGGGGCTCTTTACCAAGCGCTTGCTGCTGTTGATGAACCAGGGTTGGAGCCGACGCACCATGAAGGTCTGCTCCAGTGCATCCAGGTAGTTGCGGGCGCTGCCGGCTGAGATGCCCAGGGAATTGGACATCTGCGCGGCATTCCAGATCTGGCCATGGTAATGGGAGAGCATCTGCCAGAACCGGCGCATGGCCACGGCCGATGCGCCGAAGCCCATGTTCCCCAGGTCCCGCTCAAGAAAGGTGCTGATGAAGTTCTCGCGCCACGCCATGCTCTCTTCTAAGCTGCTGGCTAGGAAGGAGCGCGGGAAGGATCCGCGCAACCACAGGCGCTCCATTTCCGTGGGCCGCACTTCGCTCAGATCGAAGCCGCGCACTTCGATGATCTCCACACGGCCTGCCAGCGACTCAGCCGCTTGCCGTGCAAGTTCAGGTGAGGCACTGCCCAGCACCAGGAACTTGGCGGGGTTGCGGGTGCGATCGGCGAGCACGCGCAGATGGGGGAACAGTTGCGGCACGCGCTGAGCCTCATCGAGCACCACCAAGCCCTTCAGGCCATCCAAGATGAGTTCCGGTTCCTGCATGGCATTGGCCACGGCTTGCCGTTCCAGGTCGAAGTAGTTGGGCGAGCGCTCCCCCACGAGTTGCCGCGCCAATGTGGTCTTGCCGCATTGGCGGGGACCCAGCAGCATCACAACAGGGCTGCGGGTGAGCGCCTTGTTCACGCGGGCCAGCAGGTCGGGTCGCTTACGCATGGTAGAAAATCGACAACGAAATTGTGGATTTTCCCGGTTTTAAGCAAGTGCTCACCCAGACCCGCAGACCTGCGGCTGTCGATCGAAGGGGGGCGCAACGGGTGTTTTCCCGCAGGTTGCTGAGGGGCAGAGAGCAAGCCTCCGGGCTTCCCGGTCCGGCCCCTCACGCGCCCACGCGCTGGCTAACTTGCGCGAGCCTTTTCGCTCTCAGTGACTCATTTGTACGGAGTCAGCCGATTGAGGAACACTTCATTGAGCAATGAACAGGCAACAACATGCAATGCGCAATTCGTCGAGTAACACATTCAGGTCTTTTGGAGTCATTGGCTCTTTTGAGTTCGAGCGCTTTGCGGAGGATGCGGTCAAGAAGGAGATTGAGTCCAAGGACAAGACGTTCATCTTGGGGGTTGATCGCGAAGCGTACAAGAAGCAAGTCGTTGAGCGCTTTGCCTTGAACGAAGTGACCATTGATACTGTGAACCCCAAGGTAAATTCTCCAACGGTCGTGAAGCGACGTCTGCCTGGTCGCTCACGCGAGGAATCATATGAAGCTGAGGTGTATTCGATTAAGGTAGACTTCTCCTTTACAGGCTCAGGTGACGTCTTC
>CAYQMC010000342.1:0-2207 GCA_964418285.1 uncultured Chryseobacterium sp.
CTTGTCGTTCGCCTACGACTACGAGTACATGGCCGAGGAGATCATCTCGCAAGTCAAGCAGATTTGCAACGCCGAGGGCATCGAAGAGCCGCACATCTTTACCGAGTTCGGCAGCTATACGGTGGGCGAATCCGGCGCGACCTTCTACAGCATCATGGGCGAAAAGAAGCAGAACGACCGCGAGAAGTGGTACATGATTGACTCGAGCTTTATGACCACGCTGCCAGATGCCTGGGCGATCAACAAGCGCTTCATCATGCTGGCGATCAACAACTGGGACCACGACTACGAGCGCGTGCTCTTGGGCGGACTCACCTGCGACAGCGACGACTACTACAATTCCGAGCAGCATTCCAACGCGATCTTTTTGCCGAAACTCAAGGCCGACACGCCGCAGTACATTGGGTTTTTCAATACCGGGGCCTACCAAGAGTCGAGTGCCGGCTACGGCGGAATCCAGCACTGCCTGATCCCCGCGCCCAAGCATGTGGTCATCAGCCGCGACGCCAACGGCGACTGGAACACCCGCCTGTTCGCTAAGGAGCAGAGCTACAAGTCCATGCTCAAAATTCTCGGCTACTAAGCCTTTGGGGAGCCCCGGCGGCTCCGTACGTTTGTTCAGCAATCCTTTTAACCTACTTCTGCCATGTCCCGCGGACCCATTTCTCAGTTCATCGAAAACCACTACAAGCACTTTAACGCGGCCGCGCTCGTCGACGCCGCTAAGGGCTACGAAGCGCACCTGACCGCGGGCGGAAAAATGATGGTTACCCTCGCGGGTGCCATGTCGACCGCAGAGCTGGGCCGGTCGTTTGCCGAAATGATTCGCCAGGGCAAAGTCGACATCATCAGCTGCACCGGCGCCAACCTCGAAGAGGACCTCATGAACCTTGTGGCCCACAGCCACTATGAGCGCGTACCGCACTACCGCGACTTGACTCCGTCCGAAGAGCGCGACCTGCTCGACCGCGGGCTCAACCGGGTGACCGACACCTGCATACCTGAAGAGGAGGCGTTTCGCAAGCTGCAGCACCACATTCACAAAGTGTGGTCGTCGGCCGAGGCCAAGGGCGAGCGCTACTTTCCGCACGAGTACATGTATCAGATGATTCGCCTGCCTGAGTTCGCGGCCGAGTACGATTCCGCGGTGGACCCCGCCAACTCATGGATGCTGGCCGCCGCAGAGCGCAACCTGCCCATCATTGTTCCGGGCTGGGAAGACAGCACGATGGGCAACATCTTCGCGAGCTACGTCATCAAGAGCGAGCTGAAGGCGAGCACCATGAAGTCGGGCATTGAGTACATGGCCTGGTTGGCCGACTGGTACGTGGCCAACTGCCGCAATCCCAAGAACCCGACCGCTCCGTCGGTGGGCTTCTTCCAGATCGGCGGAGGCATCGCGGGCGACTTCCCGATTTGTGTGGTTCCGATGCTCTACCAGGACATGGAAATGGTGGACATTCCGTTCTGGGGTTACTTCTGCCAAATCTCGGATTCGACCACTTCGTACGGTTCGTACAGCGGAGCCGTTCCGAACGAAAAAATCACCTGGGGCAAGCTCGACATCGATACTCCAAAATTTATTGTCGAGTCTGATGCTACAATCGTCGCCCCGCTTATGTTTGCGTGGATACTTAAATGGTAATCTACCCCCATGGAAAAGCGACGCATTATCGTTGACTACAAGAACATTACCTCGGAACAGCTCTCGCTGATTACCGACCGTTACCCTGAGGGTTTTGCGCCCGAAGACATGATTTCGTTCAAAAACTCAAAGGGAGAGACCGTCCGGGCGGTTCCGTTGGAGACGAGCGATACCAAAATTTGTTTAAGGTTTCGATCGAAATGGAGCGCCGCATGGAGGCCTTCATGGACGAAGACGACGACAGCGACACCCCAGCCGACGACGCCACGCCCGATGAGGACGTGGCCGAGGACCTGGACGAATGACGCTCCACTTTAGGATTTACGGACGTAGTTCCCGCTGCGCGCGGCCACGCGCCCGGACCACATCAGTTGGGCCAGGGTCGCGAGAATATCTTCGGTGTTTAGTCCCGTGCGCCGCTGAAGTTCTTCGACACGCATCGGGCTGCTGAGTAGGTCGAGCAGTGCATCAGCTGCCGGGCCCATGCGGTGGGTACGTTGCGCACTTGGTGTGGAATCCCAATTCATTCCATCCAGCAGCTGTGCGGGGTGCAGTGCAAGTT
>CAYQMC010000343.1:0-2180 GCA_964418285.1 uncultured Chryseobacterium sp.
CTGAAGGTCTCGCTCTTCTTGGTAGGGAGGGTCGTGTTGGCTTCGATGAGCTGGGTCATCACACCGCCCATGGTCTCGATACCGAGGCTGAGGGGGGTGACGTCCAGGAGCAACACATCCTTCACGTCGCCGGTGAGCACACCGCCTTGGATGGCAGCGCCGATGGCCACCACTTCGTCGGGATTCACGCCCTTGCTGGGTTCCTTGCCTCCGAAGAATTTCTTCACCGCTTCCTGGATCGCAGGTATGCGGGTGCTGCCACCCACCAGGATGACCTCGTCGATATCGCTCACCTTCAGGCCGGCGTTCTTCAAGGCACTCTCGCAGGGAGCGATGGTGCGCTTGATGAGGCTGTCCGCCAATTGCTCGAACTTGGCACGGCTGAGGGTGCGCACCAAGTGCTTGGGGATGCCATCAACGGGCATGATATATGGCAGGTTGATCTCCGAATTGGTGGTGGAGCTCAGTTCGATCTTGGCCTTTTCCGCAGCATCCTTCAGGCGCTGAAGGGCCATGGGATCCTTCCGCAGGTCCACACCTTCGTCGTTCTTGAATTCATCGGCCAACCAGTCGATGATGACCTGGTCGAAGTCGTCACCGCCCAGGTGGGTGTCGCCATCGGTACTCTTCACTTCGAAGACACCGTCGCCGAGTTCCAGCACACTTACGTCGTGTGTTCCTCCGCCGCAGTCGAAGACCACGATCTTCTGGTCCACACCTTTCTTGTCCATGCCATAGGCAAGGGCAGCTGCGGTGGGCTCGTTGATGATCCGGCGCACCTTGAGGCCGGCGATCTCGCCAGCTTCCTTGGTGGCCTGGCGCTGGGCATCGTTGAAATAGGCCGGTACGGTGATCACCGCTTCGGTCACCGTGGTGCCGAGGTAGTCCTCGGCGGTCTTCTTCATCTTCTGCAGGATCATGGCGCTGATCTCCTGCGGGGTGTATTGGCGATCGCCGATGGCCACTCGCGGTGTGTTGTTGGGCCCCTTTTCCACCTTGTAGGGAACACGTCCCACTTCCTTGCTGCACTCATCGAAGCTGTTGCCCATGAAGCGCTTGATGGAGAAGATGGTGTTCACGGGGTTGGTGATGGCCTGACGCTTGGCGGGGTCGCCCACTTTGCGTTCGCCACCTTCCACAAAGGCCACAACGCTGGGGGTGGTGCGCTTGCCTTCGCTGTTGGAGATGACCACCGGCTCGTTGCCTTCCATTACGGAAACGCAACTGTTGGTGGTACCCAGGTCTATGCCGATGATCTTGCTCATGACTGTCGTTTGCTTTCGTTATTGCAGATTGCCACTTCGTGCGGCGCAGCCCCACCGTCAACCACTGTGCCAGCTGCAATTGGGGACACAACCTGTCAGGCAACTAAAAAGCCCGCAGGAAAGCGGGCTTTTCGGTCTGTCAGATCGACAGGGTTGCGTCAGTCGCAGCCATAAGGAGGGCCGACGTTGAAGCTGGAACAGAAACGCAGGCTGTTGGTGTATTGGCCGTTGATCAGTTCGTTGAGCGATGCACCGTTCAGGCGCTTGGCAAGCACATCCTTGGTATACCTGCTGCCGAACACACCGAAGCCGTTCTCCACATTGGAGTAGGCCGGGCGGTCCTCAACGATGCCCGAAACCGGTTCGGAAAGGGTGAGGAAGGTGTGGAGCTCATCGTTCGCCACCGAGATCAGGAAATCCAGACCCGTGAAGATCCGCTTGGTCACTGTAGGGTCGTTCGGGATGGCCGCAGCGAGGCTGCTGTAGAACAATTCCCCGTCGATGATGACCGACATGGGCTCAGGGTTTTGGGAATTGGATGAGACCCGCGTGCCAACGAACTGGGTGATTGACTTCTCCAACGAATCGGTACCCCGCACTTCGGTGTAGTTGAAGCGGTATTGCACCGCGTAGCGCTTGCCGTCACGGTTGGAGGTCCAGCGTACCTCATAGGAACCATACCCTTGCACGGTCGATACCAGGTTCACTTCGACCGTCGGGCTTTGTACGGTGGAGAATATGGAGAAGTCGTTCACGATGGGGGCCACGCCCGAAACGCGTGTTCCGCGCACATCCAGTTCCAACTCGTAGACGCTGTTCTGCTCCAGGTTGACGGGTATCGTGCTCTGGGGCAGGTTGTACACGTTGTTCTCCCGGAAGTTGTACATGCGTTGCACGGGGGAGTAGAAGGTGCCT
>CAYQMC010000344.1:0-2126 GCA_964418285.1 uncultured Chryseobacterium sp.
ATATGGGTAGGAACGTGATATCGCCCCACCCCGCATCCACCTCACCCCTGCCGCGCCCGCCATTCCCGCGACCAACGCACCAAAGCCGAGGCGCTGATGACCACGTAAACCGCGTACAGCCCGGCATACCAGTACAGGTCCAGCAGCAGGTAGAGCACGATGGCCGCAGCATCGGCCACGATCCAGTAGGCCCAGTTCTCCAGGATCTTGCGCGCCAGCATCCAGGTGGCCAGCAAGCTGAAGGACGTGGCGAAACCGTCGAGGCCGGTGAAGCGCGCATCCGGCAGCAACTTCAGCAGAGCGGCACCGATGACGGTGAGCAACAGCCCACCCACGATGATGAGCGTATGGAACCGCGCACCACGACGCGTGATGGGCAGCTCGCCGCCGCCGTTGCGGCCCCATGACCACCAGCCGTACACACCCATGCCTACGTAATACAGGCTCAAGCCCGCCTGGGCATACACGTGCTGGTGCATGAACAGCGCCGTGCCCAACGCCGAGGCCACCATACCGAAGAGCCAGCCCATGCGCTTCTCGTACAGCATGAGCAGCGTGTAGGCCAGGTTACCGGCGGCCGCAAGGGCTTCGAGGACCTGCCAGTGCACCAGAGTCATGTGGACGAAGGAACGAAGAAGTCGGCCTCCCATCCGTATGGATCGAACCGGAACGCTCCATAGGTGTACGGAGAGCCAACTTCGCCCCAATGCTGCGCACCACACTCCTCGTTCTTGCATTGCCCACCTTCGGCAATGCTTTCGCCCAATTGGCACCCTGCCATCATGCAACGCCCAGCGCACACCTCCTGGAGGTGAACACCCAATGGCCCACCATGGACCCGGAGGTGTCATATGACCAACGGACCGTGGCCTTCGCTTCCGAGGCAGCCCGTATCGCAGAACACCTGGACCGCGTGGCCGATCGGCTGGCAGCGCGAACACCGCTGTCCCTCGGTGAGGGACCATACCAACGTCGCCTGGCATTGCTCGACACATTGCAAGCCTATGCTGACCGTGGTCTGTTCCCGCGGAACCTCACGGTGCCCGGCCGCGCACCGGTTTTCGTGGACGAAGCAGGTACCGCCTGTGCCGTGGGGCAGCTGATGATCAGCAGCGGTCACGCAACGCTTGCCGAGCGCATCCGCAAGGAGATGAACCTGGCCTACATCCATGCCATCGCGTTTCCGGAAGTGGCCGTCTGGGCCAGCGACCATGGCTTCACCATCGACGAACTGGCCTGGATACAACCGACCTATGAATTCGAGCGCATCCAGCACCCGGGCGTGTTAGCTGCCTTCGACCTTGCGAACGGTGACCGGATCGAAGTACTAGCCCCCACGGGACCGAAAGCACCGCAGCAACTTCGTTTGGTCCGGAACAATGGGCAAGGTGAGAAGGTGCTTGCCAAACTCCCCTTGCTTTCGGGGGTGCAAGCCCTAGCGTTCAACGGACAGATCTACCTGGCCGGCATGCCACCGACCACGGGCCCATCGGCAGAAGTGTACCACTGGAACGGCACCTCGCTCCAGGCACATGACCCGTTCCCAGGACGCATGGCCATTGGATCACTTTCCATGCAGAACGACAGGCTGCACGTGGTAGGCTACGAACTGGGAAGTGCACAACCCCAGGAACGCTACCTGACGGAGGACGGTCAGTGGGAGGCCATTTAGCCTGTTTGGAACGGCTCTCCAGGACAAAGACCTTCCTGATCCGTGTATGGACAGCGCCTAATTCCCGCAATTGCAAGGCTGCGAAAAATGCACCTTGGCCCGGGGCACCAGCGTTTGTATGCGGTCCATCTCCGGCACCTCGAACTGGATGGCGCGCAGGTCCATGAAACGCAGGGCCTCCAGCTTGTCGAGCTCCTCGGGAAAGTCCTGCAGGTCGTTGCTCCAAAGGTCCAGCGAAAAGAGTTCCGTTAGAGCGCCGATGCATGGCGGCAGTCCGGGCAAAGCGTTGCGGCTAAGGTCCAAACGCTTCATGTGTACCATTTTGCAGATCCCCATCGGAAACGCTTCAAGCTTGTTGCGCGAGATCCGCAGCTCCTGCATGTGTACGAGTTCACCCAGCCATTCCGGAACTGTCTTCAACTTGTTGTGGCCCAAGTCAAGGTGATTGAGGTTG
>CAYQMC010000345.1:0-2125 GCA_964418285.1 uncultured Chryseobacterium sp.
AGGGCTCGGTGTCCATGGACACCCCCATGTTGTGGACCATGGGCTTCCTCATCACCTTCTTGTTCGGCGGACTGACCGGCATCATCTTGTCTGCGCCCCCCCTAGACTTCCACGTCTCCGACAGTTACTTCGTGGTGGCCCACTTCCACTACACGGTCTTCGGCACGGTCGTGTTCTTGATGTTCGCCGGCTTCTACTTCTGGTGGCCGAAGATGACCGGGAAGATGCTCGACGAGCGCCTGGGCAAGATCCACTTCTGGCTGCTGTTCGTCGGCTTCCAGGTCACCTTCTTGGTGCAGCACTGGCTTGGCGTGCAAGGCATGCCGCGTCGTTACGGCGATTACCTACCGGTGGACGACTTCACCACCCTCAACATCGTCTCCACGGTGGGTGCAGCCATCCTGGGTGTCTCCACACTGTTCTTCATCTGGAACGTACTGGTCACGTGGAAGAACGCACCACACGTGAACGTGGACGACCCGTGGGGCTGGGGCGGTTCACTGGAATGGGCCACAAGTTGCCCGCCGCCGCGGCACAACTTCACGTCCTTGCCGCGCATTCGCTCCGAGCGCCCGGCGTTCGATCTGCACCATCCAGAGTTGGCACCACCCAGTGCGCGGTCGCAACCCCAAATCAGTAGCAGCGCGAGCCGAACGGGCGGCGGTCACTGATGAAAATCGAGGGCTGGACGTTCATTCTCGGGTTCATTTTCTACAGTGTGGTGGGCGGCGCGTACTGGTGGTTCAGCCGTGACGAGATCGGCACCACGCTGCTGATCCTGACCGGTGCGCTCGCCTTCTTGGTGGCGTTCTACACGCTCTACACGGCCAAGCGGGTGTATCCGCGGCCTGAAGACCGTCAAGACGGAGAAATCGACGAGGCGGACCCGGAATATGGCTTCTTCAGCCCGAATTCGTGGTGGCCATTGGTTATTGGACTTGGCGCCGCGGGAATCGCCCTGGGTTTGGTGTTCGCGGTCTGGTTCGTGGTGCTGAGCGTGGCGATCTTGATGCTAGGTGTCGTTGGCCTGCTGTTCGAGTACTACCGCGGCGAATTCGCTCGCTAATTGCCCGCGCGTGCGGTTGCGCAGGCCCGTATCCCTCGTCGTACCCTGGAATAACTATGCGTTCTGTGGGTGCATCATCGAGTAGGCAGCGTCGATGGGTAGTCGCGTGTCTTGCCGTTGTCGGGCTCGGAATATCAGCGTGCCAGCCGGAATTGAGCATCACCACTGCCCCGGCCCCGCAGGAGCCACGCGTCGAGATCACCTCTTCCCCGGCTGAGACGCAGGTTGAGCCCCGCACCCCCATCGTGGTTGAGGCCCAAGGCGGCAAACTTCAGGACGTGGCCGTGGTTGGCCCGACCGGACCTGTCGAAGGTGCCCTCGATGAGTCCGGCACCCGCTGGACTTCTTTGGTCGACAGCCTCGATTACGGCGCTTCCTACACCATCGAGGCTCGGGCGTTCGATGCTCGAGGAAATATCGCCACCGATGTCACGCGCTTCAGCACGATCGAACCCGAGAAGTTCTTCACGGCCTACGCCGAGCCGGCCGATGGCGACATTGTGGGGGTGGGCGTACCGATCACGGTGAACTTCAACAAGAAGGTTCAGAACAAGGCTGCAATCGAGGAAGCCATGGTGATCCGCACACCAACACCGCTGCTCGGTGCATGGGCGTGGAAGGATGACCAGACCGTGGAGTTCCGCCCGAAGGAACTTTGGCCAGGTGACATGGACGTCACGGTTGAGTTGAACTTCGAAGGTGTGCAGGCCAAGTACGGTGTGTTCGGCAAAGAGAACTCATCGCAAACTTTCCGCTTCCGCCCCTCGATGGTGAGCATCGTCGATGCCGATACCTACACCATGGAAGTCTTCAAGGCAGGCGAGTTGGTAAACACCATTCCCATCACTACGGGCAAGGAAGGGTGGGAGACCCGCAGCGGCACCAAGGTCCTGCTGACCAAGGAGCGCACTCGTCTCATGGATGCTGCTTCTGGTGGCATCAGTCAAGAAAACCCCGAGTACTGGCGCGTTGAGGCGCCTTACGCCATGCGCCTCACTTACTCAGGTGAGTTCGTTCACGGAGCGCCGTGGAGCGTGGCATCACAGGGCAATGCGAATG
>CAYQMC010000346.1:0-1658 GCA_964418285.1 uncultured Chryseobacterium sp.
GCATGACATCCTGGGCCTGTTGTATCGCCCTGCTGCCATTTACCTTGGCACGTTGAACACCGCTGATCAAGACCGACCATGGACCTGCTGCAACACACGATCGCCTGGTGCAAGGGCGAGATCTTCGAAGGACGCATCATCCTGCTGGTGGGGCTGCTGGTCGCCGTGGCGGCCTTCGGTTTCTGGAAGTTCGGCGAGACGTCCTACGCCCGTGCCGCCGTGGTGCCGGTGGCAGTGCTGGCCCTGCTGATGATGGCGACAGGGGTGACCATGAACGTGAGCAATGCGCGCCGCATCCATGTCTTCACCGAGGCCCATTCCGCCGATCCGCAGGCATTCGCCCAGGCGGAGAGGGAGCGCACGGACGAGTTCATCGCCTGGTACCCACGTACGCGCTGGATCTTCTTCGGTGTGGCGCTGTTGGGCATGCTGCTGATGATGTACGGATCGCCCCTGTCCCGTTCCATCGGCATGACCTTCATCGCACTGGCGCTGAGCATCTATGTGATCGACCACTTCAGCGAGGAGCGGGCCCTGATCTACCACGCACAGATCATCAAGGCGCTGGGGTAGGGAGGCATGGGGCCGACCGCTCGGCGTTGGATCGGCGCACCGTGTGTCCGACCGATCGACTACTACAGCATTCCCCAGTACCCCAGCAGCCCGATCACTGGAAGGTACACCAGCGCATTTCGCAAAAGGCCCTTTCGTGCGTTGCTTTCGCGGTAGCGCAGTACCAGCAGGGTGGCCACCAGCACAATAAGCGTCCATGGCAACCACACCAAGGCTTCATGGGTGCTGGCCAGCCCGAAGTAGAACACGCCCTCCTGCATCAGCAGCACGCCGATCAGCGCGATCAGTGTGGTGTTGGCAAGGCCTGAGAGCAGGGGCGTGATCAATGAGCCCCGGCTGCGACCGCGTAGCCCGCCTATGCTTCGCCCGATGAGCTGCACCAGGTCCACCGCTCCGGTGATGACCGCCAACACGGCCATACCGAACAGCGCCCAGAACAACCACCGCTGGTGGAAGGGCGTGAGGTAGCGCTTCAGCCGGTCGTATTCGGGGCGCGGCCCGAAAAGCGAGGCTATGTCCACGCGGCGATCACCCTTGCCCAGTTCCTCCTTCAGGTCGAAGGTGACGCGCTCGCTGAAGTCGTGGTAGAAGTACAGATGCACATTGGCTTCCTGTGGATCGAACAGCACGCTGAACAAGGTGCCTTCACCCATCTTCGGGCGGCAAACGGCCATGGTGGAGAGCACCGCTTCCGCGCCGGCCAGCGATGCACCGCTGCCGCTCCTTAGCAGCTGGCGACCGCCCTGCAGCCGCGGAATGGGGATGGTGCCCGGATCGCTGCAGGTGCTCATGCGCCAGTTGCTTAGTGCGTACCAAGGGTCGTTGCCGGTGAAGAGCGTATCCGGCTCCAGCACCAGGTAGCCGCCGGTGGCGTCTGCGAAGAAGAGCATGCCTACTAATGGTCCGGTGTCCACCGTGCGCAGGTAGGCCTCCACTTGCTGGACGGTGGCGCAGGTGCGCATGATGTGGCGGATCGCATCGTTGGTCTCCACCATGGGCATTCCACTGCGTCGCTTCACCCTTCCGAGCCCTACCACGAGACCATCGAAGACCAGCCCGGCCTCGTTCATGCCCAGTTGGTCGCT
>CAYQMC010000346.1:1668-2078 GCA_964418285.1 uncultured Chryseobacterium sp.
CATGTCGCGGGTAGGGTGGCCGTTGAAGTGCGCGAAGTAGAGGGCGCCGTGGCCCCCATCACGCCCCTGCTCGAAACGCACATTGGCGTTGATGCTCCATGCGTCCTCGTTGTTGCCGATGAAGGTGCGGCCGTCATGGGTGGTCTTGAAGACGGTGCAGGCGGTGGTCCACAACGGAAGCAGGAAAGGGAGGAGGGTCAGGAAGCGCATTCAGGAACTTAATGCGATGAACGGCTAACGTAACGCATCCTTAGCTTGGTGCCATGGGATCGAAGCTCATCCTCACGGGCGCCACCGGCTACGTCGGTGAAGGGATGCTGCTCGAATGCCTGGAGCATCCGGATGTGGAAGAGGTGCTGGTGGTGGGACGCCGGAGCTGCGGACGCAGCCATGCGAAGCTGAAGGAGCTG
>CAYQMC010000347.1:0-2031 GCA_964418285.1 uncultured Chryseobacterium sp.
GAGCGTGCCCGCCGTCTCACAGCACCTGAAGCGCATGCGCGAAGCGGAACTGATCGTTGGACGACGAGACGGCGTGATGATCCATTACGCGCTCAGCCCAGCCGGACGTCCGCTGGCTGACGAGATCGCCATGAATATCCAAAACGAAAACATCCTATCATGAGCACTACGAACACATCCAAGAGCCGTACAGTGTGGGTGGCTATTGTCGCTGCCGTGGCCTCCTCCCTTTGTTGCATCACTCCGGTGCTGGCTGCCTTGGCCGGTCTCGGGTCACTTGCCGGGTCCTTCCATTGGCTGGGCCCTGCCCGACCGTGGCTGATCGGGCTTTCGGCGCTTGCACTTGGTTTCGCATGGTGGCTGAAACTACGCCCTGCACCCGTGGATGATTGTGCCTGCGAGGTCCCGGAGAAGAAGAGCCTGTTCCAACGCACCGGCTTCCTCGTGGCCGTTACGGTCTTCGCGGTGGTCACCAGCGCTTTTCCACTTTATTCCCAATGGTTCTATCCGAGCACACCGGCCGTTGTGGAGGTGGATCAAGGCACCGTGCAACGCATCGTGATCAATGTGAAGGGGATGACCTGCGAGGGCTGTGAGCACCATGTGGGCGGCGCCCTGCAACAAGTGCCGGGCGTGGCGAATGCGAAAGCCTCGTTTAAGGAAGGCACTGCCATTGTCACCTACGACCCAGCCAGGGTAAGCGTCGAGCAACTCTTCGCGGCCGTTGATTCCACCGGATACACGGCCACCGGACTAAACACTAAAACTCCATGAGCAAGCCAACAACAACGAACGAAGCGCAGCAGCTCCACCTTTCGGTGACCGGCATGACGTGTGACGACTGCGCCACGGGAATTGACAAGCTGTTGTCAAAGATCCCCGGAGTGGAGTCGGCGAAGACCAGCCATTCCGCAGCCACGTGTTCATGCACATTCGACCCCGCAGTGACCAGCAAGAAGGCCATTATCGCCTCCATCAATGCCACGCCGAAATACAGGGTCGGTGGTGAATTGCCCGGTGAGGTCGGGAAAGGTGGTGATGCCCGGCGCTACGACCTGGTGATCATCGGTGGTGGCTCAGCGGCCTTCTCCGCGGCGATCACCGCCGATGGCTTGGGACTATCGACGCTGATGATCAATGCGGGTCTGCCCTTCGGTGGCACCTGCGTGAACGTGGGCTGCGTGCCGTCGAAGAACCTGATCCGCGCCGCCGAAGCGGCGCATCACGCCCGGCATTCCAACTTCGCCGGTATCCAGCCGCGGGGCGTGGACATCGACATGGCCCAAGTGATCCGCGACAAGCGATCATTGGTGGCCGATCTGCAGCAACAGAAATACATGGATGTGGTGAAGGACCTGCAAGGAGTAACCCTGCTGGAAGGTCGCGCCACCTTCAACGACCCCAAGACCGTTCGGGTGGAAGGCAAGGGCACCTTCACCGCGTTGAAATTCCTGATCGCCACTGGCGCCACCACGCGCATACCGGATATCGAAGGACTAGCCGATAGTGGATACCTGACAAACGAGACCTTGTTCGACCGCGAAGAACTCCCGGCAAGCATGACGATCATGGGCGCGGGATACATCGGCTTGGAGATCGCCATGGCCTACAATCGCCTTGGCTCGAAGGTGCGCATCCTGGAATTCACGGACCGTGTGATCCGCACCCAGACAGCGGACATCAGTGCGGAGATCGAGAAGCACATGCGCAACGAAGGCATCGAGATCCTGCCCAACGTGCGCATTAACAAGGTGGAAAAGTGCGGTGCCGAAACCATCCTGCATTGCAGAAGCGCTGACGATTCTTCCACAGAACTGATCGAGCGCGGTGTGCTACTGGTAGCCACGGGCGTCCGCCCGAACACGACCGGCTTGGGGCTTGACGCGGCCGGTGTGGAACTCACCAAGAGCGGACACATCGCCGTTACTGAGCTGATGGCCACCAACGTACCGCACATTTTCGCCGCTGGCGACGTGGCCAACACGCCTGCTTTCGTGTACACCGCAGCCCATGAAGGCAAGACCGCCGTAC
>CAYQMC010000348.1:0-2024 GCA_964418285.1 uncultured Chryseobacterium sp.
CCTTCACGTTGAAGGTCGCGGAAGCATGCCTCTCTCCCAACGCACATCCCTGCACAAGTGGCCCATCCTGGCGGGTCTATTGGCCCTCCTGTTCATCGTAGCCGGGGTTTCCGTGCTTTCCAAGGCGCGGAAGCTGCAGGACAATATCAGCAAGGAGATCCGCCTGACCGAGGAACTCGACCACTTGCGGGATGCAATCCACACCTTGGGACTTGTTCACCGGGTGGGGTCGAGCGGTACCCGTATCCGTTGGAGCGAAGAGCGGATGCGTTTGGACCAACAAATCGACACCTTGTTCGCCCGCTACCCCGATGCTCCAGGTATCGCACAGTTACCCGAACTGCTGCACGCAACACTCGCCCGCACCGACTCACTGCACCAGCAGGCCTACGAACGACGCCCTTCATTGCGCGAACGTTCCGCCTCCGATGCGGTGCTCCAGATCATGATCCGCCGTGCACAGCAACTGGTGGACCAGACGAGCCGGAAGGTACATGAGGAAGGCTTGGCTGTGCATGCTGCCGGTCTGAACGACCAGTGGAGCAACGCGCGCCTTCTGTTGCTCGCCGCATGTTTGCTCGCCGTTGCGGTCGCCTGGCTGGCCAGCGTAAGCAACCGCCTGCTGGACAAGAGCCGCATCCATGGCCTGCAACTCGACAGAGCCAAAAAGAACCTGGAACACATCAACAAGGAATTGCGGGAGACCATGCTGAGCAAGGAGGAGAAGGAAGTGATGATCAAGGAGATCCATCACCGTGTGAAGAACAACCTGCAGATCGTGAAGACCCTGATCCGTTTCCAGATGGACCAGGTGAAGGATCCGCGGACGCTGGAGCTCTTCAACGAATGTGTGAACCGGGTAAGCGCCATGGCCTTGGTGCACGAACAGACCTACCTGAGCAAGGATCTCGCGAACATCGACGTGGGCAACTACTTCAACTCCTTGATACGCGACCTGGTCCATGCCTATTCGGTGGGGATCAAGCTGCGGATGGACGTCGATATCCGGGTACAAACCTTGAGCGTTGATGCCTTGGTTCCTTTGGGACTCCTGATCAACGAGGTCATCAGCAACAGCTTCAAACATGCCTTCAAGGGGCGTTCTTCAGGTACCATCATCGTACACCTGGACGGCAACGAGGCCGACGGCCTGCACTTGCGCATCGGCGATGACGGTGTCGGCCTCAGCGACCGCGACAGCTGGAAGAAGCCCCACAGCCTGGGCATGGAACTCATCCACACGCTGGCCGGCCAGTTGGATGTGGACGTGGAACTCACCGATGCTCCCGGCACCGTGTACATGCTGAGCCCCCAGCGGCAGCAGTACCGCAAGCGCGCATAGAGCCTATTGGGGATCTCTTCACAGGCGCCGTTCGTACTTGGATCGCGCCGCTCTGAACGGGCGGCATTCGCGTATCGTGCATGATGATACCTTCGGCGTCCCGGAACAAACCGGGAACCACGTCCATGCGCAACACTCTCCTTCTCGCACTCCCCTTCGCCCTGCTCACTGCCTGCGGCGAAACCGAACAACCCACTGTGGAAGCCACTCCTACCTACCCCGAGACCCGGCAGGACAGCCTGGCGGGCGACACCCTGCACGGAAATTGGATCGCCGACCCCTACCGCTGGTTGGAGAACGACACCAGTGCCGAGACGGCCGACTGGGTGAAGCGCCAGAACGAAGTGACCCAGGCCTACCTGGCCGACATCCCCTTCAAGAGCGGCATCGCGAAGCGCTATGAGGAGTTGTACAACTACCCCAAGGTGAGCGCACCACGCCGCGTTGGTAACAAGGTGTTCCAGTACCGCAACAGCGGCCTGCAGAACCAGTTCGTGATCTACGTGCGCGACGGCGTGGACGGCGAGGACAGCGTCTTCATCGACCCCAACGAAGTGGACACCGCCGGCACCACCAGCATCAACCTGAGCGGCGCCAGCACCGACGACCGCTACCTGGTGGTGAACGTGCAAAAGGCCGGCAGCGACTGGCAGGAGATGGAGGTGTGGGACCTGAGCACCAT
>CAYQMC010000349.1:0-2012 GCA_964418285.1 uncultured Chryseobacterium sp.
GACTGCTGATTTACTGGTGGTGATCGGATCTTCGCTTTCGGTGTATCCAGCTGCCGGATTGGTGCATGCTGTGAGGCCCGGTGTACCGGTGGTGCTTGTAGACCCTGAAGATCCTGAGATTTTCTCGGGTCCGAAGTTATACCATATTAAGAAGTTGGCAGCCGAAGGGGTGACGGGTCTCGTGGATCAACTTTTACAAGGGCTGCAGCCTTAGGTAGCTTAATATTATATTGTATATTTGCGCCGTAATTGAGAGGGGACTGGCGTCCCCTCTTTTATTACCCCATAATGATTGATCAGGAAAAATTAGAAGCACTTGTTCGCGAGGCGGTTAGTCTCGAGAATGCTTTTCTTGTGGATTTGCAACACGACGCGGGAGATAAGATCAGGGTGGAAGTGGATCGCCCCGGAGGGATTAGCTTGAGTTCACTCACCAATATTAGTCGTCATATTGAAGGTGCATTGGATCGCGATGAGAATGATTTCTCTCTGGAAGTGGCATCCCCGGGAGTTGGAACGCCCTTCAAAGTGTTGGAACAGTATGCCGCCAACGTGGGGCGCCCGGTAAAAGTGCTACTTATGGATGGTTTGGAGCTGACCGGTGATATAATCCGCGCCAATGATAAGCAGATAGTGATTAGCTGGAAGGAACTAGTGCCGAAAGAAAAGGGAAAAGGCAAGCATAGTGTTGTTACAGAGCGGAGCATTGATATTAAGGATATAAAACAGACTAAACTGGAAGTCAGATTTTAATTGGCTGAATAATGGAAAATCAGGCTATAATTGAGAGTTTCTCCGAGTTTAAGGAGGAGAAGAACATTGATCGCGTAACCTTAATGGCTATCCTTGAGGATGCCCTGCGCAATCAGTTGAAGAAGAAATACGGTGATGATGAAAACTTCGATATCATCGTGAACCCGGATAAAGGCGACCTGGAAATATGGCGTAACCGCATCATTGTGGCCGATGGTGAGGTGGAAGACGAGAACACAGAGATTGAGCTTTCCGAAGCCCTGAAGATTGAACCTGACTTTGAGGTAGGTGAAGAAGTTTCTGAAGAACTGAAACTTATAGATCAGGGAAGAAGGTTTATTCTCGCGTTTCGTCAGAACCTGGTACAAAAGGTTCAGGAGCACGACAATGCGATTATTTATAAGAAATACAAGGATCTGGAGGGCGAGATCATTGCCGGCGAGGTGCATCATGTGCGTCCACGTGCGGTAATCATCTATGACGATGACCAAAATGAACTGGTGCTTCCCAAAGATCAGCAGATTCACAGTGATTATTTCCGCAAAGGAGATACCGTTAGGGCGGTGGTTAAGACCGTTGACCTGCGAGGAACCAAACCGGTAATTATTCTGTCACGCACACACCCGAAGTTTCTTGAGAAACTCTTTGAGCAGGAAATCCCTGAGGTATTTGACGGACTGATCATCGTTAAAAATGTAGTCCGCGAACCAGGAGATAAGGCCAAGGTGGCCGTAGAGTCCTACGATGACCGCATTGATCCGGTGGGTGCTTGTGTGGGAATGAAAGGCAGCCGTATTCACAGTATTGTGCGTGAGCTGGGCAATGAAAACATTGACGTAATCAATTATACCAACAATACACAGTTGTACATTCAACGTGCATTGAGTCCGGCCAAGATCACTTCCATGAATATTGACGAGGAAAATGGCAAGGTAGATGTATTTTTGAAGCCTGATCAGGTTTCTCTGGCCATTGGAAAACGCGGGCTCAATATTAAACTGGCTGGGCAATTGACCGGTTATGAAATTGATGTATACCGGGATGTTGAGGAAGATGAGGATGTGGAACTCACTGAGTTTGCAGATGAAATTGAAGACTGGATTATTAAGGAATTGAAAGATAAGGGCTGTGATACAGCCAAAAGTGTCCTGGAACTCACTACGGAGGACCTGGTAAGCCGCACTGATCTTGAGGAGGAAACCGTTGAAGAAGTTCGCCGGATCCTGAGGTCTGAATTTGAAGATTAAAAGAGAGTTATT
>CAYQMC010000350.1:0-2009 GCA_964418285.1 uncultured Chryseobacterium sp.
TACTCCTCACCCCGATCCTGATCGGATGCGCATATTGGGGGTTCTTCTTGTGAGGCGAGGCTAAGCCCTTCTACATCATCGCCCCCCGCGGTTCCGGAGGGAACACATAGCGCGGCGGTGCGGCGCCCAGTGGGTCCTTCTCCACCTTCGGCTTGGCGAATACGTGGTGCGCCAGGTACAGCGCCAAGGCACCCACACCCACCGACAAGGCGCTTTGCAAGGCCTGCTGCACATCGCCCCCGCCGTTGTTCAGGTCGGTGAGGGTCCTGATCATGGCACCCACACCGATCACGTTCATCCAACCCACCCACCGGAACACCCTACCTTGCCACCGGTAGATGCTCCAACCCATCAGGAGCGTGGCGATCGGCACCAGGCTCACCAGCCGGTAGGACATCTCCCACGAGAAATCCGGCTCCAGTATGGGGCGCAACACACGAAGCAGTCCGTAGAGCCCGATGAGCCCCAACAACGCCAGGTGCAGCGCGCCGAAACGCTCGCGCGCCATCAACGTGGGCATGTAGCGCAGTACCTCGGCCACCTTCTTGGGCTTCGCCGCGGGATGTTCGGCCAGCAACAGACCGTACACCTGCTGCTTGGGTATCCCGAAGTCCAGGTGCTCCGCTGCTTTGCGCTTGATGGCCTTGGTGCTCATTGCTTCGCGAAGGTCAGCACCAGGCGACAAAGCGCGTTACCGGCGATGTGGTCCTCAGCCCGTTGGTCCCAAGCGGATGGGACGAACCTTCCAACACGGCCCCTCGCTCGGCGCGCGGCATGGGCCCTTACTGCACCACCAATCGCTCTTGCAGCACTGCGCCTCCTATGGTGAGTTCCACCACGTACAGCGAAGGCGCCAAACCGCCCAGGTCCAGCGTGGTGCGCGTGGTTCCTGCAGGCATCGGTACACTGCGGACGAGGCGTCCATCGGTGCCCAGGATCCTTACGGTACCAGCATCTGCTGAAGCGTTGGACAAGGCGAGCGTGACCTCACCCGTTGCAGGGTTGGGCATCAGCCGGAAGTCGACCAAGGGAGACGTTTCGGCAATACCAACGCCAAGGCATTGCACCGGCAGGTCGAAGGCTTCCGACTGGTCGAAACGACTGTCCGTATCGCCCTGCGAAGCGCTGAAGCCGAGCCCACGCCGTGCGAAGGCATTCCAGAGCAGGCACTCGTTCTGTCCGCCGGTAAGCAACTGATCGGCCAACAGGATGGCATCACGGCCATCCACGAAGCCGGGGTTGCAAGGCTGCAGTTTCAAGCCGTCCATCATCAGTTGGATGGCCAGGTTGTTGCCCCCATCGCCGCCGTACAGGTCCGGGTCGTATCCATACTGGCCGATCAAGGCCCAGGTCATGTCCCACAGCATGGTGGCCCACACGAATCCCACCCCGTGGGGCTGCGAAAGGGATCCGTCGTTGGTGTCCCCATAGGTGTAGTCGTTCAAAGCCGGATCCGTGCTGTACGGTGCCGGTCGGATGCCTTGGCCGCCGTTCGGCTGATCACGCACGAAGGTGCCAACGCCGCGAGGAGTGGCCGCATCATCACCGGAGCGCATGGTCAGCACAAGTCCCATCCAATCGCTCCAGCCCTCGCCCATCTGTTCGTCGTTCCGCAGGCAATCCACCTCGGCCGCACCGCCCGTCAAGCGGTTCGAAACGCCATGGCCGTATTCGTGTGCGATGATCCCGTTGTCGAAGCTCGAATCGCGCAGGTCCTCTTCGGAAGTTCCAGCCAGGGTGGCGTTCACAGCCCCTTCCAGGAGCGCTTGTTTGAAGAGTACCCCATCGCTCTGGGAGATCATCACCGCGGGAATGGTGATATCGTCGCCGCCCGTGCCACCCATGCCGATGGGATCACCGGGCACATTGTTCACCACGATCACCGCCACGGCGCCCAGGGCCTCCAAGGCCAGCACCTTGCTCACGAACGTGCACTGCCCGCGGTCCACCAGGGCGATGCGACCGGAAACGGCCGCACCGTTGAGGATCTCTTCGCAGCCATTGCTGAA
>CAYQMC010000351.1:0-1975 GCA_964418285.1 uncultured Chryseobacterium sp.
GCCGGTGGGCAGAAGACCGGCCATTTCCTGGACCAGGCGTTGAACCATGCTGCCATGCGACCCATCAGTGCCGGCGCGCGGGTACTGGATTGTTTCACGCATACCGGTGGTTTCGCGCTGCATGCCGCGCGCTACGGTGCCGCCGATGTGGAGGGCTTGGACATCAGCGCCGATGCCGTGGAGATGGCCACCCGCAATGCCGCGCTGAACGGGCTCGTCAATTGCCGTTTCTCCGTGGCCAACGTGTTCGATTTTCTCACCGAGTCCAGCCGTAGTGGACGTCAGTGGGATGTGATCGTGCTTGATCCGCCGGCTTTTGCCAAGAGCAAGGGAGCCATTGCCAACGCATATCGCGGTTATAAGGAGATCAACCTGCGTGCGCTGAAGTGTATTCCGGATGGCGGCTTCCTGGTGACCTGCTCCTGTTCACAGCACATGACCCCGGACCTGTTCCGCAGCATGGTGGCCGAGGCCGCCTTGGATGCAGGGAGATGCCTGCGCGAGGTGTACTACGGAACGCAGCCACCCGATCATCCCATCCTCTGGGGCGTGCCGGAAACCCACTACCTGAAGGCTTTGGTACTGGAGGTATCTTAGCCATGCCCGACAGGGCACACCACATATGGCTGCCCGCATCGACCTGGAAGGACCTTGGCGTGCCATCGTGCGCGCTCCGATGCTGCGGCTGGCATGCCCCTTCATGCTGGGCGTGGCCTTGGGAGGGTGGTTGGCACCACCGCTCCTCACCCTTGGTATCCTGGTATTATTCCTGTCCGTCACCGCAGGCGTGTTGCTGTTGCGTAAAGCCCACCGCGAACGGTATTGGCAACAGGGCTTCGTGCTCATTCTATGGTTCCTTGTCTTTGGAATGCTCTGGCAGGTGCTGCGTGATCCACGTTCGTCACCCGGGCATGTGGAACGGATCGGTGATCAAGAAGGTCCTTGGCTGGTCCATGTTGTGGCCATCAACGGCACTTCGGAGCGTACAGTGCGTGCGGATGCCGTGGTGGAGGCCCAGATCCGCGATGATCGGGTGCTACCACGTACGGGTACCGTGATGCTTACCGTTCTGCAAGGAGAGCAAAGCCGGGTGGTGAAGGTCGGGTCACGACTGTGGGTGGATGCGCCCTTGACGCCGATCGAACGCATCCCTGATCCCGGAGGATTCGATCGAAGGCGTTGGGCTGCTTCGCGTGGGATCGCCATGGAAGCATTCGCTCCCGACGAGGATTGGAACATCGTAGGACACAAGGGCCACTGGACCGACCCGTTCACCGGTGCACGACGATCGGTGTCGGAGTGGTTGGATGGAAGCGCATTGCCCCTGAGAGAGCGGGCGTTGGTGAAGGCCTTGGTGCTGGGTCAACGTGATGAACTGGATAGTGAACAGCGTACCGCTTTCGTGCGGAGTGGCACCATCCACGTCCTTGCCGTATCGGGGATGCACGTGGGCCTCATTTTCGCCATACTCACCTTCGTCTTTGGCTGGTGGGGAAGTGGAGACAAGGCCCGGGTCGCACGCGGCATAGTGGTCTTGTTGGCGCTATGGGGGTACGCCGGGCTGACCGGCGGTGCTCCAAGTGTGCTGCGAGCCACCATCATGTTCAGCCTCTTCACCGTGGCCAACATGTCCGCCCAGCGCACCGACCACCTCAACAGCCTGTTCGCAGCCGGCTTCATACTGCTTGTGTGGGATCCCGAAATGCTGTGGCGGATCGGGTTCCAGCTCTCCTTCCTGGCCGTGTTGGGCATCATACTCTTCTACAAGCCGGTGGAAGGTCTTTGGTCGCCCCGCAGCAAGGTGCTTCGTACGATCTGGTCCCTTGCGGTGGTCTCCATTTCGGCCCAGATGCTCACCACACCGGTGTCGCTCTATCTGTTCAAGGCTTTTCCTGTGTGGTTCCTGCCTGCGAATATCATAGTTGTCACGGCTGTCGGTATCGCGGTCAATGGTGCTGTGGCCTTGGTGTTCCTC
>CAYQMC010000352.1:0-1973 GCA_964418285.1 uncultured Chryseobacterium sp.
AACCGGCCTCCAGAACGGGTACGGCGCGCAAGCTTCCCTACAAAACCGTCGGCTTCGGCTTCCTCGCCCGATAGCTCCATCGCCCTCAGTCTCCTCCTGGCTGCCTGAACAACCAAGAATCGCAGACCACAAACCGAGGGGAAACCCATCAATCAAATGGGGACAAAGCTTCGCTTACGAATCAACGATAGTTTCCGATGTGAAGCGCTTGAGGGGTTGCGAAAGGAGCTGGGACAGTTGCGCCTCTTCTATGAACGCAAGCAGGGCTTTTCCGTTTGCAGAGCAATGCAAAGGGGCACTGCCGCCGACGCGAGAAGCAACACGCATCGGTTCGGTGCTTTCGTTTTTCGCGAGGTAAAGAAGCTCCGAACCGTGCAAGACAGAAAGGGTTACCGTTTCCCCCGTCTTTTCCATCAGAGCCTTCATGTGGGGCGAGCAAACCTTCACCAGATCTAACTGAGCGAGCTTAGTTCCGGCAAGCCGAACGAGTGCGAGCCCGAGCCGGTATTTTCGAGTCTCAGGATGCTGCTCAACGAAACCTGAGCTGGCGAGGGTGCGAAGCAGATTGTGAACTGTAGCGCTGTTAATATCGAGTATTCTTCCGATTTCGCGTACCCCAAGCCATTCAACATCGGTCGTGAATAGCTCAAGTAAGGCAAGCGCTTTTGAGACCGTTTGTACTGTGCCTTGTGGCGAATTGGACTTCTGAGCCATAGTCCTCTCATTCTTGCGAATCGCTGCCTTCCGGTGGTTGTCATATACCAGATCATCTCGATCTCGTGAGTGGTCGACGGATGATGGCCACTATAGTCCTTCCTATCGGTGAGTCTTGCCAGCCATGCTGCATCCCCTTGACCGGCGAGGAGAGGGGTTTCTAAACAGCCAAGAGAAACGGTTCCCAGTTGCACATCCCAGTGCCGCCCTGACTCACTTCCATATCCGTCATATGAAAATCGTACATGGCCCGAACAACACCCCTTGGCCGGATGAGCGGGACGGTACTTCGCTTTTCCAACTGCAGATTGCACAAGAATCATCTTCCAGGCGCTGTTCATATTAAGCTAACGCTGTACATAATAACCAATCAAGTTTATAGCTGCGGCTCCATTCCTAGATTCATCTTACTGGGCGTTTTGATGGCATTTTCCCCCCTTGATTCAGACCTGTTGGGGCCTCTGTTTACGACGAAAGAAATGAGGGACGCGCTCTCGGAGCGTCGATTTCTTGCGTTGATGTTGCGGGTTGAAGCCGCTTTGGCGCGCGCTCAGGCTGCTGAAGGTTTGGTCAGCCAAGAGCTTGCCAACTCCATCGCAGGTATAGATCCTGGCTCTCTGGACATTAAGGTACTGGCAGAGCAGACCCGACTTGGGGCGGTCCCTGTCATCCCATTCGTAAAATCAGTGCAAGCCATGCTTCCGCCGGATGTGGCAGGTGGCTTCCATTTCGGTACTACGAGCCAGGACATCATGGATACGGCCATCATTCTTCAAATGGCCAATGCGGTGGATCTGATCGAAACTGATCTAAGAGCCTTGCTTTCTTCCCTGTGCGAGCTAGCGGAGGAACATTGCGAGACTCCCTGCATCGGGCGCACAGCTGGCCAACATGCTTCGCCTGTCACATTCGGCTTCAAAGTGGCAGGCTGGTGCGTCGCAATCGCTGAGCACTTAGCTCAGGTTGAGCAACTTAAACGGCGAGTGCTCGTCCTCTCATTGGCTGGTCCTGTAGGCACATTGACCCAGATGGGCGATCGGGCCGGAGCCGTTGTGACGAGGACTGCGGCGGATCTTGGATTAGCCGTTCCCGCTATGCCGTGGCACACGCATCGTAGCAGAATAGTTGAACTAGGTAGTTGGTTGGCCATCCTTCTCGGAATTCTAGCGAAGATGGCGACAGATGTGGTTCATCTTGCGACACCGGAAGTGGGAGAGGTATCTGAGCCAGCGGTCGCCGGCCGGGGTGGATCCTCGGCT
>CAYQMC010000353.1:0-1962 GCA_964418285.1 uncultured Chryseobacterium sp.
TGTATCCCGGTATCGACACCAAGGGCGCTTACAACCACATCATCTGGAAGACCGACAGCACATCGACCACCAGTGCGGACATCGCACTGGAAAAGGTCAGCATGCAGGAGCTGGAGCTACGATTCCGCGATGCGCGAAGCGGTTTGGAGGTTCGCAGCACCAGCCAAGCCCTGTCCGTTCAGGGCCGTTTCACCGATGCACTGAACGACCTGACACTGGCTGGCGACCTCCATGTGGTCCACTGGCTGAAGGGGAACGATACTCTGCTCGCCGACCGCACGGCCGATGTGCGGCTGGCGATGAGCTTCGGTGGTGACGATGGCGCATTCCGCATCACCCAAGGCGAGGTGGTCAGCAACAAGGTGCCACTGGAATTAAGTCTGGAACTGCTGCCAAGCCCCACGGGTGACCAACTGGACCTGCGCGCCAACGGACTGGGGATCGACCTCGAGAACACCTTGGGGCTATTGCCGCAAGGCCTGTTGCCCCAGTTGGACCGCTACACCATCAAGGGTGCCGTGGACCTGGCCATCCGCTACATGGGGCCCGTCGACGGGGCCGGACCGGCACTTTCCTTGGGTGCCAAGGTCACAAAGGGCCATGTGAAGGAGCGGCGCAGTGGTTCGGTCTTCACCGACATCAGCGGCGAGTTGGCCCTGGACCTCAGCCCCAAAGGCGTACCCCGCAAGCTCCACATAAACGGCTTTTCGGCCCGCAGCGGAAGTGGAACCCTACGGGGCGACTGGCGTTCGGACGGCCTTACCAACGCCCTGGTGAAGGCGGATCTGCAGGTTGACATCGACCTGGCCGACGTGCTACGCTTCGCGCAAGTGGACACCTTGGAACAAGTGGGCGGTAGGCTCGCTGTTGATGCACGCATCGAAGGGCGGGTGCGGGATGTGGCCGACTTGAAACCCGCAGACCTGCGTCCGCTGCGCATGGGTGGTACTGCCAGCTTACGCGGTGCATCGCTCAAACTGAAAGGGGTGCGCCACCGGATCGACGACCTCGACGCCGAACTGGCATTGGAAGCCAACGATGCCGCCATACATAGCCTGAAAGCCACCATGCAGGGTGCGCACATCGTATTGCAGGGGCGCCTGGTGAACCTGATGCCTTACCTCCTGTTCGACGATCAGCGCCTTTTCATACAGGCCGAAGGCAATGCGGACCGCATCGACCTGGCCGCGCTACTTCACGGAGAAGATACCCCCACGACCGAGCGCGACGACGACAAACGCTATGCGCTGTCTTTGCCAGCAAGTATTGAGCTGGACCTCAAGGCACGAGTGGAAGAACTCGTCTTCGCGGAATTCAGCGCGACCGCCATCAACGGCACCATCCGCATGCAGGACCGTGTGCTGAAGGTTTCGCCCGTCACTTTCAATACCGCTTCAGGCGCAGTGCTCGGCAGTTTGGAGCTGGATGCTCGTGGTGCCGGTCCCTTCCCACTTGCCGTGGATGCCACCTTCCAGGACATCGACATCAAGGAATTGTTCCGCGAATTCGGGGACTTCGGGCAGGACTTCATCGGGCACCGGCACCTAAGCGGTCGCTCGCAGGCCAAGGTCACTTTGCGTGTTCCCCTATCTCCGGCGTTGGAGCTGGACATGGACCGCCTGCTCTGCACCTTGGACATCGCCATCGACGACGGTGGGATCAAGGGGCACGCTCCCCTATTGGCCGTGGCCGACCATCTGAAGGATAACCGTCTGGTGGCACCCTTCGTGAACATCCCCGAACTGCGGAAGCGCTTGGGCGATGTGCGCTTCGCACGGCTGGAGAACCACATCGAAATACGCGATGGCGCGGTCCACATCCCCACCATGGAGGTGAAAAGCAGCGCCATGGACCTTGAACTGAGCGGCACCCACTGGTTCGATGACCGCATTGAGCACCACCTGAACTTCCGCCTAAGCGACCTCTTTCGCGTTGGCAAGCCTGCCCGCGATGAGTTCGGAC
>CAYQMC010000354.1:0-1953 GCA_964418285.1 uncultured Chryseobacterium sp.
GGACCGCGTCTGCACCCACATCCTCGCCTTCGAAGGCGATAGCAAGGTGTACTGGTTCGAGGGCGGCTTCAGCGACTACGAGGAGAACTACAAGAAGCGTGTGGGGGATATCGTACCCAAGCGCTTGAAGTACAAGAAGCTGGTGCGGGGGTGATCGCTGGCCCTTCGGTCAGTAACCCCGGAATGCAAAGGCGGCCGCTCGTGGATGAGTGGCCGCCTCGCGTGTTGATGGACAGTCCCTAACAGCTCATCCAACGGTATTACGGTACCTGCTCCACCCGGATATTCGTGGGCACCACCCCGCCGATGTTCTGCAGGATCGGGTCGCGGTCGTTGTCCTGGCCGGTGTACTTGATGGTACCATCGAAGGTGACGTGGCCAGCCCACAAGGCCTGCACAGCCCCCACGGTCGTTGTGGCCTGGATACCGTAGCTCAGTTGGTCGTTGCTTGCAAGATCGACCGTTGTGCCCTGCGTTCCCAACGCCATCGGGATCCGCGTCATGATGCCCAGGTGGTTGCGGCACATCACCGCCACGTAGTATGGGCCTGGTGGTGCGAAATAGGCCAGCGAGGAACTGCAGTCGGTGCCGTGAGCATGGCCTTGCGTGAAGGACGGGTATAAGGGCTACCACCTGGCCCGAAGTGCTGCCTTCAACTTCCGGGGCAAGGCCCAGCCACTGGGCGTTCCAAGGGCCACGGGAAGGGTAGGATCCGCCTTGTGACCCAGCGCAGGGAGCGTATCAGGCCCATGCGGCTCCGATCACCTACCTTCGCCGCTCAAACAAAGACCCATGGCACAGGACCCACAGGCGCAAGCCATCCGCAAGCGCAAGGCAACGATCAAGATCGCCAAGCGCAAGGCACAAGCAGAAGCAGCTGCGCAGGCTGCCCCCAAGAAGACGAAGAAGGCCGAGGCCTGAGTCCTTTTACTGCATCGAACAAGGCCCCGCCCACAGCGGGGTTTTTTCGTTTCGGGTAACCGGTCCGGGGCGTAACCGGTTCGGTCGGGGTGGTCTTGCGCCGGTAGGACCTACCTCAGCATCCGGTACGCCCGTTCATCCGCCCAGGTCCAACTGCGCCAGGAGCGCTCGGGATATACGTCCATGAATCGACCGGTACGTTCAGCGATCACTTCCCCATACACCCTGGGTTCCATGTACAGCGATCTGCTGAAGCTATCGCTGTCCAGCATGCTACGGTTGTACGAGTCGATCCGTTCCAACGCATGCTGTTCCTGGGCCAACCAGGGCAGGGCCTTGTCGCTGAGCGTGGCCATGAAATCCAGGTGTATGAACGACTGGTCCTGCTTGGAAAAGTTATAGCGGGCGATGAGCACGTCCCAGTTCACGCAGGTCATCAAGAGCAGGATGCTGTAGACTGCGAATGCATTCCAGCGCAGCATGAAATGGCGTGAACGTCTGTCGCGCACCTTCAGTCCTACAATGACGAGGCCGATGATGACCGCGACCAGGAAGAACACCACGCCGATGCGCTTGTAGGCCAGTGCGTAGTGGTGGATGTACCAATAATTCCGGACGCCCACGCTGATGGCGAGTACCACGTTCTGCGCCAGCCAGATGAACGCCAGGCTCCGCAGTACCCGGTTGCTCCGGTGGAAATTCTGGTTGGCCCGGAAGAACCATAGCACGATGCCCGCTCCCAATAGGATGGAGAGGATGAGCAGGTAGGTGCCTTCGTGTACGAACTGTTTCAGGTATTGACCATTGAAGCTGAAATCGAACCACACGTGCCGGATGTCGAGCACGTTCACCACAAGGAGCAGCAGGTTCAAGAGACCCAGCAACAGCACACCGGAGCGCAGCTCGTAGCGCAATGCCAGCATACCCTGGAACGGACCTCGGGTCCGTCGGCGCAGCAGGACATCGGTGGCGGGTTCCATCCACCCGACCATGCGCGGTAAGGGGGGGCGCTGAAGTACGATGTTGGTGGCG
>CAYQMC010000355.1:0-822 GCA_964418285.1 uncultured Chryseobacterium sp.
ATTTCATTCCGCGCTGGTGTAGTCCCTCGAGAAGTCGGTCGAAGGTCTCCATGGTGCCAAATTCGGGGTGAACCTGGTAGTAGTCGCTGATATCGTAGCCGTTGTCGTCGTTGGGCGATTGATAGATCGGGCCAAGCCAGATCACATCTACCCCTAATTCGGCGAGGTAGTCTAATTTTTCGATAATTCCTTCCAAGTCACCAATGCCGTCCCCGTTGCTGTCTCTGAAACTACGGGGATAAATTTGGTAAATGACGGCGGATTTCCACCATATTTTTTTCATCGTTCCGGATTTAGTAGTTGTTTGAAAGCGAGATAAACCCCGTTGGTCCACCCGAAGCCATCCTGATTGGGATACTCTCCCCCTCCGCCCGGGGCTTCCGGATTGACCACATTGTATTTTTCCATCATTTTGCCCGTACGGGCGAAAACCGTTTCTACCATTTGTACCCACCTTGCGGCAATCGTATGGGCGAGGGGTTCAAAACCGTAGTGAAGCAGGCCTTTTACGGCAATAAATTGCAGGGGTGCCCAACCGTTGGGCCAGTCCCACTGCTGACCGGAGCCGTCCAAGGTGGTTACAATGCCTCCTGCTTGCAGCAATTGGGCTTCAGTGAATGCGGCCACACCAGCTGCCTGTTCTTTACTGGCGATGCCTACAAAAAGCGGAAAGAGCATAGCTGCGGTGGCTTTACCGGTACGGCGCTGACGGATGAGGTCGTAATCGCAGAAAAAACCGTCGGCTTCTGACCACAGCCATTTCATGCTGAGTTCTTGCAGCGCTTGTTTTTTTTGCCGCCAGGCAGGGTTCCCCGTATGGCG
>CAYQMC010000355.1:832-1949 GCA_964418285.1 uncultured Chryseobacterium sp.
AGAAAATCAAAATTGAAGACCATCAGGGCGTTGAGGTCGCAGGGCAGGATATGTCCGCAATGGGTGCTGCCCAGATCGCGGGTGTCGAGCATCCAGCGGGAACTAAAGTCCCAGCCAGATTCGCAGGCGGCCCGCAAATGGTGGAATACGGCGGTGCGGGTTTCGGGAGGAAACTGCTCGGCTAAGGCGACATCTTCGGCGTAGGATTCGGGTCGGGGTCTTGGATCGCTGTCAAAGTAGCGGAACATCATCCCCCCGTCTATGGCAATCAAGTGTTCAAACATAGATTCTCCTGCCTGGATGCGGTCCTCCCCCCTGCACCAAAACTGCATTTCCGTTTCCAGCGCGGCGATGCTTTCCTCCGAAGGTTTTTCGCCCGTCCGCTGACTCAGGTGATCCAGCATCAGCCCGAAAAACGGGGGCTGACTCCTCGATAGGAAATAGGTTCGGTTGCCATTGGGGATGTGGCCATATTGCTGGATCAGCCAGGTAAAATTGTCCACCATCCCCCGGATATCCGAGATATCCGTGAGTCCCTGGAAGGTAAAAAAGGAATCCCAGTAATAGATTTCTCCAAATCGCCCGCCAGGCACGATATAGGGATGGGGAAGCGGAATTCTGGTGCTCTCCCCGGCCATATCTGTATCTTGCCGTCTGAGTAGGGGCCAGAGTTTATGGATGTGTGACTCCGGGGTATCCGAAGGCTGCACCTTCGGGGCGGAGATACTGACCTTTTCGAAATTTTCGAGCACAAAGGCTTCCAGGTCAAAGTTCCGGGCAGTATGGTTTTCTGAAAATCCCGATAAATCTGTGTCAGCGGCCGGCGTGGCTGCATATCGCAAAAGGTCTTGGAATCGGAAAAGATGCCAGACTGCTGAACGGCATGGAATAAGGGAAAAAAATCGGGATCCAGAATGGTTGGTGTCATTTTGTACTTGGGTTATCGAGGTTGAGGGATAGTTGGGCGTTGAAGCGGAGTCTTTGAAGGTGTAAATTACCCACAGCTTTGCCTTGTTTTTCGCCTTCGGTGATGGCGGGCAGGTAGTGGATACCACCGTAAAATCTGCTGATGGCGGCTTCGCTGGCCGCTTGTTGGAAACTCGTAAAACGCCTTACG
>CAYQMC010000356.1:0-1934 GCA_964418285.1 uncultured Chryseobacterium sp.
TCACCAACGCCGTCCCCAACACCCCCTGGTCCAAGGTGATCCGGAACGTGGTGCCCTTCCCCGGCGCGCTCTTCTTCACGAAGATCTTGCCTTTGTGGTACTGCTCGATGATGCGTTTGCTTAACGACAAGCCCAGGCCCCACCCGCGTTTTTTGGAGGTGTAGCCGGGGCGGAAGACCGTGGTGTGCTGCGATGCCGGAATGCCTTTGCCGGTGTCGGTGACATCCACGTGTACCACGCTGCCTTCGGGGATGATCTCCAAGGTGATCGATCCTTCGCCTTCCATGGCATCGATGGCGTTGCGGATCAGGTTCTCGAAGACCCAGCTGAAAAGGGCGCGGTTCAGCGGCACCACCAGCTCGGTGTTCTCGGGTGTGAGCACCTCGATCTTCACGCGGCCCGGCAGGCGGGGACGCAGGTAGAGCACCGTTGCGCGCAGGGTGTGGTAGAGCTTTTCCGCGGTGAGGTCCGGCGCTGATCCGATCTTGCTGAAGCGCTCGGTGATCACTTCCAGGCGGTCCACATCCTTGCGCATCTCGTTCAGCGCCTCGGGGTCAACATCCTGTGCTTTCAAGAGTTCCATCCAAGCCATCAATGAACTGAGCGGTGTACCCAACTGGTGCGCGGTCTCCTTGGCCATGCCCACCCAAACCTGGTTCTGCTCCGCGTTGCGGAAGATGCTGAACAGCGCGTAGGCCACCAGCAGGAAGAGGCCGAGGATGATGAGCTGCACGTAAGGGAAATAGCGTAGGCGGGTGATCACCAGCGATTCCTCGTAGAAGATGTAATGACGCCCGCTACCCGGAAGGTTGATCACCAGGGGTGCGTTGGCCTTCTCCATCACAGCGATGCGCGCCAGCATGGCCAGGGAATCCACCACCACTTCATCCTCGATGTTGCTGTATTCGATGATACGCGTACGGGTGCTGTCGGTGTAGATGACCGGGACGGCGGCGGTGCTCATCACGGTCTCCGAAATGAAGGAACTGATGATGCCGTCCATCACTTCCTGCAGCTCGGTGAAGACCTTGGAATCCTTGTAGTAGAGGTATTGCTTCTGGTCGGCCACGGCGATCTCGATGGGTTCCGAAACGGCAGCCATGGCCGCCACCTCGGCGCGTAAGAGTTCGGGGTCGTTCGTGATGCGCTCCGGCAGGTTGCGGTGGAACTTCGCTTCGCCCTTGGCATCGGTGATGATGACGGGCACCGTGGTGTTGTCGCTCACCACTTTCAGGTAGAAGGAAAAGTCCGTTTCGGCCGTGCTTACCAGACGCAGCATGGCTTCGGCCCAGAGCTGCACCTTCTTGCGTTCCTCTTCGCGCAAGCGGTCGAAGAGGCGCTCGGTGTAGTTCACCAGCTCTGCGCGGTTCTGCACGGCCTCGGCCCAGATGCGCACCTTGCGACGTTCCTCCTGGCGCACGGTCTCCACGATGCGGCTGCTGTACCACAGTGAAGCCCCCACCATCAGCAGGGCCACGGCGGCCAACACCAGTTTCCAGCGTTGTTTGCGGCTATAGAGGTCCATGCGCGGGGCGTGAAGTTCGCCACTGGCGGTTTAACCGACGCGCCTGGCGGCGCTTACTGTTTTCTGAAGGAACCACGGATGCACACGGATGGACACGGATATCGGACCGTAGTGCCCTGTACAGGGAAGGGTGATCCAGTAACGCAATCATCCGTGTGGATCCGTGGTTCAACTGCATTTCACGAACGCGCCCGAAGGGTGCGTGAGCGATCGGCATCCTATGCGCTAAGCCCCATTTATGGGTCCTCCACCTTGATGCGCTCTTGTTCGTCCTTGTCCTTGGCCTTGTCCAGGAACTTGCCCAGACCCTTGCGGGGTTTTTCCTCGGGCGTTGCTTCGGTCCGGGTCTTCTCATCACCCCACTCCACTTGGATCATGGGCTGGGTCTGCTCGGGCTGGGTGGTGACCG
>CAYQMC010000357.1:0-1925 GCA_964418285.1 uncultured Chryseobacterium sp.
TAAGACTTGTGGCAGGCACCGGGATCGCATCGCGCTGCACGGTGGTCATCCGTGGCACCAACAGGCCCTTGTCCGAGCTGGTCAGGTCCAGCAGTGCACTGGCATCAGGTGTGGGGTTGTTGATGCCAACACCTTGTGCGGTCAACAGGAGCGACAGCAGGAAGAGCGGGAAAGGGAGCAGGAACCGCAGGTGCATGGCAGTTGATTTTGTGCATGCAAAACTCCATGGGCCAGGCCCCTGGCGCAATAGAACAATGGTTGACGATCGGGTTGCGCCAGAGGCCGACCGCCGACCACACGTACCCAGGAGGAGGGTCTACGGAACTGGCAGGAACGGTGGGGGATGCCCCACCCACATCGCGCGGGGAAACCGCGGTCGCGGCAGTATCGATGGCAGATGAAAGGGCTTTACCATTCGGCTCGCGAAGGGACTTGGGCCATACGATGCCTTAGCGCCCGAAATACCGGTTCACGGCTTCCGTGCGGTTCTGCACGTGCAACTTGGCGTAGATGCGGTGTATGTGCTGCTTCACCGTCCCTACACTGATGCTCAGCCGCTCGGCGATCTCTTTGTAAAGCAGGCCCTGGGCCAGCAGTTCAAGCACACCATGTTCCCGTTCTGAAAGCGCGTCATCGCTCAGGTTGGAGCGGTCCTGCACGGGGCGGAAGTGCTGCACGACCCGGCGCGCCACATGTGCGCTCATCGGTGATCCCCCCTCGGCCAATTCACGCACCGCTTCCAGAATCTGGTCCGGCGTGGAACTCTTCAGGATGTAGCCATTGGCGCCGGCCTTGAGCGCTTCGAAGACACGGTGGTCATCGTCATGCACGGTGTACATCAAGTACTGCGTACCCTGGCAGCGTTGGCTCAGTTGCCGCACACAATCGATGCCGCTCGCTCCGGGCATATTGATGTCCATGATGATCACATCCGGACAGGTGTCGTGCAGGCGCATCAAGGCATCCTCGGCATTGGAATGCACGCTGAAGCACTCCAGGCCCTCTTCGAAGGTGAAGAGCGAAATGAGGGTTTCCCGGATGGATTTGTCATCCTCGACGATACTGACCCGGAGTGTGGCCGTGTTCATGTGGACGAAGTTGCAGCGGATGCCCTTTGGCCTGCAATAGAACCTTTGTTAGCACCCAGGGGCATTTGGAAGTGCAGGGCCGTTCCACTGGTGTGGTCCTCTGCGCCCTGCTGTGGTCCCCTTTCCGCGCTGAAGCTGCCGCCCAACACATCCATACGCCGGGCCATGTTGCGCAGGCCGTTACCCACCCCCTGATCGGCATGGCGGGGCAGCCCTGGGCCATTATCGGCGATGATGATCCGAAAGTCATCCGAGCAGTGCATGGTGATGCGTACTTCGCCGGCATTGGCGTGCTTTACGATGTTGTGCAACGCTTCTTTCACCACAAGCAGCATGTTGCGGCGCTGTTGAGCGCTCAGCATCACATCGGGCACGGCCTCGGGCACGGTAAGCGCGATGCGGATACCGTTGCTATCGAGATAGGTGCGGGCATAATTGCCGATGTACACGACCAGGTCGTCCAAGCTTCCTTGATCGGAGTTCATGCTCCAGATGATCTGGCGCATGTTCACGATCAGTTCTCCGGCGGTGGTGGCCAGGGAGCCCAACAACTCTCGTTTGCCCGGGTCCTGCTCCTTCCGCAAGGCCATTTCGCTGCGGAGCTTCAACGCGCTGAGTCCGGCCCCCAGGTCGTCGTGCATGTCCCGGCCCACTTCCTCGCGTATGCGCAGTTCGGCAATGGTCCGTTCCTGCTGTAGCCGCACCAGTTCCAATTCGGCCAAACGCTGTTTCGCACGCTGGCGACCGCGGTAGCCGAGGTAGAGACCCATCAGCACCAGGAAGCCCATGGCACTTCCGGCGATGATCACAGCCCGGCTGTAGCGCACCTGCTCCAGG
>CAYQMC010000358.1:0-1910 GCA_964418285.1 uncultured Chryseobacterium sp.
GGATATGTATCCTCTACAACGCAAAGCACTAACCCAATTGATATCCTAAAAGCTGAAGAACGTTAAAGTCCTGACCATCTCCCAGTCCATTCACCCCTTCCTGGATGGCCCCGAGGAGATGGCGACAATGACGCGCCAGTTGCCGCAAGGCATCCTGGATCGCGGGAATGAGATCCGGGTGTTCATGCCGAAGTTCGGCTGCATCAATGAGCGTCGGCATCAGCTCCACGAGGTCATCCGCCTAAGCGGTATGAACCTCATCATCAATGATACGGACCACGCTTTGTTGATCAAGGTGGCCAGTGTGCCCAGTGCCCGCATGCAGGTCTACTTCATCGACAATGAGGAGTATTTCAAACGCAAGGCCGACACCCACGACGCCGACGGCGCGTTCTACCCCGATAATGATGAGCGCGCGCTCTTCTTCGGTCGTGGTGTGCTTGAGACCGTGCGCAAATTGGGCTGGGTACCGGACATCATCCACTGCCACGGCTGGATGACCGCCTTCGTGCCGCTTTACGTGCGTCACCATTTCGCGGATGACCCTCACTTCGAGAATGCCAAGCTGGTATTCAGCGTCTACGACGAGCAGGCAGAGGCCATCGACAAGGACCTGGCAAAGAAACTGGCGCTGGAGGGCTTCAACAAGGACCTGCTTAAGGGTCTGGCCAAACCCACCACGGATGAGTTGTACAAATTCGGCATGGGCTTGAGCGATGCGGTCGTAAAGGTGAGCCCCAAGCTGAGCAAAGGGTTGGAGACCGCCATCAAAGGCCTCGATAAGCCACTGCTGGTGAGCAACGGTGAGGATGCCGTGCAGGCACACGCCGACTTCTATCACAGCGTGCTGGAGGAAGCTTTGGTCTGATACGCCCTTGAGCTCCCTGAATGACCGTCGTGCGTCATGGGCCCCTCGGTGGCCTTTGTTCGCTTTACTGGCCATCGTGCTGTTGCATGGATGCAAGAAGCCGGAAGAGGACCTTGGATTGGACCTTCTTCCGGGTGACCCCTTGGGCACCCGGGTGGAGACCACTCCGGTGCATGCCTTCACGTTCCAGCCCAAGGCCATCCGCACCAGTGGGTTGACACGTAACGTGTTGGGGTCCTACTTGGATCCGGTCTTCGGAGTGGTCCAGGCAGGTATCGTAGCCCAGCTTCGTCTCAGTTCCAACAACGTGGGTGCCGGCCAGGACAACAGTGGGCTGGTAGCCGATAGCATGGTCCTCGCGTTGGCCTTCGATGGCATCAACTATGCCTATGGCAACCTCAACGCACAAACCTTCCGGGTGCAGGAGCTCAGTGAGGCGATCACGGTCGATACCACCTATACAGCCGATCAGGTTCCTGCGGTCTTGCCAGAGGACCTTGTTTCCGACCGTGGGGGCCTCATTACCCCCAAACCCCTCAACAAGCCGTTCGTCGGTGGCGATAGCCTTGCTCCACAGATCCGTATCCACTTGGATAGATCGCTTGCCCAGCGCATCCTGGATGCGTTCGGTACACCGGCCTTGGTGGACAACACGGCTTTCCTGGAGTTCTTCAAGGGGGTGTACATCACGGCGGACAACGGATCCCAGCTTCCCTTCCAGCAGGGCATCCTCTACTTCGATCTGCTGACTGCTGCATCCAAGGCCACGGTCTACTACCGCAACACCTTGGATGCCGAGCCCACGCCGCGCTTCTTCGATCTTGCCATAAACCAGAGCAGTGTGCGCTACTCGGTCGTGGGCCATGACCATGCACAAGCCGTCGAGCCTGGTTTGGGCGTGGCGCTGGCCGACAGCACACTGCCAGCGCAGTTCGTGTATGTGCAGGCGCTGGGCGGTCTACGGGCAGGACTGCGGTTCCCGGAGCTTCGGTCCTATACGGACCAAGGTCTGGTGGTGGCACGGGCAGAATTGGTCGTCCCT
>CAYQMC010000359.1:0-1909 GCA_964418285.1 uncultured Chryseobacterium sp.
AGTTGGACACGCTCCCACGGACTAAGATCCGCATACAGGGTACGCCGCGTTTCAGCAAGTTTCTGCTCCAGGTCCTTCATGGTGGCCTTTACATCCACCGCTCCTTCGGAGGCCACCTCTTTCAGCTTGGCGATCTGCTCCATGAGGTGCTGCACCGGCTTTTCGAATTCAAGGAAGGTCTGCATGGTCCTAAGATGAGCGGACGAAGGTAGAAGGATCGTGCCTTCGTGCTGGACCGACCCGATACCTTCGCAGCCCGATGCTGATATTCCCCCACGCCAAGATCAACCTGGGCCTTAACGTGGTGCGCCGCAGGGCCGATGGCTATCATGACCTCCAAAGCGTGATGTTCCCGATCCCCTTGTGCGATGCGCTGGAGGCTGTGGTGGACCCAAGCATGCCGACCGGGGAAGTGGTCTTTGTGCGGAGCGGACTGCCCATTCCCGGCGATGCATCGCAGGACCTGTGCATGAAAGCAGTGGATGCGGTTCGCATCCGGCACACCTTGCCCGGACTTCGCATCCACCTGCACAAGGTGGTACCCATGGGCGCCGGACTCGGTGGAGGTTCGAGCGATGGCACCCACATGCTGCTGCTGTTGAACCGCTTGCTGGACCTGCGCCTGGAGCACAAAGAACTGCACAGTATGGCCTCCGCCCTCGGAAGCGATTGCCCGTTCTTCCTACGCAATGCACCGCAATTGGCGGAAGGGCGTGGCGAGTTGTTGCGACCGGTGGAACTCGACACCAAGGGCCTTTGGCTTGTGGTATTGAATCCAGGCGTGCACGTGTCCACCCCGGAAGTATTCCGCAATAGCAGTCCTACCGGCTTGGAACTATCCCCCCCGACCGTATTGTTGGAAAGACCGATGGAAGAATGGGACGGCCTGCTACCGAATATGCTGGAGCCGTATGTATCGGTGACATATCCGAGCGTTGCCCAAGCCAAGGCGACCTTGCTGGATGCCGGTGCCGCGTACTGCGCGATGAGCGGCTCGGGATCCACGGTGTTCGCGTTCTTCCGCACTCCCCCACCCGCGATCGGATGGCCAAACGATCATACGCAGTGGGTCTTCCAGCTGTAAGTGCATAAGGAAGGCGCCCGGTTGGTGCATTCCGTGCCGCTCCGCATTCCACGGATCGGCTTTCCGGTCAAGGCAACAGTTCGGTCAACGTGTTGCGTAGTTCCGTGTGATCGTAGGGCTTGGCCACGATGGTGCCGGAGCGATCCAGTAGGAAGAAGGCCGGCGTGGATCGAACCCCAAAGCCTTTCGCAGCTGAGGAACCCCAGCCGTTCAATTCACTAAAGCTGGGCCACGGCAGTCCCCGTTCCTCCAGTGTGGAACGGAACTCCTCCAGATCCGCGTCCAAGGCAATGCCCAGCACCTGGACTCCTCTTTGACGGAAGTCCCGGTATACTTCCACCAAGCCCGGCATCTGCTCGTGGCAATGGTCGCATGAACTGGAGTAGAAGAACAATACGGTGTAATCGTTGTCGAGGAGTACTGTGTAGAGCGCAGTGCTATCACCCGCCACGGGGTCGACCAAGGCCACCTCGGGCGCCTTGGCTCCCGGAGCCACGCGCATGACTTGGGCTGCGGTCGTCAGCAACTCGGCATTGGGAGGCAGCAGTGTACCAGGACCATTCACGTAGCGTTCAACAAGGTGCAAGGTGACCTCGTCCGGTCCATAAACGGCGAAGAGTCGCAACAGGAAGGAGCGCGAAAAGGACCAACACAAGGTATCCCCAGCGGACCAGGCCAACAGGGAATCGCAAGCGGAGGCCAGCTCCTGCACCCCAGGCTCGGGCAGTTTCTGCAGGTAGGCCATGATGGCCTTAGGGTATACGCTGCTGCGCACCAAGGCAGGGTCGGTCCACGCCATTGTACCTGCGATGGCATCACTACCGC
>CAYQMC010000360.1:0-1908 GCA_964418285.1 uncultured Chryseobacterium sp.
TGGTCCTCGAAGTCGGGCTTCACACGGATGTCATAGCGCACCACATCCCACCAGGCCCGGTACGGGCCGATGCTGCCACGGAGTGAATCGGCCCGGGTGCTGCCCTGATCATGCACAAGCTGGGAATGCGACATGACCGGCGGACCGAACAGGAAAAGCACCAACAGAGTACTGCGGAGCACGGGGTGGAGAAGGATCCCGTCGATCATTCCTCGGGCCTTGCTTCCAGCATCACCACCTCCAGCTTACGTATGCCATACTTGGCCTTCAAGCTGCTACGGCTTTCTTCACCTTCTTCCGGCGTGGCGAAGCGCAACACATCCAGGTCGGTCACATCCACCAGCGCAGGGAACTCGGCCTTGTAGCGTTCGATGAGCTGAGGCGTGGTGAAAGCCTCCGTGGTTTCGATCAAGGGTGTGATGTACACGGTGGGACCATTGCGCCAATTGCCGATGGCGTGGCTGTAGATGGTGTTCTGGGCTGTGGCTGCAAAGGCACCCAGCAGGAGGATCGAGGCTATGAGGAAACGCATGACGCAGCGAAGTTCGTCATCATCGCACTTCGATCTCATCCAGGACCAACCATGCCGGATTGCCTGCTCCGGGGAAGCCATCGGGGATGGTTCCGGCGGAGCGGGCCTCCAGCCGCACATAGCGTGCCTTGCCGGAGAGAGCCACGCCCAAGGCCACCTTACCTGTGGCGGAAAGTCCGGGTGCCTTTCGGCCCACATCAAGGAACTTCGTGCCATCGTCGCTTACGCTCACGACCACTTCCTTCGGCAGGTGTATCCAACTGTGCGTGTCGCCAAGTGCGCCGATACCGATGTAAGCAATATCCTGTTCCCTGCCAAGGTCCACTGTGATGGTCACATCCTCCTTCCAAGCCAGCCATTCGTTGTCCACGCGCCGGCTGCTGCCGCGAATGCCGTCCACCAGGGTGAAGGCGCCGCCGGTGTTGTAACGCTCGTTGGGCGGGGTGCTCAGGGTGATGGGGCGGGCGGTGGCGCGGTTGAAGTGGAAGTATCGTGAGCTCGTCGGATAGGCAGCCCGAAATGTTCCACCCGTTGTATCGACGATCGATGCACTTACCATACTACTGTCTGCGATCTCAATGAAGGATGGATATGAAGGATCTTGGACCATGTGATCACCTACGGACCAATCGATCAGGACAGGCATACTGTCCGAAGGTTTCTCGAATTCGACCTTGATAATACCTGGCTTATCCCCTTGGCGCGGAACAATGCGCACTTGGTAAATGCTCCTGCTCGCATTCACCCCCATCGCATCCAACCTCGGGAACTCCGCCTCCAACCTCCGCATGAAGTCCGCCTCATCCCGCCTCTTCTTCGGCGTCCACAACACTTCCGCCAGCGCCAGCATGCGCGGCACGGCCATGTACTCCACATGTTCGGGAGTGAGGATGTACTCGGTCCACACATTGCCCTGCGCGCCAAGGATGTACTTCGCTTCATCCTCGTTGAGCGCCTCCGGGATCGGTTCGTAGCTGTACACTTTCTGCACGGTGGTGTAGCCACCGATGGCCACTGGCTCGTTCGCGGGGTCGCCCTGGTAGTGGTCGAAGTAGCAATGGCTGCCGGGACTCATCACCGCATGATGCCCGGCCTTGGCCGCCGCGATCCCGCCTTCGGTTCCGCGCCAGCTCATCACCGCCGCGTTGGGTGCGAGGCCACCCTCCAGGATCTCGTCCCAACCGATGATCTTCCGGCCCTTGGCGTTCACGAACTTCTCGATGCGCTGGATGAAGTAGCTCTGAAGCTCGTGCTCGTCCTTCAGTCCTTCGGCCTGCATCCGCGCCTGGCATTTCGCGCATGCCTTCCACGCGTCCTTGGGGCATTCGTCGCCACCAATGTGGATGTACTCGCTGGGGAAGAGTTCCATTACCTCG
>CAYQMC010000361.1:0-1906 GCA_964418285.1 uncultured Chryseobacterium sp.
CCAAAGGATGCAAAGCCAACTGGGTACCGGTGGATGGACGCAAGGACGACGTGTACAGCTACTTCAACTATGGCTCGTTGAAGGCACAAATGCAGAACTACAGCGAGACCGTTGGGAATACGCTTGTGGTGAGCGATGCGGCCGGAACTGACCCCTCGTTCTACGAGCTTACGCGTTGAGTGCTTTGGAGTTCGGCTAACTTGCGGCGACCTCCACTGCACCATGCGCACACCGATCCGATACCTTGCGATACTGCTCCTAGGCGCTATTGTGGCCCCGTTGCAGGCACAACGCTTCTTCTTCGACAACTTGGGCATCCAGCAGGGACTTCCTGCTTCCAAGGTGTACACCGCTTTGGAGGATGTCGACGGCCGGATCTGGATCGGCACCGAGGCGGGTATTTCGCGATACGATGGCCTTGTGGTGGAAAACTTCGGTCCGGATGCCGGAGTTGCATCCAACGGTACGCGCAGCCTTTTCAAGGACAAGGAAGGCCGGGTCTGGGCAGGGCATTTGGGCGGGGGTATTTCGCTGTTCGAGGACAACGCATTCCGTACGGTACGGTTGGATGACATCGATCTGATAACCGATGTCACCGGCATCGCCCAGGATCGTGATGGTCACGTGTGGATCACAACCTTTGGAGAAGGTGCCTTCCAAGTGCGCGAGATCCGAGCTGATGGCTCTGCGACCGCGGAACGTTTTGGTCCCGATCAGGGTCTGGATAGTCGCATCGTAGCCATTTCCACCTTGCGCAATGGTGTGCTCTGCTTTGTGGATGCCGGTGGCAGCGCGCATTCCTTGGACGCAGCCAAAGAGACCTTTTTGCCCATGCCGCTTCCCGGCCTGCCGGATATCCAGCGCGTTACCGCATTGTTCGAAGCATCCAATGGTTCGTTGTGGGTGGGTACGTACACAGGGGGAGCCTACGAGCTACCGTTGAAAGGTGGTCAGCCCAAGGTATACGACATCGGCAACGGGCTTCCGTCCAACTTCGTGTTCAGCTTTGGCGAAGATGCCCAAGGGCGTGTCTGGGTGGGCACCTGGGATGGTGGTGTGGCCCGCATCCAAGCCGAAGGGGTCCAGGTCTTCTCTCCGGGCAATGGGCTCCACGACAAGGCGGTACGCTGCATCATCCGCGACCGCGAGGGCAATATGTTGTTGGGGACCAATGAGAACGGGCTGGACATCTTCAAGGGGGAGCGTTTCATCACCTTCACCGAAGCGGATGGCCTGGTAGAGCAACAGGTGAATGCCGTGATGGAGGACTCCCAAGGCCGGATCTGGTTCGGTACCAATGGAGGGATCAGCATCCTGGACGCCAAGGAAGGCAGTACGTCCCGGGTGCGTAACCTCACCATGCAACAGGGCGACCTTACCAGCAACCGGGTCCGCTGCCTGCGGACCGATAGGAATGGGAATGTTTGGATCGGTACGGAGAATGGCGGACTGTTCGTGTTCGATCCACGCACCTTCCGGTTCCGCTACGACACGGAGATCAGCGGAAGCATCCCGGACAACAAGGTGACGGCCCTGGAGGTGGGCAAGGATGGAGCCCTCTGGGTAGGAACCATCAACGGTCTGGTGCGCTTCGTTCCAGGAAGCGTTCCCATGGTATACAGGACCGAGGATGGATTGGCCGGAACCAATGTTACCGCGCTTTACCGGGATGCGAAAGGCATTCTCTGGGTGGGTTCGGCCTTGCGCGGTATCACCAGAGTGGAGGATGCAGTGGCCCAACCCGTGGACCTTGATCGTTCCTTCACAGCGACCTGCTTTGTGGAAGATGGAAAGGGGCGTTTGTGGGTCGGCACCGAGGGGCAAGGCGTGACGGTGCTGGAGCGTGGCAAGGTGGTGGCCAATTACACCATGAACCAAGGCCTCTTGTCCAATGTGATCAAGTCCT
>CAYQMC010000362.1:0-1901 GCA_964418285.1 uncultured Chryseobacterium sp.
AGGTGAGTTCGATCGCTTGACCAGCAAGATGCGTCAGGACTCGCTGCAGTTCACCTTGCACTGTGCGCTGATCGCGCTGGCTCGCCCAGCCTGCGAATTCCGAACCGTCGTATGCGATGTCCAAACGAAGACGGGTGGGCGAATCACTCATGACTCGACCACCCGTCCTGCGTTGGTTCAATGACTACTTGGCGTCGTCGGTGCCTTCTTCGGCGATCTCTTCGATCGTCTCGGACTCGGTGGCCGAATCGGTGGCCTCCGAATCGACGACGGCCTCTTCGACCTCGTTGACCTCGGCTGCATCACCTTCCGGCTCACCAACCTCGGTCTCGACAGCTTCGGTCTCCACTACCTCGGTCACAGGCTTGGCTTCCGCCTCGGCCTTCTCCTTGGCAGCACGCTTGGTGGCACCCGTTGCCTCCGCAACCACCTGCTCGAGCATCGGCTCGACCAGTTCGATCACGGCCATGGGGGCGTTGTCGCCCTTGCGGGGACCGATCTTGGTGATGCGGGTGTAGCCACCGGGACGACCCGCGTACTGCGGACCGATCTCGGTGAACAGCACGTGCACCACGGTCTTGTCCCGCACGACGGTCATCACCTTGCGGCGGGCAGCGAGGTCACCGCGCTTGGCAAAAGTGATCAACCGCTCGGCGAGAGGACGCAGCCGCTTGGCCTTGGCCTCGGTCGTGGTGATCTTGCCGTGCTCGAAAAGCGCCGTCGCGAGGTTGGCGAGCATCAGTCGCTCGTGTGCCGGACCACCGCCGAGACGGGGACCCTTAGTTGGCGTAGGCATGTCGTTTCTCCTTGTGAGTTCTAGAACGCTCGGTTCTAGAGCTGCTCGTCCTCTGCGTATGCGACGTCGTCGCCTTCAGTGCCGTCGAAGTCCTCGTAACCTTCTTCGTCCTCGTCGGCGAAGTAGACCGCCGCGCCGGGATCGAATCCAGGCGGGCTGTCTTTGAGAGCCAAGCCGAGACCGGCGAGCTTGACCTTGACCTCGTCGATCGACTTCTGACCGAAGTTGCGGATGTCGAGGAGATCGGCCTCGCTACGGGTGATCAGCTCGCCCACAGTGTGGATGCCCTCACGCTTGAGGCAGTTGTAGGAACGCACCGTCATGTCGAGCTGCTCGATCGGAGTTCCGAGTTGCTCGGCCACGAAGGCATCCGTAGGCGAAGGGCCGATGTCGATGCCTTCGGCGTCGACGTTCAACTCGCGGGCGAGACCGAAGAGCTCGACCAGCGTGTGACCGGCGGAAGCAACAGCATCGCGCGGGCGCATGCTCTGCTTGGTCTCCACGTCGAGAACCAACTTGTCGAAGTCGGTGCGCTGCTCGACACGAGTCGCCTCGACCTTGTAGCTGACCTTGAGCACCGGTGAGTAGATCGAGTCGACAGGAATGCGACCGATCTCCTGGCCGGGCTGCTTGTTCATAACCGAGGGGACGTAGCCACGGCCACGCTCGACGATCAGTTCGATCTCGAGCTTGCCCTTGCCATTGAGGTTCGCAATGTGCAGGTCGGGGTTGTGGACCTCGACACCGGCCGGGGGCTGGATGTCCGCTGCCGTGACAGCACCGGGGCCCTGCTTGCGCAGGTACATGACAACCGGCTCGTCGTGCTCGGACGAAACAACGAGTTGTTTGAGGTTCAAGATCAACTCGGTGACGTCCTCGGTCATACCGTCGATCGTGGTGAACTCGTGGAGAACACCGTCAATGCGGAGACTAGTGACGGCGGCTCCGGGGATCGAGGAGAGCAAGGTGCGGCGCATCGAGTTGCCGAGCGTGTAGCCGAAGCCAGGCTCGAGCGGCTCGAGGATGAAGCGCGAACGGAATTCGCTGATGGGCTCCTCGGTGAGGATGGGGCGTTGACTGATGAGCACTGTGTCTTTTCCTTCCC
>CAYQMC010000363.1:0-1897 GCA_964418285.1 uncultured Chryseobacterium sp.
GCGATCGCAGAAGAGCGCACCACCCAGCTTCCGGATGGCGGCAGGCGTAAGCACCCAGCTCGATGTCTTCAGGTCGAAGGCGCCCAGTTCCTGCAGCGCCCGGTACTGCTCCTCGGTGAGCAGTTCCACGCCCATCTCCGCGGCCATGTCAACAGCGCTGTTCGTGGGCCGGTGTTCCTTACGTGATTCCAGACCTGCCCGGTCGTAACACACGCTGCGGCGGCCACTGGGGCTTTCCGCAACGCAATCCACGAAGAGGCAGGCACCCGTCTTCTTGTCCTGGCCTATGACGTCCGGTTCCCCACCGCTCTCCTCCATGTGGTGTAGGGACCACAGTTTACCGGGTTCGGCCCGCAGCCGCGCTTCCACCTTGGTCCAAGCAATGCCTTCGTGTCGGGCCATGTGCTTCTCGAAGCGGGTCCGCAGGGTGTCCAGCAGGGCATCACGCTCGCCGGGCGATAGGGTCTTGCCTTTGGCCATGGGGGTGTGCGCGGGTTTCGGTATACCTGCGGCCGGAGGCGAACATACTATCCGAAAGCAGCAACGCCGAAAGGGGACCTCCCGAAAGGAAAAGGCCGTGACCAAGGCACCACTCCAGTCAAGTTGATGTGGAAGAAGTCGCTACACCATAGCACACCAACACACCGCCACTGAAAGGCGCATTCCAAGTCCACTTTTCGTTCAGGACCGGACCTGCGTCGATAGCCCCCTACTCCACCAGCAATGTCTCTGTATGCAACGCATCGTCCGTGCGCAACTGCAGGATGTAGGCCCCTGCTGGAAGATCCAGCTCCAAGGTTCCGGACCACCCGGCACCAGCGGCCCGCTCATGCACCAGGTGGCCTTGGCTGCTGTAGATTCCAACGGCACGCACGGAAAGGGCCTCATCCCAGCGGAGGGTGAAGCGGCCGGAGGACGGGTTCGGGTATACGCCCAAGGACCCGGCCTCCCGCTCGAGCACAGAGGTCGTCGTGGTGGTGTTCCAGTAAACGCTGGTGCGTTGCACGAAGCCTTGGATCACGAGGTCCACGAGGCCATCCCCGGTGAAGTCTTCCGCCGCGCACACCGCTATGTATTCGCCTCCAACGGTGTCCGTGGGGATGAAGGCATTGTCGCCGAGGTTCTCGTACACGATATTGTAGATGTTCGGCAGCCCACCCATCTGGGAGCCGAGGATCACCAGGTCCTGGTCGCCGTCGTTGTCCAGGTCCGCGATCACATTGGTGCCAGCGAAGGTCTGCTGCAGGCCCGCCGTGCCGAGTTCGGTGAAGAGGCCCGCGCCATCGTTCAGGTACAGGATGGTGCGTGCCGCGAACGGTTCGGCGGTACCGGACATCAGGATATCCAGGTCCCCATCGCCATCGGTATCGGCTACATCCACGTCGCTGGCGTTCAGTGGAACGAAGGTGTTGGTGCCGTCGGGACCAAAGTTGCCCGCACCATCGTTGAGGTAGAGCATGGTGGAGGGGGCGCCGTTCTGTTGGGTACCGCCAACGATGGCATCGAGGTCACCGTCGCCCTCCGCATCGATGAACGCGACGGCAGCATTTTCCACCGGCGTGAAGACCGTGCTGCCGGCGGCGCTGAACAGGGCCGTGCCGTCGTTCAGGAAAAGGTCGGCCACGAAATTGTCGTTCAAGGCCTTCACACACAACAGCAGGTCCGGATCCCCATCACCGTCCACATCCCCGAAGGCCACGCCCGGGCCTTGGAAGCGCGGCAGCGCGGGGTTCGGCAGCAGCGTGAACACGCCCTGCCCGTTGTTCAGGTAGATGTGCGCGAATTCCGCCACGTTCGATCCATTGCCCGAAAAGAACAGGTCCAGGTCCCCATCGCCATCCAGGTCCACGAAATGGGTGACGCTGGCGGAGGCCTCCGGGAAAGGCGTGGACACTTC
>CAYQMC010000364.1:0-1894 GCA_964418285.1 uncultured Chryseobacterium sp.
AGCAGTAATGCTCATGATAATTGGTATTTTAAGTACAAAGAAAAACCGGGGCTGTTGCCCCGGTGTTAAACTTATTCCGCGGCTACTTTGGCAGCAGCTTTTTCAAGCTTCTCGCTTCCGGGCTTGTCTTTTTCAGTTTTGCGCTGACTCAGCGACTCCTTGATCGTTACAGATAACGACTCTAGAATTACCGCGATAGACTTTGTAGCATCGTCGTTTGACGGAATCACGTAGTCAACCAAATGTGGGTTGCTGTTCGTGTCCACCATAGCGAATACGGGGATTCCGAGGTTGCGGGCTTCTTCAACGGCGATGTGCTCGCGCATGATGTCTACCACAAACAACGCAGCTGGAAGGCGGCTCATGTCGGCAATTGAACCCAAGTTTTTCTCGAGCTTGGCACGCAGACGGTCAACCTGAAGGCGCTCGCGCTTTGAAAGCGTCTCAAACGTTCCGTCGGTCTTCATCTTGTCGATGTTTGACATTTTCTTGATTGCCTTGCGGATGGTCACGAAGTTCGTGAGCATACCTCCAGGCCAGCGCTCTACGATGTAGGGCATGTTGAGGGCCTTGGCGGTGTCGGCAACAATCTCTTTGGCTTGCTTCTTCGTCGCAACAAAAAGGATTTTGCGTCCGCTTCCGGCGATCTTGCCCATGGCGTCAGCCGCCGTGGCCAATTTCTTTTGCGTCTTCTGAAGGTCAATGATGTGGATACCATTGCGCTCCATAAAGATGTACGGGGCCATGTTGGGGTTCCACTTGCGGGTCAGGTGACCAAAGTGAACTCCTGCGTCGAGGAGCTGCTGAATTTCAGGCGTGTGTGCCATAGGATTCTTGGGGGTTTACGTTCGCTAAAAAGGCAACGGCCAAGTAGCGCCAGAGCGATCTTGACCGTTTGGATGCTAAACCCAATACTCGTTGCGCGATTAACGCTTCGAGAATTGGAACCGCTTGCGTGCTTTCTTCTGGCCGAACTTCTTACGTTCTACCATGCGCGGGTCGCGGGTCATCAATCCTTCAGGCTTCAGCGTGATGCGAAGCTCCGGATTGATTTCGCAGAGGGCGCGCGACAGGCCGAGGCGAATTGCTTCAGCTTGGCCGGTGATGCCACCGCCTTCTACATTGACAGTGATGTCAAAATTGTTGAGATTGTCCGTCAGCGACAGTGGCTGGCGCACTTTGTACTGCAGGGTGCCGGTCGAGAAGTAGTTCGACAGCTCGCGCTTGTTGATCATGATCTCACCTTTACCTGGCTTCACATAAACACGGGCAACTGAGGTCTTGCGGCGTCCGATTGCGTGGGTCGTAGACATCTTATAGTACGATTAGATTTGAACCGGCTGTTGGGCTTCGTGGCCGTGCTCGGCACCGGCGTACACGTGAAGATTGCGAAAGAGCTCTGCTCCGAGGCGCGTCTTGGGAAGCATACCGCGAACGGCCTTCTCGACGATGCGCGATGGGTGCTTGGCGAGCTCCTCAGCAGGAGTACTGAACCGCTGGCCACCGGGATAGCCAGTGTAGCGGATGTACTGCTTGTCGTTCATCTTTTTACCCGACAGGGTCACTTCGGCTGCATTGATAACAATTACGTTATCTCCGCAGTCCACGTGCGGGGTGTAGTTGGGCTTGTGCTTACCGCGAAGGCGGAAGGCGACATGCGAGGCCAATCGACCAAGGGCTAGACCCTTGGCGTCAACCACGACCCAGGACTTACCTGCGTTTGCCTTAGTGGCTGATATCGTTTTGTAGCTGAGCGAATCCACGATGCTAAACTTTTTTGGGGCTGCGAAGAAACGGAGAATACTTTGAAGCACAAAGCTTTTCGGCCCAGAACTAGCTGGCGTATCTTCACGAACTCGAAATTTTGCCTCTAATACTAGGTTTTATGCGCTTT
>CAYQMC010000365.1:0-1893 GCA_964418285.1 uncultured Chryseobacterium sp.
GGAGGGCAAGGTCTTCCCCACCTTGACCATGTTGTAAATGATCTGACGTCCTTCTTCTGCCATGGTAATATGCTGTTGCGGCCCTGGGCCGAATGCGGTGTTGCGCTGGATAGCGGGTGCAAAGGAAACCAATGCGAGGTTATCGCACCCGGCCGGTCTATTCCCGGGCTTCAGCAGGACCCACGGTCCCTACTATGATCTTCACGCGATCCTGCTCCAATACCACCGACGGCCCCTGCAGGCGCTGCTCGGGAACGGCCTGTACCGCCAACACTCCGGCAAGGGTCTGTTCCGCACCCGGGTCCACCACAACGAACAGGTGGCTGCCTTCGGGACCAAGCCCCCGAACCACTCCTTTGCCCCAGCCACGGCCCATCAGTTGGAACAACAGGGGGTCCTCCCAAGGCACGTCGGCATGCACACGGTCATCCGCGTCCATCGCGCCATCGAGATACGTGGCCATGACGTCGGCTTCGGGGAAGCGATGCAGGCGATCGGTGGAAAGCAGGTAGGCCATCGCCGGCCATGCCGTTGCAACAAGCAGGACCACAGAGGCCACGGCCACCCGGGTGCGTTTACCCAGTTTGGGAAAGAACCTCTCCTGAGCGAACTTCAGGATATAGAACAACGCGATGGCGGTGCTTACGTGCAGCACATACAACGCGTAGGTCCATGTGCCGGGTTCCGGAACGTAGCGGATGAGGAGCACCGGCAACGCGGCCCCGATGAGCATGGCCATTGCCAGCAAGCGGTACTTCTGCGAGATGTAGGCGGCCGCGATCAGGCCCAGCAGGCCGAGCATCGCGAACCAGCGCGCGCTGGCGTCCACGATGTGGAACCACAGTGCCATGGTGCCTTCGGTATGCACGAGCTTGAAGCGTTTCCAGCTCAAGTCCGGCAGACTGTCGTGCAGAACGACCTGCAACAGGCCGTGGTTGTTGATGATGGGGGCGTAGAGCAGCAAGCTGAGCACAAAGAACACCGCAAAACCAGCGAACCAAAGCTGCAGCCGTGCCGGCAGGCTGTCGCTGTGGTTGAAGATGAGGTGGAAGAGCGACCACAGCAATACCATCAGTGCAGGGTACAGTCCACCGGGTGAGGCCCACATGCCCAGCGCGAGGAAGAAGCCCATCCCCAGAGCGCTCACCGGGTTGTTCTCCCGGGTGGAATGCCGGCCCAGAACGAGCGCTGCCACCATGCAGAACCACACGATGGCATGTCCGTTGGCCACACTACCGTATTCGATCAAGGAACCAGAACCCGCCACCAAGGCCAGGGTGATGACCGCGATGTAGCGGTTGAACATGGACCGCACAAAGAGGTAGAACAGCGGCATGGACAACACAGAAGCCAGGAAGGCCGGCAGCCGAATGGTGATCGTGTCCAGACCGAACAAGGTGGCGCTCCACTTCATCAGCAGGGTATGGAAGACCTGGTTCTGCGTGTGCTTCAGGTCGCTGATGATCTCGAACGCCGGGCGCACCCCATAGCGCACCCAGGTGAACGCCTCGTCGGCTGTGACAGGCAGGAAGAGCATCCAGCCACGCAGGGCCGCTCCTGCAACGACCAGGAGGACCACCAGTCGCTTGTGGGCTGCTGAGGTCCGTTTGTCGTAGCGTTGGAACAGGTCCTTCAGGTCGGGAAGGAAGCCCGCGCCGCGGGGCAGGGACCTGCGCATCCTCGCTTTCCCACCGCTGCTGGAAACACGGCTTCCGACCGGGCGCCCTTGTTGTTCAGCCATGGCGATGAAGCTCTGGTGCCCACGACAGGATGCGCATAACGCGCGTACATCCCGGAACGGGCGGATGAACGATCCGTGATCGGATATGCTGGGAATGGTGTGGCATGCCTCCGAGGCAGGAGCGGCAATTCAGGTGGTGTACGATACGTGGT
>CAYQMC010000366.1:0-1888 GCA_964418285.1 uncultured Chryseobacterium sp.
CAAGCGCTGCTACTCCCATGCTTTTGGACCGCTTGGGACGGAACGAACACGTTCATCGCCTACTTTCGGAGTTCGGCCGCTCGTGGGATCGGGTGAAGGAATACGTGCGGCAGCGCCGCGAAGCCCACAAGGAACGGTCGGCCTGAGCTATCGGCATGACCTCCACGAACGCCCTCCAGCGCTACGTATATGTCCTGCTCGCGGTGGTCCTCACCGTGACCGTGCTCTACTTCGGTCGGGACCTGATCATCCTCTTCCTTGTTTCTGCGCTTTTCTCCTTCATGCTTCTTCCCATGGCACGCAAGATGGAGAGCTGGGGGGCGCCTCGCTGGCTGAGTGCCTTCCTTGCCACCACCTTACTGCTCTCGGTCGTGCTTGGCACCTTCTTCTTCCTGGGTTGGCAACTTTCCCGCTTTGGAAAAGATCTCCCTGCGCTGCAGGTCGCCTTTGCAGATAAGGGCATGGGAGTGCTGGCCTGGATAGAGGAGCATACCAGCCTCGGTCAACGTGAGCAGGTACAGTGGTTCAACAACCACATCAACCAGTTGGCCGAATACGGCGGCAAGGCCCTGCTTACCGTCTTCTCCTCGACAGGCGCCACCCTGGCATTCGTGGTACCCATCCCCATCTTCGTATTCCTTCTGCTGTTGCTGAAGGACAAATTCCGCATCTTCTTCAAGGAGGTGGGGCAAAAGAGCACTGGTCTCGTCCTCGAAGTGATGGTCCGCATATCGAAGCTTTCGCGCAAGTACCTGCGTGGAGTTCTTATCGTATTGGTCATACTGGGCGTCCTGAACAGCATCGGCTTCCTGATACTTGGCTTGAAGTACGCGATCCTGCTGGGCTTCCTGGCCGGCTTCCTGAACATCATCCCGTACATCGGCGTGCTCATCGGCAGCCTTTTCCCGATCGCTATCGCGCTGATCACCAAGGATTCCGCCTGGTATGCCGCAGGCGCCCTGGGGGTCTGTGTGTTGACCCAATTCCTGGAGAACAACTTCATCACACCCAAAGTGGTGGGCAGCAGCGTAAGCATCAATCCGCTGGTGAGCATCATGGCGTTGCTTGGCTTTGGTATGCTGTGGGGCGTGGTGGGGATGGTGGTGGCCATACCGCTAACCGGCATGCTGAAGGTGGTTTGCGATGCAATACCCGGCCTGCAGCCCTATGGCTATCTGCTGGGCGAGGATATCGAGTACCCTGAAGAGCAGCGGCTCACCCTACCATTCGTCGGAAGGAAGAAGCCGACCAAGGTTCCTCCGGCCCATGATCCGCCGCTATCGTAGCGAGTGCTAGGCCCGGAAGATCGCCGTGTGGAATACCCCATCGGCGCCCACCTGCCCGCGATACATGCCGCTGCAGTTGAAGTCCAACACCACACCCCCGTCCTTATCCACCGCTATCAGGCCGCCATCGCCATCCAAGGGCGGAAGCTTCTCGTGCACCACCACACGCACGGCTTCCTGTAGGCTCAGCCCCTTGTAGGCCATGAGCGCATGCACATCGTACGCGGCCACTGCCCGTATGAAGCTCTCGCCGTGCCCGGTGCAACTGACGGCGCAGGTAGCGTTGTTGGCGTAGGTGCCAGCACCGATGATGGGGCTATCGCCGATGCGTTGCCACTTCTTGTTGGTCATGCCACCGGTGCTGGTGGCAGCGGCCAGATTGCCGTGCTGGTCCAAGGCCACTGCGCCCACGGTACCGAACTTGCGTTCCTTGTCCTCGGCCTTCATTGGCGTATGGTCCAATTGGTACTTGTCGGTACCCACGGTCTGCTGCCACTGCTCGTAACGGAACTGATCGAAGAAGTAGTGATCGTCCTCCAGCGGCACTTTCTGCTTGTGCGCGAACTCGAAGGCACCCGGCCCGCTGATGAGCACGTGGTTGC
>CAYQMC010000367.1:0-1860 GCA_964418285.1 uncultured Chryseobacterium sp.
CGAAGAAGCGCCGCAGGCAGGCCACATCAGCCTGTGCCGCCGCATCCGTGGTATCCACCGTGCGCCACACGCCCAGGTCCCCGGCCTCCAGCCGGTAGCGCTCCGCAGGTGCCGGCGTCTCCACCTGTTGCGTACGTGCCGCACCTCCATCGGTACAGGCCCACAAGAGCAGCGCAGGCAGCAGGTAGTGTGTTGGCATGCCCGAACATAGCGGGCTTTGGGCGCGGGTGGGTGGAGATGGAAGTTAAGGATCGTGAAGGGAAGGGCACTGGACTCTTCGGTAGGCCGACTTTCGCTGCATGACCGCGATCGATGTTGCGCCTCGTCCGAGGGCTATGGGTTGGGGTCGCTTATGCGAGCAGCCGTGCCAGCCTATGCAACGTGAATGGCTGCCGTGCCACTTTCAGATCATGCTCCCAGATGCGATCTGTAGTCCCACACTACATTCAAGTGCCTGCCATGACCATAGAGGCGAGTAGCAATAGCCAGGTCACCGGCCGCAGCGAGATCCAGCACTGGGAGATCAAGAAGATCAGTTGTTCGCCATGCCCAATAGTCGACCAACCAGCGCTCATCAATGATTGCAAAGTCGTGTCCGGGGGCATAGGCTTCGCCGAGTTCCGCCGCAGGATTGTTTTCGGAAAGGTACCCTAGGACAACACCACTGAATGCCTTCGCCACAAGGATCGCTGAATGGGTGCAAATGCCACAAGCGCTGCCATCAGCGAACTGCCACTCGTCGGCTTCTTCATTGAAGCTTTCCTCCTCTCTCAAGGCAAGAAGGAAGGAGATGATCGATCTCTTCATGATGGCTTGTCTTGTTCGCGTTGCTGCTCTAACAGACTGTCCATTATGCGCTCGTAATGCGCCGCAAGCTTCTCGGCTTCCTCTGGATCATGGCATTCTTCCGCTATGAAGTCGGCATCCGTCATTTCACCGTTTCGCAGGTAGACGGCGGTATCGCGCCAAGCTCGAAGACGCACTTCCAAGCCATCGATGAGTTGACCTAGATCGAAGGCGGAGAGACGGATGACGTATTCCTTGTCGTTGTGCATGGGCCCAGGTTAACGATCTTGTGGCGGAAAAGCCAGGAATATGGCCAAATGGACCCGCGAACAGCTACTCATTGCGCTGAACCTCTACCATAAGGTGGACTTTGGTAAGTTCCACAAGCAGAACAAGATGCTCGTGGACATTTCCCGGAGAATGGGGCGCACGGATTCGGCACTACCGATGAAGCTGAGCAATCTTGCTTCCATCGACCCGGTATTCCGCAAGACAGGACGAAAAGGATTGGAAGGCGCCAGCGTATTCGACCGAGCGATGTGGGATGAATATCACGCACACTTGAACGAGCTGGCCCCTGAAGGAGAAGCGCTCTTGGCTGAACTCATGACAGGTGATGCTGAAGCTCCAATCGAGGTTCAGCCAGATGGTAAGGTGTTGATCATGCCTGAGGGTTCAACAGAAGGAACAGCTTCCGTAAAAGTGCGCCGTGGCCAGCGCTACTTCCGACAGGCTGTGTTGAATGCGTACAAGGGTCGTTGTGCGATAACGGGTCTCAGTATTCGCGAACTTTTGGTCGCTTCCCACATCATTCCCTGGAGCAAAGCAGAAGAACACCGCCTCGACCCCCAGAACGGCATCGCGCTCAATGCCCTTCACGACAAAGCCTTTGACCGAGGCCTGATCACCTTCGATACCAATCTACGACTTGTACTTGCCCCTTCGCTGCGCGACCATTTCGCTAACGCGACCGTGGCCCAAAGCTTCGAAACCTACGAAGGCCAGCCACTGACCATTCCCGCCGACCCCGGTTCGCGGACCGGGGCGGGTGCGGCGGGCCCGAAAGCCGAATAC
>CAYQMC010000368.1:0-1792 GCA_964418285.1 uncultured Chryseobacterium sp.
CGCTGCGCGTTCGGTTACAATGCGTTCCATGTGCGGCAACACTGCCATGCCCATGGCCGCATGCAGCTCACTCATCTTGGCGTTGATCCCCAGAGTGAAGTGCTCATCGTAGATGTGTCCGAAGCTGCGCAGCAAGCGCAGCTGTTTGTCGGCATCGGCATCATGCAACACCACCGCCCCACCTTCCACCGTGTGGAAGAGCTTGGTGGCGTGGAAACTGAGGGTACTGGCATCGCCGTAGGCCAGGATGCTCTTGCCCTTGTATTCCACGTCGAAGGCGTGGGCCGCATCGTAGATCACCTTCAGGCCGTGTTTCTTCGCAATGGCGTCGATGGCTTCCACATCGCAGGGGATGCCGTAGACGTGCGTAGCCATGATCGCGCTGGTGTCGGGTGTGATGGCGGCTTCGATCAACGAGGCATCGATGCAACCCGTGCGTGGGTCGATGTCCACGAAGACCGGCTCACAGCCCTCCCACAGGATGGCGCTGGTGGTGGCCACGTAGCTGAACGGTGTGGTGATCACCTTGCCCTTCACACCCAGCGCACGGATGGCGAGCTGCAAGGCCAGGGTTCCGTTCGCCATGAGGCGCAGGTGTGGAACGGCGAAGCGCGTGCGCAAGGTCTCTTCCAACTCGCGGTGGATCGGGCCGATGTTCGTGAGCACGTGCGCCGTGTACGCCTTGTCCAACCAATGCAGGTATTCCTCCCGGGGAGGCAGGAAAGATTTGGTGACGTAGATGGCGTTGGACATGCTGCTGGGAACGGGCCCCAAAGATAGATGGATACGGCGGAGCGGGCGGCTGGCGCGGAGATTACGAGGCTCACAACGCGGTTGCACTACTGCTGCTCCAAAGTTGTCATCGGTACAGCTTGGGGGGCATTTGATCCGCATTGAGGACATACCAGTAGCGACTGGCACAGCAGTGCATGCCGCAGGTAAGCTCTGTAGTGAACGCCGTGAACCTTCATCACAAAGGTGCTTTGGGCGGTATACAGCACTTTTCCGGAATCAACCAAAGCGCTCGGTCAGGGGTTGCTTCCAGCTCTTCCAGAATGCTGCAATACTTCTGCGGAATCGTTGAAGGAAACGCCAAACCGTGATCTTCAAACGGTCCATTGGGTCCACGGCCCACCAACGAGGCTCTGTGTAACCCAGTTCCGCCAGCAAAGGACCCACGCTTTGGTCCATGAGGTAGCGCTGCTTCAGGCTCAGGTTGCGCGTTCTGGACGCCGCTGAGCGCAGGATTTCTTCGCGCGAGCGCGATTCTCCTCGACTGAACTGCCGGGTCTCGATGGCATTGGCTTGGACAATGCTGGTCAACAATTCCTGGTCCTGTTCAAGACCACAGAAGCGAAGGATCCGCTCAAGTTCCGAAGCCGTATCGCCAACAAGCTTCTCGTAGCGCACTTCGAGGTAGCGAGTGTCGCCAAGGATACGTCCATGCGCACGCGCATCAGTGATGCACCCATGCCACACCCGCGATGCGCCCTCGATATCCGACTGCCCGTGACCGAGACGCTGTTTGGTGCTCATGGTGCTCACGGCTACATCGCGCCCATCGCGGATAATGTGGATGATCCTGCTCGTGGGTAGGACCCTATCGATGAGAGGTAGGTGGCGTGCGAAATGAGGATGTTTGTCCAGGATATGAGTTGCGGCCGGACGTTTTGCGAGGACGCGCTGGTAGACCACATCCGTAATTCGCCGCAGGCCGTGGTCGAACTCCTCATTGGAGAATAGCATCGGGAGGCCTTGCTCCCAATCGCCTTGATCGCGGTGAAATGCCTCC
>CAYQMC010000369.1:0-1776 GCA_964418285.1 uncultured Chryseobacterium sp.
ATTGCATGCCGATGAAAAGGGGGTGGTCCTGGGCACGAACAAAGGCTACGTGGAACTGGACACGGCACTGCGTCCGTTACCCACCTCAGAGCGACTCGAAGGGCACTACCCGCTGGCCTTGCCCCACCCTGTTGTGCTTTCGGTATTGCGCACCAAGAACGGCGACCTGTGGGTGGGAACCCCGGCCGGCTTGGCCCAATTGAGCCTACGGAACGGTGTTCCGAACCTGAAGGTGATGGCCGAAAAGAACGGCCTGGGTCATGATCTGGTCCTCTGCCTCCACCAGGACCGCAGCGGAGGCATCTGGATCGGCACCGGGTTCGGTGGCGTAAGCAAGTTCATGAGCGATGCCTTCCAGTATTTCACGGAACGCGAAGGCCTTCCGTCACGGATCGTCAGCGCGATACACCGTACACCGGATGGGCTGCTGTGGATCGGCACCCAAGGCGGCGGCCTCGCCCAATGGGATGGCAGGCAGTTGCGCACATTCGGCCGTGAGGAAGGACTCCCCTCGCTCTTCGTGACCTGTGTTGGCGATGATGCCGAAGGGTATCCCCTGGTGGGCACTGCACTGCATGGCCTCTTCCGGTTGCGCGATGGACGATTCGGTTCCGTGCTGCATGTGGGAAACCTGGAAACCGACCGCATCCATGTGGTTCGGCTCGATGATCAGGGGCGCAATTGGGTTGGTACGGCAAGCGGCCTGCATGTGGAGAACGAGCGGGACCGTTACGCCCTTGTGGGATCCAGGGAGCGAGTCGTATACGATGTACTCCTGCATCCGGACACGGCTTGGTTGGCGACCGACAGCGGTTTGTATGCGGTCGATCGCGCACGGCTGCCCTTGGTTCCGGTGCGGTACACCAAGCTCCCTGCCACAGGCATGACCACGATCGTCATGGACTCCAACCAGGGATTGTGGGTGGGCACCTCCAACGAGGGCCTGTTCTGTGTGCGCCGGGGCCAGGTCGAACAGTACGGCGACCGACAAGGATTGGGCAATCCGGCCATTGAACAACTACAGTTGGACGCCTGGGAGAACCTGTGGGTGGGCACCCGGCACGGCATGTACGCCGTGGAACTCGATGCGCTGCAGGAACGGGTACTGAACATCCGGGAACATGGCCCTGAGGACGGCTTCATCGGCATCGAACACATGCGCCATGCGAGCATGCTCGATGGCGATAGCACCTTGTTCTTCGGCACCGTGCGTGGCATGGTTCGCTACGACCCGTTCAGGGTTGTAGAGGATCTACAGGAACCCATGGTGCACCTTACTGACCTTCAACTGTTCTACGAGCACCCGGACTGGACGCCCTGGTGCGAAGGTGCAGGTAGCAACGGTTTGCCATTCGACCTGGAACTGCCGCACAACAAGAACCACCTCACCTTCGCCTTCACCGGCATTTCGCTGGCCTACCCGGAACAGGTGCGCTACCGCTACGTGCTGGAAGGGTACGACCCGGACTGGTCACCGATCACCGCCACTGCGCGCGTCACCTACAGCAACATCCCGCCTGGCACCTACACCTTCAAGGTGATGGCCCGGAACGCGAGCGGCATCTGGTCGCAGGAGCCCAAGACCTACGGCTTCACGATCGCTCCTCCCATCTGGCAGACCATGCCTTTCCGATTGGGTGGTGGTGCGCTCATCCTTCTGGGCGCTTTCGGTTTCGTCCGCATGCGCGAGCGGAATCTGAGGAGGGAACGAGCACGGCTTGAGGGCATGGTTGCCCGACGGACCGGGGAACTGGCCAGTGAAAAGGAACGCAGCGA
>CAYQMC010000370.1:0-1277 GCA_964418285.1 uncultured Chryseobacterium sp.
GATCGTCTTCTTTGCCATGGGTCCAACGGATATCGGACGAAGATAGAAGGGCACACGGCAGCTGAGCGAGGAGCTAGCGTCGAAAATGCCTGTACGGTGCTCGGCAGGAAACACCAAGATGACCCGGAAATGCAGCGTGTGGAGCGTGGCTTGTGACAGGCATGGACCCTGGCTGGGATACGGACCTCGTGCACTACCGGTATAAACACCCCTTCCACCCTGTGAAAAATACCCTGTTCGCGGCAAAGGGATACGCTCACATTTGATCGCTCACCAACAGCTCGACCCGTGTCATCTTCCCCGATCGGACCACTAAAGCCTAGGATACCCCACCGCATCGGGAATGTGCTGTGGTGGCTGGCGCTCATCCTGGCTCTGGCAAGCCTGCTTGGGCTGCACAGCTTGATACACCGGTAAAGCAGCGAGGCGCGGGTGGTACCTGAGCAACTAACATCCCCTCGCTTGCTCTGGAGCCCGGCGGTCGGAAACGATCGCCGGGTCTTCCATTTAAAGGCTACCCGCCTCTATCGATGCTGACTTGGTCCGCGCTCTGGAAAGGGCTGTACCGGCGAGCCGACCATACCTTCGGCGCCGCACTAACCTTGGGAGCGCGCCACCGCCAGCTCTGTCTTGAATGATACCCGGTCCAGACCTTGCCATCTCCGTCCGGACGAGCCCCCATGATCCCATCAACGTGATACACCGTCAGGATCGTTACCATGTGATGGAGGGTATACAGGTCGGCCCGACCCTGCGGCCTGTGCAGCCCGCTTCCTTCGAGCAACGCGCACCCTTCAAAAAGACCCCGGGCTGAATGGATTCACTGACGCAGATCGTGCTGGGCGCCGCAGTGGGTGAATTGGTCCTTGGCAGAAAGGTGGGTAACAAGGCGATCCTTTGGGGTGCCATCGCGGGTACCATTCCCGACCTGGATGTGCTTTCCAAGCTGCTCTTCGATGACCTGCGGGCCAACGAAGTACATCGCGGTGTGACACACTCGATCCTTTTCAGCATCGTCCTTGCGCCGGTGTTCGGGCAGTGGGTCAAACGGCATCAGCGCTCATTCCTCGCCGTATTCGTCGCGCTGCTCACGCTGGTCTTTGTATCCGGTGCGGCCAGCATCGCTGCACAGGTCGCGATCGGTGCTGTGGCCGTGGGGATCATCGCGTTGATCATCGGGAAGGTGAATGGCAGCGACGCGGCCACCGCGAAGGAATGGAGCTGGCTGTTCTGGTGGGCATTGGTGACCCACCCGTTGCTGGATTGCCACACAACGT
>CAYQMC010000370.1:1287-1758 GCA_964418285.1 uncultured Chryseobacterium sp.
AACGTGGGGCACCCAACTTTTCTGGCCATTGCCGTGGAAGATCGCATACAACAACATCTTCGTGGTGGACCCCTTGTACACAGTACCTTTCCTGATCTGCGTGGCGGTCGTCCTGTTCCTCAAGCGTACCGATCCGCGCCGCCGTTGGATCAATGGATCGGGCCTTGTGCTGAGTTCGGCCTACATGGCGCTTACGTTGGTGACGAAGTCCATTGCGCACACCAGTATCCGGGATTCACTGGTCCGACAAGGCATCACGTACAACTCCATCGCTACACGCCCGGCCCCGTTCAATACCATCCTATGGACCGCCAATGTGGATCTTGGGGATCACTACGCGCTTGGCTACTACTCACTGCTGGACACGAAACCTGAAGTGGAATTCGTTCACGTGGCCAGGAACCTTGCGCTTCTGGGTCCTTGGGCGGACCATGAAAAGGTACAGCGGCTCATTCGACTGACCGAAGAGAA
>CAYQMC010000371.1:0-1710 GCA_964418285.1 uncultured Chryseobacterium sp.
GCCTACGACGTGGATGCCGCCCAGTCCCGGGCGCTCGGCTCGGGGCTGCCCGCCCGCACCGCCGAGCGGCTGGCCCTCGGGGCGTGAGCCCGACCTCGGGTCATGACCAGCCGAGGGCGTAGAACAGGGCAGTGAAGAAGAGGTCCGCGAAGATGACCGTGACCACCGTCTGCACGACGGTGTCGGTCGTCGCCTTGCCCACCCCCGCGGCGCCGCCGGAGACCATGAGTCCGTTGCGGCAGGCGATGAGTCCGAGGATGGTGCCGAAGACGCCCGCCTTCGCAAGTCCGGTGAGGAAGTCGCTGTTGGAGAGCTGCTCGATCGTATTGGTCTTGTAGACCTCGTAGGGGATGCCGAGCTGGGAGACGCCGATCACGCCGCCCGCCACGACCGCGGCGAGGTCGGCGATGATCGCGAGCAGGACGAGGCTGATCGCACTGGCGAGCACGCGGGGGACCACCAGAAACCGCACCGGGTTGAGGGCCATCGACTCGAGCGCCTCGATCTCCTCGCCCACCACCATGGTGCCGATCTCCGCGGCGATCGAGGCGCCCGCGAACCCGGTCAGCACGATCGCCGCGATCAGCGGCCCGAGTTCGCGGAACACCGCGACCCCGACGAGGTTGGCGACCTTGTCCACCTGTCCGAACTGCTCCAGACTCGGGGCGGTCTGCAGGGCGAGGATGAAGCCGATGCTCGAGGAGACCAGCACCACGATGCTGATCGATCGCACCCCGACCCGCACCATCTGCGAGACGAACGCCGAGCGGCCGAAGCGGACCTTTCGCAGGACCACCGATCGCCAGATCCACCGGACGAGGTCGGCGAGCAGCCAGACCAGTCCGCCCACGAACTCCAGCGTCCCGGTGACCAGCCCACCGAGCAGGTCCAGGCCACCGGTGATCGGGCCTCTCTTGGCGAGGGTGTCGGACACGGGTCAGTCTCCGAGGGCCGCGTCGAGGTCGGGGCGGATGGTGAAGACGGCGTCGAGCTTCGCGATCTCGAACACGCTGCGGACGCGGTCCTGCAGTCCGCTGAGCACGAGTGTCGCCTGCCGGGTCCGGCACTGCTGAAGCGCCTCGACCAGCGTCGCCACCCCGGACGAATCCATGTAGTCGACCTGCGAGAGATCCAGAACCAGTCGCGAGACGCCGTCGCCGATCACCTCCCCGAGGGTGGTGCGGAGGGTGGGGCTGCGGGCGAGGTCGACCTCTCCCGACGGTCGAACGATGGTGGCGCCGTCTCGGGTCTCGATGTCGATGGGCAGGTCGCTCGGCATGGGATCAGGTCCGGTTCGGTGAGGACGACGTCTCGTCGGCGTCGCGGTGATCGTGAGATGGTCGGCGGCGGGGCATCTTCTCGAGCACGAGCCGCATGCCGCGAGGTGATCGGGTCTCGAAGTCGCAGGCGTCCGTGACCTCCCGCATGATGTGGACGCCCAGACCGCCGGGGCGAATCTCGTCGAGATCGCGCGGGTTGATCTGCGACGGATCGATCTGTCGGCCCTCGTCCTCGATCTCGATGCGGAATGTCGGCGCGGGGTCGTCGAGCAGCCGGATCGTGAGCCAGATGCGACCGTCGGGACGCGACTCGTAGCCGTGCCGGATGACGTTGGCGAGCGCCTCGTCCACCGCGAGCGCGAGATGGCCCGACTCGATGTCGTCGAACCCGAATCGCTCGGCGAGCGAGACGATCATCGCCCGCACCGGG
>CAYQMC010000372.1:0-1702 GCA_964418285.1 uncultured Chryseobacterium sp.
TCCATGGCCACTTCCAAAAGGATCCGGTTGGCATTCCGCAGGTCCTCGGAGGTGAATGGGGATTGCGCTACAGGGGGGGGGGCACATCCCGACAGGACCAGGGCCCCTATCCCCAGTTGGAAGAGGTAGCGTGACCATGAACGTGACTCTTTACGGGCGCACGCAGTATGGGTGTAAAACATAGGTGGTGCTTCGCGGGCTTGTGTGCACATGAATATCAGCTTATGGAACTCTCTGGCCGTCGGTCGATGATCGGTATTGGTGTTCGTTTTCTTCATCTCAGTTCAACGCGTTGGTATGATCCTGGACTGTTCGACCGAAGTACTCAATGGGGGCTGGGGACAAAGCGTGATCTCGTATTCGGGGTAACCATCTCTTCTTGGACCACCTGACAACTCGACACAGTAGACGGAGCAGATGTGGTTGAGTTGCCAATCCTCGGATCCAAGGCCTCTGCTTTATGCGTCGAATGGTTGCCGTTCGACCCGTTCCAGAGCTTGGTCTTGAAGTACCTGAGGATATGGACTACATCGTCCATTCCGCACAACCGGCGGATTATTCCGAGGGGGACATCGATGTCCATTCAGTGACACGTGCCTCCGCTCCAAGCATGCCTTGACAGGCGTATCGCGGAAGGTGTGTCTTGGAATGCCCGGTGTTCCTTGAGCCTATTGACCGAAGATGGCATGGCCTGATGTAGCCAGTTCGGATGGTGGTTTTCGTGCGCTGTGGAGGAGGTCGTTCAAATTCCCGCCACGAAGGTCCATTCCCGAGGGTGTGTATCCCGATCCACCGGATCGGTCATGTGGGGTCTTGGTTCCCGCAGAGGGCAAATGTCATCCCTTCTCCAACCGCTCCGTCATCTTCCTGATCCGGTCCTCCAACTGCTCGCTGGTGAGCTTCTCGCGTAGCCGGTCCACCAGTATGGGGAAGGCGAAGGGCGTGAACTTCCCGGGATCCTTGATCACCTTGCGCTGGGCCTGGATGCGTTCCAAGGCTTCGCGCATGCGGGGCAGTTCCATCTGCACGTCGAAGGCCTCGTCGTAGGCCTGGCGCAGCAGCAGGTGCTCGGTTTCGTGCTCGCGGAACACATCGAAGAACAGGCTGCTGTTGGCGCGCATGTGCCGCTCCTTCAGCGGACGCCCGGGCATGCCCTTGAACACCAGGCCCGCGATGCTGGCGATGTCACGGAACTTGCGCTTCGCCATCTCGGTGGCGTTGAGGCTGCGCTGCAGATCGGCCAGCAGGTCCTGCGGACTGAACAGGTCGTTGTCCAGCGCCTCCTCGATGGGGATGGGCTGGTCGCTGAGCAGCTCGAAGCCGTAGTCGTTCATGGCGATGCTGAAGGTGATGGGCTTCAGCAGGCTCATACGGAAAGCAAGGAGCGAACCCAAGGCCTCGTGTACCAGGCGCCCTTCGAAGGGGTAGATCACCACGTGATGCCCTTCGCGACTGGTGAACCGTTCGAGCAACAATTCATCGGGGGAAGGCACGATGCTCGTTTCCCGCTGACGCTGCAGGATGGGCTCCACGGCGCTCATTTCCAGTCCCGGGCTATCCGTGGTGAGCTGCTCGCGCAGCACCTTGGCCATGTAGCTGCTCAGCGGCATGCGCCCACCCTGCCAGCTGGGGATCTTACCCTTCTGCTCGCGGCTCTTGCGCACCTGGGCCACCAGGTCCTTAACGCGCACCAGCTCCAGCG
>CAYQMC010000373.1:0-1700 GCA_964418285.1 uncultured Chryseobacterium sp.
TGGGGCTCTCCGGGTTGTTCCTGGGGTGGACCCCCATGGTGGAACGCAAGGTGCAGCAGATGGCGGCCAAGCGCTTGCAGACTGCGATGACCGAAGTGGTCTGAGCATCGTTCAACGCCCCATGGCCTTGCGGTCCTCCTTGGTCAACTGGCGCTGGCCCACGTACCAGTTGTTGTCCAACTCCAGCCCGGTCTTGGGGTCCACCTCGTAGGGCAGATCGCGCCAGGCGGTACCCACGCCTTGGAACGCCAGGTCATGGCCGGTCACAGCCATCCGGATCGGCATCTCGAAGCCTGGAATGCAATTGCTCCATCGGAACCACAAGCGCTTCTTGTCCACGTACCATTCCAGCACGGGGATTTCGGTATTCCTCAGGTACTGGTCGAACACGGGCTTCAGGTCCATGGTGAGGTGTTCGTTGATGAAGGATTCCACTTGCACACTGCTCACCACGCCGTGCCTGAAGCGTTGGTTCATGTAGCGCAGCATGTGCTTGAACTGAGGGTCGTCGTTGAAGAGCTGGCGGATCATATGCACCAGGTTAGCGCCTTTGGCATACATGTCACCACTCCCTTCCTGGTTCACTCCGTAAGGGCCTATCATGGGCCGGTCGTTGCGGATGTTCCTACGCAGACCGATCACGTACTCCCGCGCTGCTTCGGAACCCAGCAGACATTCGGTGTGCAACACCTCGGTGTATTGCGTGAAACCCTCGTGTACCCACATGTCCGCGATGTCCGCCGTGGTGATGTTGTTGCCATACCACTCGTGCCCGCTCTCGTGTACGATGATGAAATCCCAGGCCAGTCCATGCCCGGTACCACTGAGGTCGCGCCCGAGATATCCGTTCATGTAGCGGTTGCCGTACGCGATGGCGCTCTGGTGTTCCATGCCCAGGTGCGGCGCTTCCACCAGTTTGTAGCTGTCGCGGTAGAACGGGTAGGGGCCCATCCAATGCTCGAAACACTCCAGCATGCCGGGCACCTGCTTGAACTGCTCACGCGCTTTCTCCTCGTTGTAGGCCAGCACCCAATGGTCCAGGTCCAGCTTCCCTTGCTCGCCATGGAAGCGCTCTCCGAAGTGGACGTACTTGCCGATGTACGGCACCAGGTTGTAGGTGCTGATGGGACTGTTCACCATCCAGTGCCAGGTGGTGGTGCCATCGTTGTTCCTGCTTGTTCCGCGCAGTCGTCCGTTGGCCACACCCACCAAACTGTCGGGCACCACGATATGCATCGCGGCGCTCTCGGCCTTGTCGCTCTGGTGGTCCTTGCACGCGTACCAAACACTGGCGCCGAGGCCCTGGCAGGCCACGCTCATCCACGGGTTACCCCGTTCATCGCGCTTCCATATCCAGCCACCATCCCAGGGCGGGTTGCGGGCGATCCTTGGCACTCCATGGTAGTGGATGGTGATGCTGGCCAATTGCCCGCTAGCGGCGGTGTCGGGCAGCACCACCCAGATCACATTCCCTTCGCGTTCGAATTGCATGGGCCGTTCCATTCCATGGGCGGTTCCTCCCGGATGCCGTTCCGGCAGGTCGGTGGAAATGCTATCCACCACCATTGGCTGCTGCAGGTCCACCTGCATGCGCAGGCCAGGTGCAAGTGCCTTGAAGAAGATCGTCGTTCGACCGGTCAGCGAATGGTCCTCGAAGTCGGGCTTCACACGGATGTCATAGCGCACCACATCCCACCAGG
>CAYQMC010000374.1:0-1694 GCA_964418285.1 uncultured Chryseobacterium sp.
TAAATATGAGCAGTGAAGATATTGAGGATATTATGAATGGGATCATTAGAACAAACGAAGAATACGACTAGTAGTAATTTATGATATTTTATTCAAGTGTTTATTTATTAATTTTTTTCCTAATTTCTAAATAGGTGATTATAGTTCAACATGAATATAAATTCCTTGTATAATTACATAAGTAATATTGATGTCGAAAGTAGAAAACTTTCATTACAAATTAATGACAATCTTCTCGTAGAAAAACACGTTATTCTCAATAATATAACTCACCATAATGAATTGATAGGTTCTAATAAAATATTAATTACAAATAATGAAGGTCAAATAGTGACTTCATACATTCATGCTTCAAATCTCGACTATTTAATAGGTCTGGACAAAGACACAGATGATTTGTTTAATGATATAAATACCAAATATGACAGTGTGTTTCTTTCTCTAGAATCAAAATTCCAAAACACATCAAACATATTGGATAACATGATAAAAACTAGTAACATATTTTTGGGAGATCACATCAGTTCAAAAACTCAAAATATGAGCAATAAACTAGCGTCATTAAACATTAGTAATTTTATTCAAGGAGAAATAAACAAATTTATAGTGAATGATATTCACGACAGTGACTTAACAATTTCTAGTAATCTTATTGTTGAGGAATTTCTTAATGTATCAAATATAACAGAATCACAAAATAAAACTATATTGAATGAATCTCTTATAGTACTTAGTTCAAACGACACAACTGCTTTCATAATTGGTAACAATGGCAATAATAATATTGCAGAAATTGTTTCTAGTAAAAGTGGAGTAAATCATGAAATTTATATATCAAGTTCCGGAAGTCTCGGAATTGGAATCGAACCAAACGAAGGCATAGATGTCGACGGTGATATCAATTGTACCGGATTATATTCCAATTCACAACCATTTTCGTATTACGGTCTTTCTAATATTCCTTCTGAATTTCCTCCAAGTAGTCATACTCACAGTATATCAGATATTGTGAATTTAGAGACAGAATTAAACCAAAAACATCCGAAGGTTTCTGAAATTGTATTTTCTGGTGAATTAATTACTATTACAGGTAATGTAAATTTGACATCTGATACTTATAAGTACAAAGAAGATGGTATAGAATTACAAGGTTCGCAGATAACATATTGGAAAGAAGATCAACCAATAATAATAGAAGGTGGTGTAAATAAACAGATAAAAATAGATGATACAACTGACTATAAATATTATATATTTCAAACAACAAGTGGCGAAAACTCTATAACCTTTGCTGATAAAACAGTTTGTGATATTTTAGTTATTGGTGGAGGAGGTGGCGGAGGAACAAATGGTGGCGGAGGAGGAGGTGGCGGTGGTGTAGTTTTCGAAAGTTCTGTTACTATGAAAGGAACATATGTAATTAATGTTGGAAGCGGGGGGCGTGCTGCAGATTATGAAACTTCTCGCGGATCCTTAAACGGGAACAATACATCTATTGTTTGTGATGGTAGAATTCTGTATGAGGCAATAGGTGGTGGTGGAGGAAGTGATAGTGGTGGTGGCGGTGGCGATAGTGACGCAAATGGTTATTCTGGTGGTAGCGGAAACACTGGTGTAGATCTCGGTGGTCGCCGTATCATTAAAAAGGGGGGGGGGGGGGGGGGGGGGGGGGGGGGGGGGGGGGGGGGGGGGGG
>CAYQMC010000375.1:0-1642 GCA_964418285.1 uncultured Chryseobacterium sp.
GCATCGTGGAATTCGGTGTTACCACCGGCTTCGATGTGAACGGTCTGCTGATCCAGGGCGGTGGCGATATCTGCGCCAGCCTGGATGTGGCCGGTGCCGCCTTCGTTGTGCAGGATTGCACCTTCATCGGAGAGAACGATGGGGTTGATGTTTCGGTATTCCCGAACCCGACCAATGGTGATTTCAGCATCCGCTACGGTGCGAACGGTCCTGTGCAGATCGATCTGTTGGATGTCAGTGGTCGTATCGTGTACAACACACAGCGCACCGCTACTGCCAACGAAGTGATGCAGGTGCAATTGGGCGGCCGTTTGGCCCCTGGCACCTACATTCTGCGCATGAGCACCACCGAAGGTAACAGCGAGTTGCGCATCGTGGTGCAGTAACCAACGAACCCGAATGCATGGAACGGGGCCCGCAAGGGCCCCGTTCTTTTTTGGTCCAAAGGGCCGTCTTTGTGGATAAACCATGGAGAGTACAGGTCAGCTGGGGCTGTGCTGCATAGAACTTTGTTCCCCAGTAACAGAACTGGACTATTCTCCGATGAACAGACTCCACAGATCATTGCTTGCTCTTGCGATCGCCTTCACAGCCGCGTCCTTCGACGCTCCGCTCCAGGCCCAGAACACGAAACTTGATGCCGCCCTAGGTGGCGCCCATGGTTCCGTCGTAGGAACGTTGGACCTGAGCGGTATGCCCGCAGCCCTACCGGTGCATCTGGGACAAGCTTCTCTATTGGGTGGCCCGCCACCGAACAACCTCTGCAGCGAAGCTGTGATCGTCTCCCTTGCTGCCGGAGGGAGCGAAGTGCGCACGGGGGATAATACCGGGGCCACCGATGAACTGGCGCTCGGGGTCGGCCAGGCTTGGGAAGCGTTCACGACCACCGAATGTTTGGATGTGAGCATCGCATATTGCGGAACCGATCCGATCCATCAAGGCGTATTCAACTTCCTGGCAGTGGGCTGTCCGTTGACGAATTTCGCGTACAACGGTGATGGCGTCGTAGAGCAGAGTAGCTGTGGCGATGGCAATTTCACGATCACATTCCCTACGCTGCCGGCAGGCACGTACTACTATCCCATCCTGAGCGCCCCAGGCGCCATTGGCCCCTATACGGTCACGTTCAGTGCGGTTGGGTGTACGGCCACCCCGCCGGTCAACGATGAATGCGTTGGGGCGATCACATTGGTGCCCAACCCTGATTGCATCAATACCACCGGCGATGTGTCCGGAGCCAACGCTGGCGTTTCACTGCCAGCTATTCCATGCGAGGGCTTCACCGGTGATGCCTCGGATGATGTTTGGTATTCGTTCGTAGCCACGGCCGAGGATCATACGATCGTCGTGCAGGCCAGTGCCGAACTCGCTGCAACGGTTGACTTGCGCACGGGAGAATGCGGAGCTACCACCACCATCGACTGTTCGGACCTCACAGGTCGCGGTGGCTTGGAGATCTTGAATGCAACAGGCCTCAACGTAGGGCAGACCTACTATGTGCGCGTGAACGATTGGTATGCTGGTGTTCCCCTCACGACCACATTCACGATCTGTGTATTGGGCCCCGCCCCCGGTGGCTGCGACGCGGATGCTGGCACCCTCAGCGGTGGTACTCTAGTATGTCTCGAGGACGGCGCAGCCA
>CAYQMC010000376.1:0-1636 GCA_964418285.1 uncultured Chryseobacterium sp.
GCGCAGCGATCACCGCGCGTTACGAGCAGCAGCTTCAGGACCTTCATTTGGAGCGCCCACAGGTTCCGACGGGTACCACGTACAATTACGCGTACCACCCCATTGTTCTACGGGATGGCGCGGAGCGTGAGGGCTTGTTGCAGGCCTGGCCGAGCAGGGCATCCATGCGCGCCGTTACTTCTTCCCTTCGCTGGATACACTGCCTTATGTGAGTTCGCCACCCTGCCCGCAAAGCCAAGACCTGGCCGCCCGCGCCCTGTGCCTTCCGCTCTATAATGGATTGGGAACCGGTGACCAGGACCGCATTTGCGAAGGTGTGAGGAACTACCTGGAGCAAAGCAGGACGGAGCTTCCCAGCAACGCGCTCAGGTCATGACCCTTGCGGTGATGCAGCCGTACTTGTTCCCCTATCTGGGGTACTTCCAGCTCGTGCAAGCCGCCGATACCTTCGTTTTCTATGACGATGTCAACTTCATCAAGAACGGCTGGATTAACCGGAATAGGATCCTGATGAACGGTGCTGCGAGTTACCTCACGCTGCAACTCAGGGACGCGAGCCCCTTCAAGAAGATCAACGAGATCCGCTTCACCGACAACAGGCCCAAGTTGATGAAGACCATCGACCAGGCCTACCGCAAGGCTCCATGCTTCGACGCTGTGCGCCCTATTGTGGAAGCTACGCTTACCATGGATACCGATCGCTTGAGCGAATTGGCCGCTCGCTCTGTGCAAGAGATCAGTGCTTACCTCGGGTCGTCGACCGCATTCCAGGTTTCCAGTGTGGACCACGCGTCCACCTTCGGTATGGACCGCACCGAACGTATCCTGGCGCTTTGCCGAAGCAACGGCGCAAAGCGCTATGTGAACGCTCCCGGCGGAAGAGCGCTGTACGATAAGGAGGTCTTTGGACAGGCAGGCGTGGAGCTTTCCTTCCTGCAACCCAGGGCCGTGAGCTACACCCAGTATGCGAACACCTTCGTGCCGGGACTTTCGATGATCGATGTGATCATGTTCAATTCCAAGGAAGCAGTGAAGGAACTGCTAGGGCAATATGATCTGACATGAGATCGCTGGGCGGATACCTCGAATTGGAACTTCGGCGGGGCGTGGAGTACCACGCAACACTGGTGCGCTTGAACACCGGACGGAATGCCCTGGAGTACATCCTGCGCGCCAATGGATACAAGAAGGTCTACGTGCCCAGCTACACCTGTATCGCCGTGCTTGAGCCGATCATCCGTATGGGGCTGAAGCACGAATTCTATGCGATCGACGATGATCTGCGTCCCATTTTCGACTTGGACTGCCTGGAGGAGGATGCGGCGTTCCTGTACACCAACTACTTCGGCGCGTGCGATGCCCATGTGGCCAGGCTCGCGAAGCAATGCGAACGCTTGATCGTCGATAATGCACAGGCCTTCTTTGCCAAACCACCGGAAGGGGTGGACGCCTTCTACTCCGCGAGGAAGTTCTTCGGTGTGCCTGATGGGGGGTATGCGAGCACGCGCGCGCGGCTTGATGCACCGCTGGAGGACGACATTTCTTACACACGTTGCACGCATTTGCTGCAACGGCACGACCTGGGTCCCGAGAAGGGTTATGCGGCCTACCAGGCTGCCGAAGTCGCGCTCGATGG
>CAYQMC010000377.1:0-1621 GCA_964418285.1 uncultured Chryseobacterium sp.
ATCGCGACCTTGGGTACATCGATCGGCGCGGATGAATTCAATATCGACAAATTGCGCTATCACCGCATCATCATCATGACGGATGCGGACGTCGATGGCGCGCACATCCGCACGCTGCTGCTGACGCTGCTCTATCGCCAGATGCCGCTGTTGGTTGAGCGCGGGCATGTGTATATTGCGCAGCCACCGCTATACAAGGTCAAGCATGGCAAAGACGAGCGTTATCTAAAAGATGACCTCGAAGAAGCCGGTTACATGATGCAGATTGCGCTTAACGATGCAGCGCTGATCCCGACTGAAAATGGCACACCTATTTCAGGTGATGCGCTCGCCGAGCTGGTACGCAAGTACAACACAGCGAATGCCATCATCAGGCGTCTGTCGCGCGCCATTGATGATGCCGCACTGTCGGCCATCATGACGGGTGTGATCCTCAATCTTGAGACGACAGAAGCCGCCGAACAATCAGCCCAAGCGCTGAGCGCCGGGATGAACGATCCTGCAGTGGAAGTCAGTGTCAGTTCTGACGCACTGTCAGCTCGTCATATGCTGCGAATCGCTCGTCGCCATCATGGCAACCTGAAAATCAGCGTGATTGATGCTGAATTCGTTATCGGCCCGGATTACGGTGTGCTGGCGGAGGCGGCGGCGACTTTCAGGGGACTGATAGGCCCAGGCGCACTGGTGCGGCGTGGCACCGGAGAAAAGATTCGTGAATCGGCCGTGGTGGATTTCCATCAGGCGATGGCGTGGCTACGCGATGAGGCTGAGCGCAATGTTTCCAAGCAACGCTACAAGGGTTTGGGTGAGATGAATCCTTCGCAATTGTGGGAAACGACGATGGATCCTGCCGTGCGTCGCCTGCTGCGGGTACAGATCGAAGACGCGATTGCCGCCGACCAGATTTTCACCACGCTCATGGGTGATGACGTTGAGCCGCGTCGGGCCTTTATCGAATTAAATGCGCTGTCAGCCGGCAATATTGACGTGTAGAGCGACGCGATTGCCGCCTCGCCTATCCGGACCGTCGGCGCCCGACTTGTGACAAAATATCACAAGTGATTAAACTTTTCTAAGCGCTTATAGCTTTTCAGGGTGAATATACTTCGACGACTCACCATAAAGGGACTCGTCGCATGTCTGTTCAGGCCATCGTATTTGACGCTTACGGCACGCTATTTGATGTGTATTCAATAGGCGCGCTTGCCGAGCGTCTCTTTCCCGGCAAGGGTGCCGCTGTCGCTGAACTTTGGCGTGACAAGCAGATAGAGTACACACGCCTTCGCACACTCTCTAATACTTACAAACCCTTCTGGGAAGTAACTCAGGATGCGTTGGTTTTCACTTGTCGCAAGCTCGAACTGGAACTGACGCTCGACGCGCAAACCCAGATAATGGGGCAGTACGCCAGACTTCAGGCTTTTCCCGAAAATCTTGCGGTGTTGCAGGCACTCAAAGCTAAAGGCCTCAAGCTCGCGATTTTATCCAACGGGAATCCGGAAATGCTGGATGCTGCTGTGCAGGCAGCTGGCATGAGCGGCTTGTTCACCCAAGTGCTGTCTGTGCACAGCGTCAAAAAATTCAAAACGGCTCCGGAGACCTATCAACTTGGTCCTGACAC
>CAYQMC010000378.1:0-1617 GCA_964418285.1 uncultured Chryseobacterium sp.
GCGCGTTTTGGGGCACTCGTCGCCCCCGATGTGGATGTACTCGCCGGGGAAGAGTTTCATTACCTCGGTGAGCACATCCTCCAGGAAGGTGAACACGCTGTCGTTACCGGCACAGAACACGTCCTCGAACACGCCCCAGCCGCGCTGGACTTCGTAGGGGCCGCCGGTGCAGCCCAGGTGCGGGTAGCTGGCCAGCGCTGCCATGGCATGTCCGGGCATCTCGATCTCGGGTACCACCATGATGTGGCGAGCCGCCGCGTACGCCACCACCTCGCGGATCTGCTCCTGCGTGTAGAAGCCGCCATAGCGCAGTGTGTCGTAGGTCTGTGCGGCGTAGGGCCCGGTCTGGCTGCCGCTGCGCCAAGCGCCCACCTCGGTCAGCCTCGGGTACTTCTTGATCTCGATCCGCCAGCCCTGGTCCTCGGTGAGGTGCCAGTGGAAGGTGTTCATCTTGTAGCGCGCCAGCAGGTCGATGTACTTCTTGACGAAGTCGACTGGAAAGAAATGGCGACATACATCGAGGTGCATGCCGCGCCATGGGAAACGCGGCCGGTCGGTGATGCTTAGGCAGGGGAGGGCGGCGCTTTCCTGACCCTGTTCCAGCAATTGGACAAGTGTGCGTGTTCCACGGAACAAGCCTTCTTCCGAAGTGGCACTGATGACGATCCTATCCGATAGGACGCGCAAGGCATACCATTCCTCGGGAAGGAGAGTGTCCGGTGTCACTATTTGGAGCGCAATGGTCAACGGTACCAGGCAGTTCAGTTCGGATCCCGGGTGCAGGGGTGCGATCTCCTGTTCCACCATTTCCTGCAAGGCCATATACCGGTCGCTACTGACCGTGACGGACCATGGGCAACGCAGGTCCAGGGTGCCTTCATCCAGCTGCATGTGGGCCGGACGAGGGATCAGCTCCGGCTCTTGCTGTGGCCAAAGGCTGTTCGAGGCGAGCAGGACCGGGAGTATGGCAACGAAGCGCATGGCACAAAGGTGCGGTCCATGATCGAACAACACCATGGAGCCTCGAGTTGGTGGAACTTGCTTTCCTCGGCAAGAAATGCCACATTTGCACCCCCAATTCCGGGGACCTAAACAAAACAGCGACATGCCAACTCGCATCCGCCTTCAGAGAAAGGGCAAGAAAGGCCGGCCTTACTACCACGTCGTAGTAGCCGATTCCCGTGCACCCCGCGACGGGAAATACATCGAACGGATCGGTGCTTACGATCCCAACCAGAACCCCGCTTTCATCGAAGTGGACCGTGACAGGGCCCTCGACTGGCTCCAGAAAGGTGCCCAGCCCAGCGACACCTGCCGCGCCATCCTTAGCTACACCGGAGTGGTTTACAAGAACCACCTGTCCAACGGTGTGAAGAAGGGTGCCTTCGACCAGGAAGAGGCGGATCGCCGCTTCGATAGCTGGTTGAACGAGAAGAACGTGAAGATCGAAGCCAAGAAGAGCGGTCTTGCCCAAGGCAAGGATGATGCTCACAAGGCGCGTATCGATGCTGAAAAGAAGAAGGCGGCCGACATGGCCGCTGCGCTCAGCGCGAAGCTTGCTGCTGCAAGTGCTCCTCCTGTCATCGAGCCCATGGAGACCGAAGGTGCCCCGGCATC
>CAYQMC010000379.1:0-1608 GCA_964418285.1 uncultured Chryseobacterium sp.
CCTTCTGATCGAAGGAGATGCCGCTCACCTCATCGAAGCACACCACATCGTACTGGCACACCAGACCGCGTTGGCCGTTGGAGTTGTTCACGAACATCTTGGCCACGCTGGCCTTGCCACCGCTCACCAGATGCGCGTATGGGGATATCTGTTGGAACAAGTGGCTCTTGCCGGTACCACGCGGCCCCAGTTCCACGGCGTTGTAGTTGTTCTCCACGAAGGGCACCATGCGCAGCAGCATCACATCGCGTGTGCGCTGGCTCAGTGCGGCGGGTTCCAGACCCACGCTCCGAAGCAGCAGGTCCTGCCATTCCTGGAAGGTGAACAACTCCCGGCCACGGGCAAGTACTTCCAAGGCATCGCGCTTGCTCAACTGGATCTCGCGGATGCTCTCGATACCGAAGGGCACGCCGTTCTTTTCCTCGGCGATGAGCGGGTCGTAGACCAGATCGATCTCCGCATAGAAACCACCGGTGAGCATGCGCTCGTGTTCCTTCACCGTGCTGTCGGCGATGCGCACGCTGTTCTCGCGGATGCTTGGCAGCTCGGCGAGGAAACGGTCGTTCTTCGAGTCGAGGCGGGCGCGGATGATATCGATGAGCTTTACCCGGCCGTGCTCTTTCGCACGGGCCTTGAACAACTCCTCCTCACCGGCCCGCACCGTGCGGCTTTCCAGTTGCCGTTGCACGATCTCCAAGCCCTCTTGGATCTCCTGCTCGTTGGTGCTGGAGCAATAGCGCCCCAGCAGGAACTCGGCCACATAGGTGGGCACGGGATACTGGCCTTTGAATTGCCGCACCAGGTCCTTGCGGACAATGAAGCCTTCGAAGGCTTTTGCGGTAAGCGTGTCGAGGTGATCGAGTTCCATGGTCAATGCTCTCCGAGGGTAGCAGGCTGGTGGTCCGACAAAGTTGATCGGCAGTGGTCAGAAGTCAATTTTCATCTGGTCCCTTCGGCGCGGATAGAACACACCGATGATGACGAATGGATTGGGTGCGTTCTTCGCGTGGTGCTCCAAGGTGGTGCCTAGGAACAATGTGATGTCGCACTTACCGAGGAATTCCTCTTCATATTTCTTGCGTACCAGGCGCAGGGCTTCCTCTTCGTTGTTGTTCGTGCGGGCCATGCAATTCCAGTAGAGCGCCCCGATCTCCCAATCTTCGATCATCAGCTTACGCACCTTGCCCGTTTCGTCCTCGAAACGGTAGCTGAACTTCCAAGGGATCTTCTTGATCAGCTCCTTGGGTTCAACCCGGTCCTCGGGATCGAAGAGGTCGGTCTGTTTGCGCAGCTCTCGGTACACCGGGTCCCAATCCTCGGTACTGGCTTCGATGACCAGATCGATGATGCGAACGGGCTTGTAGGCCGCAAGGGAGACCGACCGCGGTGGCTTACTGTCCGCGAGCAGCTCGGTCATGCTCGTGTACACCTTCTTCAAACAGAACTCTTTGCGCGCAGCCCAATCGTTTGCGGTGTCCAAATGGTCCAGCACCTTCAGGTCGCTGAAGTCCTTGTGTTTGGGCGAGTGGCTTTCCGGCCGGAAATCCTTGGTGCGTCGCTCCAATTCCAGTTCCACCAGCGTGTACTTCAGGCTGGCTTTGAACTTCC
>CAYQMC010000380.1:0-1607 GCA_964418285.1 uncultured Chryseobacterium sp.
GGAGTCGTGCTGTGAGAACCGACGGCAGTTTGAATGCCCATGAATGCAAGGCCCTTTGGCTGGATCCGTTTCAGCAGATTGATACTGAGCAAACCTCGCAACTTAAGCAGGCAAATATCACCATTCTTCCCCTTAGAACTCTGGACGAATTAGGCAAAGGCCTGAAGACGGCCGATATGCTCGTGTTACGTATTAAAGAAGATATTGGCCTTTTTAAAGAAGTCTCAACGCTGATGGACTCCCTGAAGTCTTATGTGCCCATTGTTTGTCGTGTAGCACGCTCTCAGTTTGAACTTGGAATACAGGCGATGCGGCAAGGAGCCTTTTATGTGGTCGTAGATACCGATCTTGATGCCCCGTGTTGGGTGAGGGTGGCAGAGGAGGTGTTGACGAAGCAAAAAGCAGCTTTAGCTAAAGATGATGCAGCAGCAAAGCACGAGATCCCCGAACAGTCCTGGCAACCAGCGTCGGCAGATAGATGCGGGGAAAAGCCGGCTGCCAATAAAGAGGCACCTAAGCAGTTTGTATTCGTAGATCGTAAGAGTCGTAGTCTTCTTGCATTGGCTCAAAGGGTAGGAATGACTGAGGTGTCGACCCTCATCACCGGCCCAACGGGGACAGGAAAAGACGTTCTCGCTACTGTCATTCACGAATCTTCGAAGAGATCTTCAGGCCCCTTTGTTCCACTTAACTGCGGCGCGATACCTGAGAATCTTATTGAAGACATGCTATTTGGGCATGAGCGCGGAGCATACACTGGCGCAATCCGAGAGCATAAAGGCGTATTTGAGCAGGCGCAGGGAGGCACGGTCTTTTTGGATGAGATTGGTGAGCTTCCGCTTAATCTTCAGGCGAAGTTATTACGTGTCATCCAAGACCGGAAGGTGACGCGGTTGGGGGCTACTCAACCTATGGAGCTGAACTTCAGACTCATATGCGCTACGAATAAAGATCTAAAGCAGGCCATGATTGAGCGAACGTTCAGAGAAGACCTCTACTTCCGGCTCAGCACTTTCCGACTCTTCATCCCACCTTTGCGTAATCGACTGGGTGACATTCCATCGCTGGTTGCGCTTTTCATGAGTCGACACTCCGAGGTAGGCCCGGCAACAACAATTTCAACCCAGGCTATGGATGCCCTGCTCGCCCATTCCTGGCCCGGCAATGTGCGCGAGTTAGATAATGTCATTCAGCGAGCGTTGATCCTATGTCAGGGCCTCCAGGTCGATTTTGAGCATCTTGTTTTTGACGACCTAGACTTCAACGACACACCCCAGAGTGTTGTGCCCGGGGCAAGTTATGTTTTGCCGACTGATTATGAGGACGCACAAGGCGCCACGCTTATGAAGAAGTTTTCGGAGTCACTGATTGCTCGTGAGTTCGCAAGCCAATCCGATCATAAGCAGGAACAAGATGCCCTAACCGAAGAGCATTTAAGTATTTCAATGAAATCTGGAGAGGACCTCGAAGAAGAGTCTTTTCTTAGGGCGGGGGCTCGTATTTCAGATGAAGAGACTCGTCGGCCAGAGAACAATTACGCTGCAGTTTCGCTTTCTTCCTTTCGTAAGACCAACGAGCGCCAGGTGATTCTGGCTGCACTTGAGTCG
>CAYQMC010000381.1:0-1593 GCA_964418285.1 uncultured Chryseobacterium sp.
GCGCAGGGCATGGGCCATCTCGAAGGTGAAGCGCTTGGTGACGCGGATGGTGCGGTGGAGGTTCATCGCCGCGAAGATCGGATGTGTTCTGCGCATTCCGCGCGTACCCCGTGCATATTGGACCGATCTCCTGTGATGACGATCACTGAAGCAAAGGGGTTTCGGGCTGGACCTTTGTGCCGAACCGATCGCTTACCGACCGATGTATTGCCGCATACCCTTCCGCTCGACCTCCCTCTATCTTGTCCTTGGCACAGCCGCCCTGTTCGGCGGTTGTACCCGCGAGACCCACGCCCCCATTCCGCTCGGGGTCATGGACGACCTGATGGCAGGGCACACCCGTTTCCTGCAGAACGAGACGAACAACAAGGCAGACCTGCGCTCCTTGGTGCGCTCGACGGCCGATCAACAGAACCCCAAGGCCGTCGTCATCACCTGCTCCGACTCGCGCTTGGTGCCAGAGATCATCTTCGACCAGAGCATCGGTGACCTGTTCGTGATCCGCAATGCAGGAAATATCGTGGATGGAGAGCTGGAACTGGGCAGTCTGCAGTTCGCTGTGGAACACCTCGGAGTGCGAACGGTGATCGTCATGGGGCACGAACGCTGTGGTGCGATCACAGCCTTGATGAACAGCGAGAACGGCGCCACCGGTCACCTGGCAAAGGTGTTGGGCCACTTGGCCGAAGAGACGGAGGAGCAGCAGATCCTGACGCACCGGTCGGAGCATCCGGATGCCATACATGATGGTGTGCTGGCCAACATCATCCACGGCATGCGCTCGCTACAGGCCATGGACCTGATCCGCAGCAACCAAGTCGAAGTCTTCGGATTCTCTTACGACCAGACGCAGGGGACGCTCCAAAGTGTGGACCTCCCGGCCGATCACACCGACCGATAGGCCACCTCGTGGTAGTTCTTCACATGAGGACCGAAGAACACCCGTGCATGGATGCGGATCAACGCCAGGCCATTGAGGATGAAGCCCGGCGCGATAAGGCTGGCCAGCACCACCTGGTCCGGATGGATGTGCGAGAAGAAGAGGTCCATGCCGGGGAAAGTGCTGGTCGGCAGGACTTCAGGGTCATGATCCTTGCACGCCTCTTGCGATAGAGCTCCTGATCGAGTCATCTTCGCGGCTTTGGTCCTGGGGTCTGATCAAGCGCTACCAGTAGATTCCATGCTCGCTACCGCGCACCACCCCGACCGCCGAGGCAGCGCGGGACACCTTGACCGCGTCATAGGCATAACGGAACATCTCTTTACCATGAAATACCTCCCAGCACTTCTCCTCTTTGCATTGATTTCCGGGTCCGGTCAGGCACAAACGTTCTTCTACATCTCGGATATCGCCGTACAGCCCACGCCCACCACGGACCAGGACCAGATCTCCATCGCCCTTACAGGCGGTCTGGCAAGTACCGGGGCGTATGTGGCGAATGCCTTCGCCGCGGTGGTAGGCAACACTGTTACCATCTCGATCGAAGCCGCCGATGATGGCGGTGCCACAGTGGTCGTTCCACACACCGAATTGGTACCCCTTGGACTACTTGCCGCAGGCGACTATACTGTGGTGATCGATGGGCCGTTCAT
>CAYQMC010000382.1:0-1586 GCA_964418285.1 uncultured Chryseobacterium sp.
CTGGTACTCAGGATACGAAAAGGCTTCCGATTCATTGGATCCATCCGTGCCACCGAATGCGATGTACTGCGAAGCGATATAATTCCCCAAGGCTGCAGGGCCCTCCAAGAGATAGTCCTGCCCTTCGAATGCAGGGTCGAAACCCAGGCTATCCAAGACAAAAAGTATACGCGGGAACGATGTACCCACGCCGGACATGTTCAAAACGCGATGCTCGATCAAGCGGAATGCTGCATAGGACATGGCGGCTTCCCGGGCTGCCTGAAGGTCTTCCGGAGGCGGCATGCCCACAAAAGGCACCGTATATCCATCAACGGTCCTGCCCAACAAATAGGGCTGCGCAGTGCTGTCATAGGCCGCCCAAGCATCGTACATGGCAGCCCCAACGTGGAAAAGATCGCGCGCGTGGACCGGTGGGCGCGGACCATCGAACTGGATGGCCTTCAACAATTCCTCGGTCCAAAGCCGGGCCACCGACCGTTCCTGGGCGGACAGAACACCAGCATACACCAGTGCCCCCAGGCAAAAGAGAGCATTAACAAGAGGATGAAGCCCTTTACGTATGGTATTATCGTACATTTCCAGGGTCCAGGTCCAACATCCACCTATTGTGGTCACAACGTTAAGTGCCGATCATCGGTATCGAGCAGCATACGCCCATATGTTCCTCAAGGTTTCGCACACGGAAGCCTCGATACCTTCCGTAAAACACGACGAACTGGTGCGACGCAGGTTGCCTGTCATCCAACTTCGTTCATCACCCAAAGGAATGGCGAAAGGAGCCCGGCAACGCAGTGCCATTGTCCCATACTCCGTTCATTTGCAGCTGGAATAGCGCGAGCAAGCCGATCATCGAACCTGAAAGATGCCACTCCCATGACACCGCTGCGTCCATTCGCGATCCTTATCCTATTCGGCACACTCGGGTGCAGCCATGCACAGCCCCGTGCGGATACACAGCCGAACGTGCGGGAGGCGGTGGCGCGCTGTTTGCACTTCTTCCAGGAGCACAAGAACAACGTAGCGCCCGATGCCTACCTGGTCTACACGTTCCTGGAGGAACGGTATGCACTCCCGGCGATCGGCCCTCAGAAGGCATTCCTGGATTCGCTTCGTACCGATACGGCAGCTTACCAAGCGTTCCGGCCGTTCTTCCCGCTGCTCGAACCCGCGGCATTCGATCCGGACTTCCTCTCCACCGATGAAGGCACCGACCCCATCATGATAGCTGGCCTATGGTATGATCAGTTGCCGGATAAGGAAAGGCTCAATACCTTGATCCGGGCCATGGACTGGGACGATGGCTACATGATCACGCACGCCCTGCTCGCGCGCTCGGTGGCCCGACAACAATTCAACGCACCGAAGGACGAGGACCTCGATCCGATGCTCGTCCAATGCACCCTATCGCTGATCGAGGCAAAACGACCGACCTGGGGTGACCTGGAGATCGAAGCACTTGCGATAGCCCAGTTCCACGACCCATCGTTCGAAACACCCACCAGCTACCTCGACGAGATCATTGCTTTGCAGAACGACGATGGCAGTTGGAGTACCCAAGGGGACCAGCGCGGTATTGCGGACCA
>CAYQMC010000383.1:0-370 GCA_964418285.1 uncultured Chryseobacterium sp.
CTCGAACGTGTATGGACCCACCCCTCCGGTCGCACTTGCCAAGGCACTACCATTGCTGGCATTGCATGTGGCATTGGTGACCACCGCGCTTGGAACGAGCACAGGTGGCTGGGTGATGTTGAAGGTGCCCTCGGCCGAGCAGCCGTTCACATCGGTAACGGTAACGGTGTAGGTGCCAGGCGCGAGTTCCGCGATGGTGGCCGACGTAGCACCGGTGCTCCATACGTAGGTGAATGGCGCGATGCCATCGGATGTTGCCGTGATGCTCCCGTTATTGGCGCCGTTGCAGCTCACGTTGGTCACCTCAGCGGAAACGGAGATCAGTTTCACGGTGACCACCTGGTCGGCGGCACCGGCCAGGTGGTCACCG
>CAYQMC010000383.1:380-901 GCA_964418285.1 uncultured Chryseobacterium sp.
CAGGATGCAAGCATCGCCACCGATGATCCGGCGCACGTAGGTCCTTTCATCCACTGGGCCGAGTAGGTTACCCGGCAGGTTCTGACCGGTTGCACCAACGATGTCGGTCCAGTTCAAGCTATCCGGACTGGTCTGCCATTGGTAGGTGGCGGCGCTGCCCAAGGAAGGATAGGCCGATGCACTGTTGTTGCGCACTATGGTCGGTAAAGTGTAGGATGGCTCGCTTCCTATGATATCCCCGGGCACATCCCCGGCGCATACGGACTGGTTGCCAGTGATCGTGTTCTCCAACAGGTCCGGCGGATTGGCCCACACGACCAATCCAGGTTCGTAGCGTGAGGTCGTACTGTTCTTGGTAGTGTTCAGTGCGCCCTGGGTCAGGGGTAGGTTGTTGCTGCGCGCAGTGACGATGGTGTAGATGCGGCAGTTGCTGAATTTGATACCACGCTGGCCCACTGGATCATAGTCATCCGCGCTACCACCATAGTCCACTGCTGCTGCGTCTGTGTCCATGGCTGCCG
>CAYQMC010000383.1:911-1579 GCA_964418285.1 uncultured Chryseobacterium sp.
TGCTGAACTCCAACGCGCTCAGGTCGCTCTCCAGTTTGGAGAAGGTCTTGTCACGGCTGCCCGCATTGGTTGCCTGTAGGGGTACGTTGGGGGCGCTGGAGACAGGGAAGTTGGTACTGCTGGTATAGCCGAACACATAGACGTCGTTGTTCTCATCCACATTCAAGCCCATCATGTTCTGTTCGTTCCCAGTGCCACCGATGTAGGTCCCGTTCAGGAAGTCCTGATCGATCGACATACGCCCTACGAAGAAGTCGTTCGTTCCGCCATTGAACGTGTTGTCGTATGCCCCGCTCGCAGAAAGGTTGGCGGCATTGAGCCCGGAGGTGAAACCACCGAAGTACAGTTCCTGCCGGGTGGTGTTGAACTCCATGCACAGGATGGTGGCCTGCTGGTTGGTGGCCGAAGAGTAGTACGAGGACCATATGGTGTTACCAGCACCGGTCAAACGCTGCAGGAAACCAGCGGCGCTGCCCCCTCGCGTTGCCTGACGTGGCGAAAGGGTGGGGAAGTTGGTGCTGGCCGTGCGGCCGCCGATGAAAATGTCATCGCTCTGGGGATCCACCAGCATGATGTTGGCGCGATCGGCCGAACTTCCACCATAGTTGCGCATCCACGACAAGGTCGAAAGGTCCTGGTCCAAGCGGAAGACAAGGATGTCCTCGCTA
>CAYQMC010000384.1:0-1563 GCA_964418285.1 uncultured Chryseobacterium sp.
CCAGTACCACCTCCCGCAGAGCCTGCATCCACCTTGGCCAGCGAACCGGAGGCAGCGGGGGCAGAGCCGGAGGGTGCTGAGATCGTAGAGACCATCATCAGCGAAATGACCACACGGGTCACCGAAGAAGTCTTGGCCGAAGCAGCTCAACGGACCACACTGGGCAATACCCCTGCACCACCAGAACCCCAGGCAACCGAGCCAAAGGACATTCCCGAGGAAGCCGCTGCGCTTCCGGAGTTGTTCCTACAGAACATCTTCACTCCCAATGGCGATGGCGTGAACGACACCTACTTCCCGGTGGTCGAACCCGGTGCCTTCGAGCGCATCATGCTGCGGGTATATGATGTACGCAACGACCGCCTGGTCTTCAGCACGAATAGCAACGAGCCATGGACCGGTGATGGCTGCCTGGATGGTTACTACCTGGTGGCCGTGGAGGCGATGACCTCCAACGGTCGTCTGGTGACCCAAGGCAAGGTCGTATGGCTGAATCGCAATGCCGGATATTAGGTCCGGCCCGGAACATCACGCATGTTATATTCGCGACACTTCCGCAACACCGCTCAGGAGCGGAGAACAACCCACCACAAGACCACCATCATCCGCACCATGCGTAGCTTCTTCCTCAACAGCATCGCTGTCCTCAGCGCACTGGCCCTGACCCAAGCCGCAGAAGCACAAGAAATCGTGCTCAGCCCTGCTGAATACGATCAGTTGAAGTTGTCCGGTGACCTGCCGGCCAATGCCCGACCGGAAACGGCAGCACCGCAGTCCTTCGCCACTCCTCCTTTCGATGCTTCGCGCGGAGGCGGGGGTGGAGGCAACCTATGCGATTGCTGGAAGGAGCCTGACGCCACGTATACACTGGCCATGCAGCCGAATGACGATGGCTCCTCGCCTTTGATCAACCTACCCTTCCAGTTCAGCTTGTATGGCGACCTGTACAATGCGGTGTACATCAACAACAACGGCAACCTGAGCTTCCAACAGCCATTCGCGACCTTCACCGCAACGGGGTTCCCGAACGCCACGAACCGCATGGTGGCCCCGTTCTGGGGTGATGTGGATACCCGTGGCAATGGTGGCCAGGTGTGGTATAAGGTCACCCCGACGGCCATGTACGTGAACTGGGTGGATGTGGGCTATTTCAACCAGCAGACGGATAAGCGCAACTCGTTCCAAGTCGTCATCACCAACGGCCAGGATCCGGAGATAGGCGTAGGTAGCAACGTTAGCTTCTGCTACCTGGACATGCAATGGACCACGGGTTCCGCATCCGGTGGTACCAACGGCTTCGGTGGCACCCCCGCCACGGTTGGTGCGAACCGCGCGCTGAACACGGGCGACTTCATCCAGTTCGGCCGTTTCGGACAAGCTGGGGGAGCCTATGATGGTCCCTTCGCCAATACGGACGGCATCGACTGGCTGGATGACAAGAACTTCGTGTTCAACACAGCGGTGAGCACCCAGAACATACCCCCCATCGCGACCGGACAATACCTCTGCGACACGCTCAGGGCCTGTGTCGGCCAGATCTCGGAGATCGAGGTCACCTTCCTG
>CAYQMC010000385.1:0-1563 GCA_964418285.1 uncultured Chryseobacterium sp.
CCTGAGTGCGGATGGCAAGAGCGTGCTGGTGCCGGTGGGCGTGACTGAGTTCACCGTGACCGTGCCGACCATCAACGACACCGTGGATGAAGCCGACGAGACCCTGAAACTGACGGTGGGTGGCCAAGACGCCACGGGCACCATCGTCGATAACGACGCGCTGCCGACCATCGACAAGGTGGAGGTGAACAAGCACGGTGTTGTGCGCCGTGCACGCATTTTCTACCTGCGCGAGCTGCGTGGTAAGAGCGCACGCATCACCGAGAAGCGCCAGTCCGTGGCCGAAAAGGCCAATAACAAGACCAAATAGGGTACAGCACGTATTCCACAAGGAAGGCTCCGGAAACGGGGCCTTCTTTCGTTGGAACCAATGGAAGCTGCTGCCCTCTTAGGGTGCGACATTTGTCCCATGCCTCCTTGGTTGGACCTCTCCACGCTGCTCCCAGCGAGCCTGCCCTTCTACCTCACGGTGGGCATAATCGCCATTGCCGTGGTTCTTTTCGTGAAGGAATACTTCACGATCGACGTTACGGCCATCCTGATCATGACCCTCTTCATCGTGGCCGGCGTGCTGGCCCCGGAAGAAGGCTTCGCAGGCTTCACGAACTCGGCCACCATCACTGTTGCATGCATGTTCGTGCTCAGCTTCGGATTGTTCCGCAGTGGTGTACTCGACCCGCTCATCCGCATATTGATACGCCTTGGGCGCTGGCACTTCCTGGCCGCCCTGGTGGCCCTGATGCTCTTCGCGGCCACGCTCTCGGCATTCATCAACGACACGGCCGTTGTGGCCATGCTGATGCCCGCTGCCTTGCGACTTGCCGAGCGCACCGGGGTGCCGCCCGGAAGACTACTGATGCCCCTGAGTTTCGCGGCTCTATTGGGCGGAGTGTGCACGTTGATAGGCACTAGCACGAACATCCTAGTGAGCGGCATTGCCGAACAACAGGGTTTCGCCCCTTTCGGCATGTTCGAGTTCGCCCCTGCGGCTATCTGGCTCACCATCGCGGGAATGGCCTACCTGCTCACCATCGGCCTGCTGCTGCTGCCCGGCCGTTCCTCGGGTGAAAGCAACATCAGCCCTACCTCCGAATTCGTGGCATTGGTGCGCCTCGACAAAGGTTGCGCGGATATCGGGCGTGAATTGGTGAACTCACGCATCATGAAGGAATTCCAGTCCGAGTTGCTGGACTTCAGGCAGGGCGACGGGCGTTCTATTACACGTGTGAACGAAGACCTGGTGTTGGCAGAAGGGACCGTTCTGAAGCTGGCGGTGGGCCGTGACCGGCTGCGCGAAATGCGGCGCATGGAAGGCTATACGATACTAACGGAGCAGCCAGGTGTGGTATCCGGACCGGACCTGCGCATGTTCGAGGTTGTGATACCCCGTGGATCCCGCCTGGGAGGCAAGCATATGGGCTCTTGGTCGGTACAGCGTGATCTGGAATACGGCATCATAGGTATTCGGCGCAACGAACGCAACGAGGAAGGCGATATCCTGGAGGCCGCGATGGAAGAGGGGGACATCCTATTGGTGGCCGATACACCGCCCAATATGTACAA
>CAYQMC010000386.1:0-1554 GCA_964418285.1 uncultured Chryseobacterium sp.
AGGATGTGGGTGCAGACGCGGTCCATGAACCAGCGGTCGTGGCTGATGATGACGGCGCAGCCGCTGTAGTCCTGGATGGCTTCCTCCAAGGCGCGGAGGGTGTTCACGTCCAGGTCGTTGGTGGGTTCATCAAGGAGCAATACGTTGCTGCCCTGTTTCAGGGTCATTGCCAGGTGCAGGCGGTTGCGCTCGCCACCGGAGAGGATGCCGACCTTCTTGTTCTGGTCCGGACCGCTGAAGTTGAAGCGGCTGAGGTAGGCGCGGCTGTTCACCAAGGTGCCGCCGATATCCATGTTCTCCAGGCCACCGCTCACCACTTCATAAACGGTCTTCTCGGGCAGCAGTTCCTTGTGGCTCTGGTCCACGTAGGCCAGTTGCACGGTCTCTCCGAGGGTGATCGTGCCGGAATCGGGCTTCTCCTCCCCCATCACCATGCGGAACAGCGTGGTCTTACCAGCACCATTGGGACCGATGATGCCAACGATGCCCGCTGGCGGTAGGGCGAAGGTGAGGTCCTCGAAGAGCACGCGATCACCGAAGCCCTTGGAGACCTTATCGAACTCGATGACCTTGTCGCCCAAGCGTTGGCCGTTGGGGATGTAGATCTCCAGCTTGGCCTCCTTCTCCTTCACGCTCTCGCTCTGCATCTTGTCGTAGTTCTGCAGACGGGCCTTGCTCTTGGTGCGGCGGGCACTGGCATTGCTGCGCACCCACTCCAATTCCTGCTTCAGCACACGCTGGCGCTTACTTTCATGCTTCTCCTCCTGGGCGAGGCGGGCGGTCTTCTGCTCCAGCCAGTTGGTGTAGTTGCCCTTGTACGGGATGCCTTCGCCGCGGTCCAGTTCCAGGATCCAGCCGGCCACGTTGTCCAGGAAGTAGCGGTCGTGGGTCACGGCGATGACAGTGCCCTTGTACTGTGCGAGGTGCTGCTCCAGCCAGGCCACGCTCTCGGCATCCAGGTGGTTGGTGGGTTCGTCCAGGAGCAGGATGTCCGGGCTTTGCAGCAGCAGGCGGCACAGGGCCACGCGGCGCCGCTCACCACCGGAGAGCACGCTGATCTTCTGGTCGGGCTCGGGGCAGCGCAGGGCGTCCATGGCGATGTCCAGCTTCTGGTCGATCTCCCAAGCACCCACCGCTTCGATCTTGTCCTGCAGCACTCCTTGACGGGCAATGAGCTTGTCCATCTTGTCGGGGTCGTTCAGGATGTCCTCGTCGGCGAACTTGTTGTTCACGTCCTCATACTCCTTCAGCAGGTCCATGATGGGCTGCACGCCTTCGCGGACGATCTCGATCACGGTCTTGCTCTCGTCCAGGTCGGGCTCCTGCTCCAGGTGGCCGATGGTATACCCGGGGCTCAGGTGTACATCACCATCGAAGTTCTTGTCCTTGCCTGCGATGATGCGCATGAGCGTGGACTTACCGGAACCGTTGAGACCGAGTATCCCGATCTTGGCGCCGTAGTAGAAACCGAGGTAGATATCGTTGAGGATCTTCTTACCGGAGGGCAAGGTCTTCCCCACCTTGACCATGTTGTAAATGATCTGACGTCCTTCT
>CAYQMC010000387.1:0-1549 GCA_964418285.1 uncultured Chryseobacterium sp.
ACTCGTCCCGAGCCGCGCGTGATGCCTTGACCAAGCTGGCAAATGCAATCTCCTGGCGAGGCGTGAACATGTTGCGCCAGTTGTCAATGCCATACTTTGGAGCCCTCATGCCGAGAGCGTCCTCGTGAGGCATTGGCTCATCGATGCGACCAAACGGAATGCCGTCGAAGATGGTGTTCAGAAGTGAGTCACTTGGCTGTGCTGCCGCTAGTTCCTGCTCTGTCGGCAGGCGGTACTCTTTTGTCTTAGGGCCTTCGACTGCTACGGCAGTCATTTGCATTCCAAGACGTCCCGCTTTGCCTTCGGTACGCAGATCCTCCATCGTCATGATCGTGCTGCAGCAAGGGCATCGTGTCCCCGAACTGCTCATCGTTCCTGCACCGAGTCGCTTGTCATGCTCGCGGCGTTGGGCAGCGTTGCCGCCGCGCGATGCCACCTTGCGGTCGATATCGAAGGTGACACCGGAGTCGTCCGCGTTTGGCTGCATCTCTAGCAGCACACGCTTGCTGCCGTCCTTCTTCTTACAGATCCATCGCGTCTTCAGGAGCGGCACCGTCGCCCGACAGTTCTTGCAAACCGCCGTGCGAGCCCACAAATAGCCGACAGTGGGCTTAGCGACCCAGCGTGGATTGCGACCATCCTCGAGGTATTCCCTCGAGAACTCCTTATTCAGAACATCGATATCGGCAGTACCGTCCTCGGTGATCGGAACAAGCCGCATCGGTTGACGCTCGTACGAGATCTGGTCCTTCTTCAGCGGCTCGAAGTCGGCGTAGGTCGGGTAGTACTCGGCGAGCTCCTTCCTGGCCTTAGCCAGAACCCACTGCCCCCACGCGCGAACATGCCACGCCAGGTCGGCTTGAATCTCCTCGTCGGCCCCCTCCGGCGGACCGAACGGCAAGCCGGCGTCCGCCGGTTTCGCGCCCGGCTTCACCTTCTTCTTGATCGAGGTGTGCAGCCGCTTCAATGCCGCCGTCGTCTCGGCCGTGCTGTACCCCTTGGCCTTCTTGAAGAAGTCGCCCATGAAGGCGTCATCGTGGAGGATGAAATCGGGCAGCGGGCGCGTCTGCCCCGCCAGCTTCTGCGGGTACTCCAGCGTGCACTTGAGGATGAACCACGCGACCGGGTTGATGTCCACGGCGGTCGCCTCGCACCCGAGGCGCATGGCCTCGAGCGGGATGGCCCCGCCGCCGGCGAAGGGGTCGAGCACCTTGGGGGCGCGCCCGCCGTAGGCCTTGCGGATCTCCTGGCGGAACCATTCGAGCTCGGCGTTGTGGTGGTCGCTGCGGGCCTTCCACTCGCGCCACTTCTTCTTGTTGGACTTGTCGGGCTCGCTCTCCAGCCAGTGGAGGATTCCGCCCTCGGTCTCCTCCTTCACCCGCTCGACGGTTTGCCCGCCGGGCATCTTCTTCTTCTCGACCTTTTTGACGACCCGCCCGCCGATGCGTTCGCACAGGGCCTTGCGCTTCTCGGCGTCGCCGGGATCGGGCAAGAGCGTGGCGATGAGCGCCGCACGGCACGCCGCGAGCGGTCGACGCGCCGGCCAGAT
>CAYQMC010000388.1:0-1540 GCA_964418285.1 uncultured Chryseobacterium sp.
AGCGGCGTGTGGCACCATCGTAGCTGTGTGCCGAAGGGCCGATGCCGAGGTAATGCACACCTTCCCAATAGCTGGTGTTGTGGCGCGAGAAATGGCCCGGCAGGCCGAAGTTGCTGATCTCGTAATGCACCAGTCCGGCCTGTTCCATGCGCTCCATCAAGCGGTCGAACTGCGCGCTTTGGTCGGCATCCTCGGGCATGTGTACAGCACCCTTGGCCACTTGGTGCGCGAGTGCGGTCTTTGCTTCCACGGTGAGGCAGTAGGCGCTCAGGTGCGGCATGCCGTGGTCCAGTGCGATGCTCAGCTGTTCGTCCCACTCGGCAAGCGTCATCTGCGGAAGGCCGTAGATCAGGTCTATCGTCCAGGACGCAAAGCCCGCCTTGGCGATGAGTTCGATGCTGCGCAAGGCCTGGTCCGCCGTGTGTGCACGGCCCATGAAACGCAGTCGTTCTTCGCGGAAGCTCTGTGTGCCGAGGCTTAACCGCGTGATGCCAAGCTCCTTCCACGCCGCAAGCCGCTTAGCCGTGATGTCGTCCGGATTGGCCTCCAAGGTCACTTCAGCATCGGGTGCAACAGCGGAGCGAGCATGGATGTCCCGCATGAACCGCGCGATCTCTGTAGGCTCCAACAAGCTTGGTGTGCCCCCTCCGAAGTAGATGGTGTCCACCGTCCCGCTCAGTTCCGCCGCGCGCTGTTCCAACTCCAGCGCCATTGCGTTCAGCACCCGCTCCTTCGCTTGCGTGCTGGTGCTGAAGTGGAAGTCGCAGTAGGTACAGGCTTTCCGGCAGAAGGGTATATGGATGTAGATGCCGGGCATGCTAAGGACAGACAAGAAAGCTTGTGCGAAGATCAACGCAGAGACGCGGAGTGCGCGGATGACGCAGAGGCCATTTGTGCATGGACATCGGAACCGTGAAGTGGGTTTGCTCTCTTAGCCATACACTCGGTCGAGCATTGACCCTCTGCGTCCTTTGCGTCTTATGCCCTCTGCGATGGTGCATTTCACGCGGCCACCTGCTTAGTTCTACTCGCTCACCAACGCCGTCCCCAACACCCCCTGGTCCAAGGTGATCCGGAACGTGGTGCCTTTTCCAGGCGCGCTCTTCTTCACGAAGATCTTGCCCTTGTGGTACTGCTCGATGATGCGTTTGCTGAGCGAAAGGCCCAGTCCCCAGCCACGTTTTTTGGAGGTGTAGCCGGGGCGGAAGACCGTGGTGTGCTGCGATGCCGGGATGCCTTTGCCGGTATCGGTAACATCCACGTGTACCACGCTGCCTTCGGGGATGATCTCCAAGGTGATGGAGCCTTCGCCTTCCATGGCATCGATGGCGTTGCGAATGAGATTCTCGAAGACCCAGCTGAAGAGGGCACGGTTGAGTGGTACCACGAGCTCGGTGTTCTCCGGTGTAAGCACCTCGATCTTCACGCGACCCGGCAGGCGCGGACGCAGGTAGAGCACCGTGGCGCGCAGGGTGTGGTAGAGCTTTTCGGTCGTGAGGTCGGGCGCTGATCCGATCTTGCTGAAGCGCTCGGTGATCAC
>CAYQMC010000389.1:0-1530 GCA_964418285.1 uncultured Chryseobacterium sp.
CCAGTCCCGTCAGGGACGGCATGTGGGTAGCATTCGCATCCCGCCCCCCTCAGCAACCCACCGCACCGAAGGAGAACACGAACACCTGCTCCACCGCTTCGCCCGCAGCGTTGGTGGCGGGTGTCCAGCTGCCGGGCAGGGTGTGCACCAGTTCCATCACCTTCTCGTCCAGCAGGGGGTAGCCGGAGCTCTCCGATAGGCGGATACCCGATACGGCTCCGTCCTTGGCCACCGTGAAATACACCTTACCCGAGCGCAGCGCCTTGGCATCCACCACGTACGCGAAGGCCGAAGTACCGTTCCGCACGTGTGCGATCATCGCTTCCTTGCCCAGGCTGTTCGCGGCTTCATGCTCGGGCACGATCGTAAGGTGTGGGGTGAAGTCGTACTGACCGATCGATCCGTTCGCCGGGTTCGTCTCGCTGTATTCCGCGCGGATCATGAAATTGCTGGAATAGTCCAGGGAGCGCAGGAGTTCCAGTTGCGCGGCACTCAGCACGTGATCGCTGCCCACAACGACCAGGTCGGTGTACTTATCGTCTTCCAGGATCCGGATGCTCACTGCGGAGTAGGAGACATGCTCCTGCTTCAGATGGCCCGGAACGATGTCGTGGATCGACCGCGCCGCGCGCAGCTGCTCCTTGGTCACCGTTAGCAGGAAGCGGGAGTCCAGGTCGTAGACGATCTCCGTGTACGATCCATTCAGGTAGGTGCTCAGGTCCAGGTGCAATGGAACGGTGGCCGCGCTGGCCATGGGCATACCACCCACTGGCCCGGGAACCGGCTGCCCCTGGCATCCGATGGCGATGGAAAACAATGCCGCCAAAACCGGTGTAGTGCTGTTCATGCTCGTTTTCATGGTGTTCGTGTTAGCAGGTTCTACTTAACATCCGCCCGGCCCAACAATGAATTGGAAAGCCTGTGCCACCGCCCGGCCCTGCGCATCGGTGGCCGGCATCCATTGCGGCATCTGGCTGAAGATCCGCACGAGCGCCCCATCCAGGTCGGCGTTACCCGATGTCTTCACCAGTTCCACCTGCGTAGGCACTCCCATGGCATCCACCTGGAAATGCAGCACCGGAGGCTTCAACCAGCCGATGCCCGGTGCGATATGCTGCAGCACCCGGGTCTTCAAATAGCCCACCAGGGCCTGCTCGCCGCCTACGAAACGGGCCTGCCTGCCGTGGCAGGCGTTGTGCTCGCTACCTTCGGCCTCCTTTTCCAGCGGACGCACCAGATAGACCTGATCGGAGAACAAGGCGGTGGGGTCCAGGAAGGGTTCGCGCGTCGTGCTGTCCTTCGGCAGGCTCAGCGGGTCGAAGGTCCTCACCGGTCCCTGAAGACCTGTCGAGGGTGCGGGGGCATCGATCACAGCGCATTCCGCCGAAAGGAATACAGCGCCAAGAACGAGCGCAAGTACGGGGGCTTCCAGGGTGCGTATCATGGGTGCTTTTGCGTTGATACGTCAAATGTGGGGCGGGCTTGTGCCAATGCGTGCTACGTAGTGTAAAATACTGTAAACCAAGCGTG
>CAYQMC010000390.1:0-1509 GCA_964418285.1 uncultured Chryseobacterium sp.
GGTCTACGCCATCCTGACCGAACAGAACATCGCCAAGCTCTTCGCCGCCGCGCTGGTGCCTGGGGTGCTGGCCGTGGCCGGCTACCTGGCCGTCGTCGCGCTGGTGTGCCGCGCACGCCCGGGCCTGGCCACCCCCAGCGCACGCGTGCCCTGGCGCGAGCGCTGGACGGCGCTGGCGGGCGTCTGGCCGATCGCCCTGACCTTCGGCGTGGTCTTCGGCGGCATCTACGGCGGCCTGTTCTCGCCGACCGAGGGCGCGGGCGTCGGCGCGCTGATGACGCTGCTGCTGGGCCTGCTGCGCAGGGAGCTGACCGGTTCGGGCCTGCGCCAGGCGCTCACCTCGACCGCCGAGACGAGCGCCATGGTCTTCATGATCTTCCTCGGCGCCGACATGATGAACGCCTCGCTCGCCCTGAGCGAGCTGCCGCGCCACATCGCCGAAGGCGTGGCCGCGCTACCGGTGCCCGGCATCGCCATCGTCGCGGCCGTGCTGCTGCTGTACGTGGCGCTGGGCTGCGTGATGGACGAGCTGTCGATGCTGCTGCTGACCATCCCCGTGGTCTTCCCGGCCATCATGGCGCTGGACCTGTGGGGCCTGTCCTACGAGGGCAAGGCGCTGTGGTTCGGCGTGCTGATGCTGATGACGGTGTCGATCGGGCTGGTGGCGCCGCCGGTGGGGCTGAACGTCTACGTGGTCAACAACCTCGCACGCGACGTGCCCATGGTCGAGACCTACAAGGGCGTGTTCCCCTTCCTGGCCTGGGACGTGTTGCGCGTGGTGCTGCTGCTGGCGCTGCCGGTGCTGGCACTGGGCCTGGTCGACGTGCTGTACGGCTGAACCACCCCGCCGTCCCGACGGGGCCGGCGTCCTTCCCTCCTGCGAAGCCTGAAGTCATGACGACCCACGACGACACCCTGGTGCTGATCCCGGGCCTGATGTGCGACCACGCGGTGTGGACGCCTGTGCTGCCCGCGCTGCGGCAGACGCCGGATGCTCGCCTGGACACCGTGCACATCGCCGATCACGGCACCGCCGGCAGCCTGGCGGCCATGGCCGACCAGATCCTGCAGGCCGTGCCCGGGCCCCTGGCCGTGGCCGGGCATTCAATGGGCGGGCGTGTGGCCCTGGAAATCTGGCGCCGGGCGCCGCAGCGCGTGCGGCGCCTGGCCCTGCTCGACACCGGCTGCGGCGTGCGGCCCGCCGGCGCGGCGGGCGAGGCCGAGCGCGACAAGCGCATGGCGCTGCTGGCGCTGGCGCGGCGCGAGGGCGTGCGCGCCATGGCCACGCAGTGGGTGCAGGGCATGGTCCACCCGGCCCGGCTCGGCGACCGCGCGCTGGTCGACGCCATCCTCGACATGTTCGAGCGCCGCAGCGCCGACATCTTCGCGCTGCAGCTCCAGGCGCTGCTCGACCGCCCCGAGGCCGGCGACGTGCTGGCCTCGGTCGACGTGCCGCTGTGCATCGGCTGCGGCGCGCAGGACAGCTGGGCGCCGGTGGCCCAGCATGAG
>CAYQMC010000391.1:0-1501 GCA_964418285.1 uncultured Chryseobacterium sp.
TCATATCGGTGCGCCACATCACGATGATGCTATTGTCCGTGGGCGTTTGCAGGTAAGGTCCGCGGTCCACGAATTGCCCAACGAGCAAGTTTGAGCACAAGAGAGCAGGCAGAATGGAAAGGCGCCGCATGGGGTGATTTTTGTTTCCCCAAAGCACGCGCGACCTCCTTAGCTGATCATAGCGCGATCATCAAGCGATCGACCCTTCAACGTGGTCTTTTCGTTAAGGCCACGTTGGATCCGAAGCACTATGGCCGCGCTACGACCAGCCGTGCATGACCAACAGGCCCTGCCAGGGTCCGCAAGGAGCAGGTATACAGGCCTGCCGCAAGATCGGCGGTACGCAATACGGTGCTGCCTGCGGCATGCTGCACAGGGACCACGCGCACCAACGCTCCCAACGCATCCCGTACCTCGAGTGTAGCGCCTGGGCTGCTTTCGGGAAGGGAGTATCGCACCAAGGTGTGGTCGTTCGCTGGATTCGGCTGGATGGACAGGCCGGATCCAGCACCGAATAGGTCGCTGATACCCGTTGTGGTCCCTCCAGAGGTGCTCACTTTCAGGTCGTCGAAGTAGAAGCCGTCGCCGGTCACGAAGCCGTCGGAATTCAATGCGAACCGGATCCGCACGGTACCACCGAGGTAGTCGTTCAAGCTCATTTCTTCCAATACCCAACTCGCCTGTGTGCCATCGAACAGGGGTTCGCCCTGGGCCTGGAACTCGGATCCGCTCTTGGTGTAGTTGCCGCAGAGTGCGGTCCAGCTGCCCCCGTTGTTCCCGGATGCCAAGACCTGCACGAAGTCGTATCCGGGTTCGATCTCCCACTTGGCCATGAAGCTGAGCGTGGCGCCGGTCGCATCGCTCAGATCGATGTCCTGCGCCAGGGTCACGGTGGAGTTGGTGTTGTCCGTGTAGTTGCCGAAGGGGCTGTCGGTGATGGAAGAACCGGGCGAGAACCACGTGGTGTTGCTGATGCCCCAGTCACCCTGCCAGTTGCCAAGCGAACTCCCATCGTCCGCGAGCAGTACGGTGGCCGTACCGATCGTCTTCGTCAGGGTATCGCGGTAGCCGAATGCCCCGTTGTCGACCACGAGTTCGAAACGCACTTGTTCCCCGTTCTGCACAGCGGGCGAAAGCGTGAAAGCGATGGAGTCGATGCGCTGCTCCAACAGGTCCATCCCGGAGAAGGCGATCGCCGGGCCGGCGGTTCCGGAACCATCCAGTACGTTCAACGATACTTCGAAGTCGCCCGGCTCCTGGCCCAAACGCAGCAGGTCGAAGGGTATGTATCCTCCATCCAGGGAAAGTACCGATGGGGAGCGATCGGTGGCCAAGGCGTAAGCGCCGGAGAGGTGCGCCATGTTCAGGTTCTGGCTCACGTTGACCAGGCAGATGTCGGTGATGCGCGATGCTGGTGGCCAGAATCCGTCGCCCGCTTCGCCCGCCTCCGGTGTCATGGCGAAGATCTTCGGCTTGGTACTTTGCTCGCCATACATCCAGT